>CAYTZS010000231.1:3013-7638 GCA_964442355.1 uncultured Saprospiraceae bacterium | reverse complement strand
CACCTCCACCCACATCCCTGTTGGCGCAGGGTATGGCAATATTTGTCAACTATCGTGGAGGCTTTAAATCAAACTTCAGCTCATTATCAAAAGGCAATGGACCATGTGCTTCATGACTTGCTTCAATCTCGTAACCTTTATGGATTCCGTATAAACAAACTGCACTTAAAACTCCCAACCCAACTACTGCAATTACTGTAACTGCTGCCGCAGCTGTGATTGCTACGATTTCAGCTCCAGCAAGAGGGGCGACGTTTGAACCTTGATTATTTATTAACGCCTGCCATGCAGCAAAGGCTTGAGGACCATTAACAACTAGTCTAATTCTTTTCCGTTGGTCTATTTTCTACATAGCCTTTCTTGTCCAATTTGGACTTCCTACGATAATTTTAGATGCTGCCATTTTTGTTGCATTTAATTTTTAAAAAAAGGTTTTAAGCATTCTATTGAATGTCGAGACAAAGTTAATTACAGAATTTGAACGTTAAGCAGAAACCCCCAAATTTTTGCCTGACATTCCAGAAAATAGTAATCAAATGCCCCCGCTGGCGAACACCCTGTCTTTTCAATTGAAAAACGGCGCCGCTCGTCACTAGCTTTGCTTGTTGACGGGCTAAGGTTCCGGCTTCTGGCCGCAGTGCGTAGGCCATTCAAGTATGTGCCACTGCCTTCCCACTCAACAAAAACGTCAACTCGTCCAGCTTTTCAAAGATGCTTGCCTTGCTTTCGTCACTTACTTCCGAGCTTTTCAGCGCCTCACCTAAGAAGCGAATTGGCTCTTTCACAAACTCCGTCAATTCTTCTGGAGATAGCAAAAGCATATAATCTTTCAACATAGAAAGCTGCTTTTCCCTTTTGGTTTCGGCAAAGTATTTTTTCAAAAAAGCTTCTCTGTTTGTCAGCATGGCTTATTTCTTTTTGAGTTTTTTCAAGAAAATCATCTCGTCAAGAATGGTGTCAATGAAATCTTGGTAGCCCTTATTTCCCAATTTTTCCCTGAACTCTTTTTCATACCAAACACCCAAGGTCAGTTGGTCTTCCAACAATTTCCAGCGTTGTTCAATTTGTTTGTCGGTCATCGTTTGAGTTTTCGGATAGTATGTGAACGTTGAACGCTAAAAGCTGATGCAAGATAAGCAAGAACAAATGTTGCTCAAAATAAAAAGTCAGGCAGAAAACTTAATTCCTGCCTGACTCCCCAATCGTAAATCGTCAATCCAAAATCCCCAATCAAATACTCTTCTCCCCACTCACCACCTCCACCCACATCCCCGCCTTGCTCGCCGAAATCGTATTATCGTACATCGCCTCACAGCCCACCGTCGGCAGGTAGTAGTGGCCTTGGTAGGCGGCGTTCAGGCGCACCCGATACACTTGGCGGGCAGCCCTTGGGATGTCGAAATAGGTCAGCACCCGGTCGTCACGGATGTCCTGGTATTCCGGTACGTTGGTATTGCTGAACTCGGCCATGTTGTGCAGGCGGGCGTTGATGATTTCCCAGCCGGAGGGGAAAATCTGTGTCAGCGCCATTTCCTCGAAGTTCATGGCACGGGTGCCAGGGTGCGTCACCACCACCTCAGCGATGAAGTCGGTGCCCTGCGGGATGGCCGCCGGGTTCAGCTTCTGGCCGCTGGGCGTGGTGTAGTTCACCTCTATTTTCAGGTTGTTGGACGTGGCCGTGGCATCGCCCACCAGCGGCTGTCCCGTGCTGATGAGGCGGGCATAGAGGATGCCTGCGCCGCTGTTTTTCACCGAAAGCGACTTCTCCGTGCCGTTCAGCGGTACGCTGATTTGGAACACGGGCGTACTGCTGCCAGCATTCACCACCTTGCCGTCGCCGAGGTCGTAGCTGAAGCGGAACTCGTCGCTCACCTTCGATTTCCCTGCGAATTTGCCAATGGCCAGAAGCGAGTAGGCGGTCGTTTGTGTGG
The DNA here is from genome assembly GCA_964442355.1 of uncultured Saprospiraceae bacterium. Lineage (GTDB taxonomy): Bacteria > Bacteroidota > Bacteroidia > Chitinophagales > Saprospiraceae > UBA6168. The sequence goes on along the minus strand of CAYTZS010000231.1, from coordinate 5,707 downwards.
AATACCAGCTTTCGTTGGCCAAGCTTTCGGCCACGTGTCGGAGGTTGGCAGCGGCGGCGGTCATGTCGCCGAGCAGCACCTGCGTTTCCAGAATCATGGCCTCGTCCCGCAGTTGCGAGCCATAGCTGTGGCCCCAGTAGCTGTACACCTTGCCAGTTGTCGGCAGCGCCTTGGCGATTTCCTTCCCGATGTCGGTCTTGCCGTTCAGGGCGTAAGCAGCGGCGAGGCGCCAGCGACTTTCGGGGCTGAGGTTCTTCAGTTCCCGCATCCGGTTCATGGCGCCCGTTTCGGGTTTCTTCGCCAGGGCCAGCGTGTAGAGGCGGTAGCTCTGGTCGAGTTCTATCCAACTGTATTCAGCGCCCCGGTTGTCGGGGTTCCAGCGCTTGGCCTCGCTCTGTTGGAATTTCACAAAGCGGTCAATCATCGCATCGGGCACTTTGTAGCCGAGTGCCTTGGCTTCCAGCAGGAAGTGTCCGGCATAGTTCGTGCCCCAAGTATCGTAGTCTCCGCCGGGCCAGTAGGTAAATGCACCGCTCGGCAATTGGAAGTTTTTCAGGCGGTCAATGGCGGCGCTCACGTTAGCGGTCACGTCGGCTTTTTGCTTGGCGTCGAGCTTGGTCAGCTTGTCCACGTAGAGCTGCGGGAAGGCCGCCGAGGTCGTCTGCTCGATGCAGCCGTGCGGGTATTGCAGCAGGTATTTCAGGCGCTCGCCGAGCTTGAGCGGCGGTATGGCGGACACTTCCAGCACGGCGTTGTTCGTGCCGGGCGTCCCAAATGCCTTGTAGGGCTGGCTCCAACTGCCGTTCGCCTGCACGATGCCCTCGGCCACACGGGTCACGTAGGGGTTCGGGTTGCGCACATCCAGTTCTATTTCCTGCGTGGCGGTTTCGCCGCCGCCCTTGGCCGTGATTTTGAACTTCGCAATGCCCGTCCGTTCGCCCACTTTCAGGTCAAAAGAGGTCATGTCCTCGCTCGGTTTTGCGAAGCTCATTTGGCGGGTAGCGCCGCCTACCACGTTCACCAAGCCCGTCGTTTCAGCGATGCTCACGTCCACGTTTTTCACCTTGGCTTCCATCGCAAAAATGCTGACGGGCAGTTTCAGGGTCTCGCCGGGGCCGAGCACACGGGGCAGCGTGGCCAGCGCCATCAGCGGCTTTTTCACGGGAACGATTTTCTCCGCATTGCCGTAGGCAGCATCAGCATTGGCGGCCACGAGCATCACCCGCACCGAGCCGATATAATTGGGCATCTTGAACTTGTGCGTCTTTTTGCCGCCCGTGTAGTTGAACGGCCCAGCGTGGAGCACCACGGGCTTGAAACGGTTGGCGTTCTTGCGCTCCGAGGGGGCGTTGATTTCGCCGTCACCACCGATGGCCAGGATGCGCTCCAACTCGCCGCCATAAGCGCCCAGCACGTAGTCGTACAAGTCCCAAGTTTTTACCCCCAAAGCCTCACGGGCGTATAGTGCGCCGTGCGGGTCAGGCGTCTTGAAATTGGTGAGGCCGAGCAGGCCCTCGTCCACCACGGCGATGGTATAGGCCATGTCCTCCCCGTTTTCCTCGCTCACTTCCACCGTGAACTCCTGTTCTGGCTTGAGTTCGGCGGCCATTTTGATGGTGGGTTTCAACAAGGTCTTCGGGTCTTCCACGTCCACCGCCAGCACGCCGTACATGCGGATGGGCAGGTCATTCTTCGCCTGTCCGTGCGGTTGCAGCAGGCTCACATGGGCGTACACCGTCGGCGACATCTCCGCCGTGGCCTCGAACTTGAACTTGTTCTCGCCCTGCTTGGCGTCCTTCCACATGGATTTGATGACTTTCGTCCCGGTCTCCAGCGTGATGAGCACCCGGCCTTTTTCCCCTGCGGGAACGGTGATTTCGATGTCCTCGCCCACTTTGTACTTCTCCTTCGAAGCCGTGAAGGTCATCATGGCGGCTTCCTGCCTTGCGGCAATGCTGCCGTCCTCTTCGCCGTACCAAGGGTAACCAGCGTAGAAAAAGTCGCCCGTGCAGTGGCCGCTCTCCGTGTCGCAGACCCTGACCATGTAACGGCCCCAAGTGTTCACGTTCACATTGTAGCTGGCCTTGCCGTTGGCGTCCGTCACCACGCCCTCGGTGCTGATGGCGTTGAAGTGGTTGGCGGAATTGAACTGCGAAACATAGTCGTCGCCTTGGTCCCACCACCAGCGCCACTCGACCCGGTAGAGGCCGACGCTGAGGTTTTTGCCACGGAGCGGCGTCCCTTTTTCATCCACGGCCACCATTTTCACAACTCCATCTTTGCCTACGTCCACCCGCTGCTCGCCCTGCCCGTTTTTCGGCATCAACACGCCAGCATAGCTGGAATATGGCGAGTACGGCATTTTGGTATTGTAAATGCTGAAATCGCCGCCTTTTTCAAAGGCCCTCGCCCGCAGGTTCACGTTCAGTTTGCCGGGGGCCGTGGCATTGTTGGCGTAGATATTTGCGGAGAAATTGGCCGCCCCGTCGCCGTTGGTCATGCCATCGTAAATTACGGTCGGTGCAGAGGTGTACATTGTCCTCGCAGGGTCGTCAAAATTAAAGTCTGGCAGCTTCGCAAACTCCGTTTTCACGGCGCTCACCTCGGCTTCCACCACCGTGCGGAGATTCTTGCCGGGTGCGCCGTGCAGCCAATCCACTTGGATTTTGGCCTTGGCGGGTTCGTCCTTACTGG
>CAYTZS010000231.1:0-3003 GCA_964442355.1 uncultured Saprospiraceae bacterium | reverse complement strand
TTCTTTTTTACCAAAATCGAGGTCAATCTTCTAGCGGTTCGGCGTGACCGTTTCAATTTTTATCGTCTTCGTAAACGTGGCACCGCCCGCCTTCACGGTCGCCGTCCAGTTGCCCGTGGGGGCATCGGAGCGGGTGGCCACGGGCAGGGCATAGAGGTTCTGCAGGTTCTTGGTGGTCACGGTCTTGTATTGGTTTTGCCCACGGCTGTCCATCAGCTCAAAGGCAATGGGGTAGTTGTCGGGCAGGGTAGCGTCCTTGTCTTCCAGGATGAAATTGAGGAAGAGGCTGTCGCCGGGCCGCCAAACGCCACGGTCGCCGTAGAGGAAGCCCTTGAGTCCCTTCTGCGCCACCTCGCCCGCCACGTCGAAGCGGCTGAGGCTGAGGGCGTTGCCGTCGGCGGTTTTCAGGTAGCCCTTCATTTTTTCTTTCTTCGCAATGATAAGGAAGGGCTTTTTGTCGAGTTTCAGCTCCGCAATGCCATCGCCATTTGTTTTGGCGGAGCCAATGAGCTGTTGTTGGAAATCGTAAAATTCGAGGTCCACCTCGCCGACGCTCTCCGTAGTGCGCAGGTCGGCCACGGCCACGAACATCGAATTGTCGTTGCCGCCCTTGGCCGTGATGCCGAGGTCGCTGGCCAGCACGTTGGTCTGCACGAAGTTCTCGGAATTGTAGTAGGCGCCGTAGCAGGGATTGGTGCGGTGCTGCCACTGGAAGTCCTCGTAGTAGCCGTCCATGCCGTAGTAATCGCCCCAGAACGAGCGGATTTCGCCGTTCTCGTCGGTGTAGCTTTGGCTGCTCAACTCCTTCAAGTTGTCGGCGTCCTTGCGGTTGCCACATTTGTAAATGGCGTACTCAGGCCGGAAGCCGATGCGAACTTGGTAAATGGCATTCGGGTCGGCGGTGAAGAGCTTGTTCAGGTCAAGGGCATAGCGGGTCCAGCCGCCAGCATTGCTTTTGGGGTTCAGCCCTTTGAGCGGCACCATTTGGCGCTTGATGACCCGGCCTACCCGTTGCAGTTCGTAATTGTCCTGCCCATCGAGGTCATTGGTTTGCAGGAACTGCAAGATATTGTTGTCGTAAATTTTGAAAATCTCCACTTCCACGGCTTGCAGGCTCACCGCCTCGAAAGGCAGCACGAGGCCCTGCTCGCTGCTCGGCAGTATGACACCTCGACCCACAAGGCGCACCCGTGGTTTGATGGGTTCAAAATCCACCTGCCAGATGGTCGGTTTGTCCATGCTTTCGCCTGCTGCGTTTTTCACGCCGGGGCGCACTTCAAAGCCGATTTGGCCTGCCAAACGTTGGCTTGGATAGACGAAGATTTTGTTGCCGTCCACCGTGAAGTTCAGGGTGATGTTGCCCGTGTTTTCGTAGTAGTAGCTGTCGCCCGCCACCTTGGGTTCGCCCTTGAAGCCGATGAGGCCGTTCAGGTCTTGCGAAGCCAGCAAGGGGTCGCTGAAATGCAGCACAACGTATTGATTGTCAGCCTCTACCACCCGTGCGGACATGACCGTGAAGTCGCCTAAAGCGGGGATGACGACCTTGGTTTCGCCTTCGGCGTCAATGTCGAGGTCGTCGGCATCCCAAGCCAGTTTGACTTCGGAGGCACTGGTGCCCCGCACGATTTCACCAACGGTAAAATCATGCGTGAGGCCGTCCTCGCTGTGCTCCCAAACGACGGGAAGCGCCTTGCCGCTTTGGGTGGCTTTCAGGATTTTTTCGAGGTCTTCGTTCTTCGCCACCCGGTCGGTGAGGGTGACGGCGCCTTTTAGCAGTTGGCGCTTGAGGTCGCTGGCATCCTCCGCCTCGATGCCGTAGGCTTCCACGCTCAGGTTCTGCTCCCGCACGAGGAAGTCAAACTCGAAGCCACGAGCCTCCTCCGGCAGGTTGTCGAAGACATCCGAGAGGCTGACTTTTGCGATGTAAGCCGTACCACTCTCCCAGCCGTCTTTGGGGTCGAAGCGGATGGTGTGGTCGTCTTCCCAAATGGCTTCGCCGCTGGCGGAAGGCTCGAATTTTAGCACACCGTTGGCCTCAGTGCCCACTTTGTCGGCAGCAACGGCAGCACCAGCAAAGCGAATCCGCACGGGGTCGGCCTTGGAGATGACGCCGGACGTGTAGGCATAGACGTAGCTTTTGACGGCTTCTGGGATTTCCTTGGCACGGAGCGCGTCCTTTTTGCCGCAGGCGTAAAAGCCAGCGAAGGAGACAAGGGCGAGGAAAAGAATGGTAAAAGATTGTTTTCTTGAAATGATTTGGAACATGTTGGTGATAGATTTAGAAGTTGTGGTTGTGAGCTAGAGGTTATGATTTTCAGGCGGAAAGTTAGCAAAGATTCCAACCGTTTTCAAATGACATTTATGTGACAGCGAGCAAATCCAGAAACGCTAGAGGCCAACAGCTATTATCCGCAATTGCCTACCTTTGGCGCAAATTTCTGACTGATGCAAACCGTCATCTTACCGATGTTCCCCTTGAAGTTGGTAGCTTTTCCGGGCGAACTGCTGAACCTGCACATTTTCGAGCCCAGGTACAAGCAACTCATAAACGAGTGCGAGGCCAATGGTACTACTTTTGGCATCCCGGCCTTCATAGAGGACAAAGTGCAGGAAATCGGCACCGAAATCGAGCTGATTGCCATTGACAAAGTTTATCCAAAGGGCGAAATGGACATCCGTACCCGTGGCATCGGCCTTTTCAAAATCCTTGAGTTTCATCAGCAGGTCGAAAACCGGCTTTACACAGGTGCTGAAATCCTGCGGATGCCCTTCGACACGGAGGGCGACTTCGTCATCAACGAACGCATCATCGAAAACCTCGGCGAACTTTACCGCATCATGAACATCACCAAGCCGTTGCCGGAGCATTCTGCGGACTTCAACACCTACAAGATTGCACACCTCGTCGGATTCTCCATCGAACAGGAATATGAATTTTTGTGCATGACCGAAGAGCTGCGTCGGCAAGATTATATGCTCACCCATTTGGAGCGCCTGCTGCCT
>CAYTZS010000230.1:0-7720 GCA_964442355.1 uncultured Saprospiraceae bacterium | reverse complement strand
TTCAAAGTCGAAATGTGTCAAAATTGCAGCCTAAATTAATCCAAACCTCACGTTCATAAGTAATTGATTTTGTTGTGTTTAGAATTGAAACGTAGGGGTTGGCGCTGACTCTCAGGTATGGTCTTTTACGTTAAAAATGCTGTTCGTAAAAGTCCACTACCCGTTCATCCGTCAAAATATCGGTCAGTTTGAGCTTTTGTTTTAGCACGATGCCTTCCAAAGTGCGGCAACGGCTCAGAGCCACATATGTTTGACCGAACTCAAACGCTCCCGTGTCCATGTCAATTATTACTTTGTCAAAAGTTTTTCCCTGTGACTTGTGGATGGTCACCGCCCAAGCCAACCGAAGTGGGTACTGCTCGAACGTACCCACCACCTCCGTTTCAATCTCGTTCGGGTTCTCCTTGCCGGGACGGTAGCGGATGATTTCCCACTTGGCAGGCACTACGGTGATGATTTTTGGGCTGCCCTGTTCATCGGTGAAGACCTTGATGCCTTCGCTGTCAAAAGCTGTGACTTTGCCAATAGTGCCGTTCACGTAGTTGCCGTCCACGTCGTTTTTGATGAACATCACTTGCGCACCTTCCTTCAATCGCAGCTCTAACTCGGTGGGGTACTGCTTGGGGTCAAACTCCCCCTGCACCTTTGCCAAAAATGACTGCTCCAGCCCATCCAGATTTGTCAACTCCCGCAAATTGATGCGGTCCACCTTTACATTGCGTGTAGCCAAAGTGATGAATGACCGCTCGCCCTCAAAATCCGGTAGGTAGCGCTCGTTGAGGTCTTCCAGGTCTTCCCAATCCACGGAATTGTGCCGAACTGCCTCCAGCAAACGCAAGAAATGGCGTTGTTCCTGCCGATAGACCTTGCGGAGTTCCATTTTTTCGAACTCAAAATCCTTCATCACTTTTGCCGAGAAAAAATAGGGCGTATCGTAGGCCATTTCAAACAGGCGTTTTTCCTCCTCGCTGGCAATCACAGGCGGCAACTGAAAAAGGTCGCCGATGAACACCATTTGCACCCCACCAAATGGCAATGGATTTTCCCGGTTCAAGCGCAGGCTGCGGTCGATGGCATCCAGCAAGTCGGCCCGTACCATGCTGATTTCATCAATCACCATGACGTCAAGGCGGGTGAACCATTTTTTTGTAAAAGTCTTCGTGATGTCCTTTGCTTGAATGAGCCGTGGTGGAAAGCCAAAAAACGAGTGGATGGTTTGTCCTTGAACGTTCAGGGCGGCAATGCCTGTTGGGGCGAGCACCACCATCTTCTTGCGGGTAGTGCTGCGGAAAAGCTGCAACAGCGTGGACTTGCCCGTGCCAGCCCGTCCAGTCAAGAAGAGGCTCTGGCTGGTTTTTTCCAACACATCGAGTGCGTAACGGAAACCTTCGTTGAGTTCTAGTGGCGATTTGTCTATGGGCATCGGCGGTGCTTGTCTGCTTTGGGCAAATGTAGGTTTTTGCCGATGCCCAACCTACCTTAAAATGAAAACGACCTTTGGGGTAAACACCCAAAGGTCGTTTTTGCACATGTAGCCTTTTCTATATTTTGAATACCAAAGTCCGGCTCGATTGGTTGCCGTTCGACACCTCCACCACGTACTGACCAGCCGGGAGGGTAGGTAAAACTATTTTGAGCAAATTTGTTCCTTCCTCCCGGATGCTATAAACCAACTTTCCTTGCATCGAATAGAATTTGACGATTGTCAACTCGTCGGCATCTTGTGGAAGCGCTACATTCAATTCGGATTGGACAAGGGTAGGGTAGATAGAGATAGCCTCCTCCTTTTGGAATTGTAATGACACTATTGGGCTATACTCGGACTTGCCATCGAAGTCAATTTGCTTCAATCGGTAATAGTTTGTCCCCAAAATGGGATTAAAATCAATGAATTTGTAGTGATTGGTTTCAGTAGTTGTGCCGTTGCCAAGAACATCACCTATTGCGATAAATTCATGTCCGTCAGCGCTCCGTTCTACTTGGAATTTTTCATTGTTTCGTTCAGAAGCTGTTCTCCAAACTAGCTCAATGGCATCGCCGACGTTTTTACCTGTGAACGCTACCAAGTCAATGGGCAGTGGATTAAGCGCAAGGACAGAAATGCTTACCCTCCCTGTTCCACCATTCCCGGAAGTACCACCGTTACCCGGGCCTGCCTTGCCTCCACCGCCACCTCCAGCTGCACCGCCATTGCCTCCGTTTCCATTGTTAGCTATGCCACCTGCACCACCTGTCCCACCTCCGCTAGGGCCTGCTCCACCTGCGCCTCCATTGTTGCCACTTGCAGTATTCCCGTTTTCACCGGAAAGGACAAAATCCCCACTGCTATTTGAGGCGAGTCCACCTACTCCTCCATATTGGTCGGTTGTTGAACCACCTCCCGCTGCAATTACCCAACCGCTATATTGAAAATTGGAACTGCCGCCAGAGATACCTGGGGCACCTCCTGCACCAACAATTACTGTATAAGTACCAGGTGGTACGTTTGTGAAAGTTGAGTTTGCATAAGCACCACCGCCACCACCGCCTTTGGCATCAGGCGATGCGTCACCGCCGCCGCCGCCGCCGCCCCATACTTCCACGAATATATTGGCAGTGTACCCGGTTGGCACTACCCAACTACCACTTGAATTGAATACCTGTGAAGCAGGTTGGGCAATAGACATAGAGGCTGTTACAACAACAGCGAAAAGGAGAGATACGAATTTCATGGTTAAACACTCATTAAAAAATGAAATGGGGGGTAACGTCAAGTTGAACTATGCAAGCACAGCAGGGGGGTAAACAGGCTTATAGGTGGAAGGTTCAATTTGGCGGAAATGCTTTTACAATTACTTTTTATAACACGATATAATAGTATGCTAGGTGATTGTTATCCAACAATGATGCCAACACGCATAAGTGGTGTTAAGGCTTCGCAACTTGTTTGATTAAGTACAGGTACACCGGAAAGTGGTCACTATACCCTCCTATATAATTGTCGAAGTCAAACGTGCGGAACGGGTAGCCCTTGAACTGTCCCGTCTTCTGAATGAGGTAAGGTTTGTTGTGGACATGCGTCTTGTGGTACCGGAAGCCGCTCTGTTTTTCCTGCAACAGTCCTTCCGAGATGATGATTTGGTCAAAAAGGCTCCAAGCATCTTGATAGGCCATCGTGCCCATGCCCTGTCGGAAGTACTCGTACATCGGGTTGAAAAAGCCACCTTCTTTCACGTCGCTTTTCTTGCCTTTGGCATTCAGTACCTTCTTCACGCTGTCATTGTTTGGGTCGTCGTTGAGGTCGCCCATCACGATGACCTTGGCATTAGGGTCGAGCTGTAGCAAGGAGTCCTTCACATTCTTGCAAACGAGTGCGGCAGCATTGCGGTAGGGTGCGGTGGCTGCCTCGCCACCACGGCGGCTGGGCCAGTGGTTCACCAGCACATGCAGCGGTTCGCCATCGAGGAGGCCACTTACATAGAGGATGTCACGGGTGAGGTTGCGTTCGCCATCGCTCCCGTACACAACGAGCGGAATGGCCTTGCTGCCCAGCAGTTTAAAGTATTTTGGTTGGTAAATCAGCCCCACGTCAATGCCCCGCTCGTCGGGGGAGTCGTAATGCACGATTTGGTAGTTCCGAGATGCTACCTTGGGCTGTTTTACGAAATCCTCCAGCACCAGTCGGTTTTCAATCTCCGCAATGCCGAGGATGGCCACGCCATCAGGCGTCAGTTCAGTGCCCAATTCAGAAACAACATGGTCAAGGTTCTTTAGTTTGTCTTGGTAAACCTTAGTGGTCCAGTGGCGGGTGCCGTCCGGCAAAAACTCCGAGTCGTTCGTGTTCGGGCTGTCAATGGTGTCGAAAAGGTTCTCGAAATTGTAGAACCCCACACAGGCGACCTTGAATTCTTGTTTTTGTGAGAAAATGGGCTGAAATGACAGCAAAAGCAGGGCGGGCAAGAGGATTTTCTTCATGTTGACGCTTGGAATATTTGCGGCAAAGCTACGGCAGTGCGCCGTTCATTTGCCGAATCCAAGAGTTAAGTTTGATGAAAAGTTCACAGGTTTGGTCATTGGCGATTGGCTGTTGGCAGCAAGGCGCTTTTGTCATTGCGCAGCCAACAGCCAATCGCCAACTTCTAATCCTTCGCCTTCACCACCAGCTTCGTTTTTTGCCGACCATTTTCCAGGCGCAAGTGGAAGTAGTAGCTACCCCCAGGCATACCGGAGCTGTCGAATGTGACGGTGTGCTCGCCGGCTGCCAACCGTTTGTTTATCAACAACTTAACTTCTTGTCCAGCACCGTTGAAGACGCTAAGGCGAACATGCTCGTTCGCACAGCGGAATGTCACATTTGCCTCCCGATTGAATGGGTTGGGGTAGGGAACGACCATCATTTCGGCGGCAGGTACTTGTGTTGTGCTGCTCACATTGCAGGTGTTCACCAGCGGGATGTAGGAGAAGTCTGGGAAGAGCAGGTTCTGCACATCCGACTGCTGCACTTCGAACCAGTCCATGAGAATGGAGCCGTACACGTTGCGGAAGTCGTATTGCATGGCCACCGCTTCCTGTACCTCTGGGTTCGTGGGTATTTCTGGGCTTTCGCCAGTGAAGCCAGGCTTCACGCAGGAGCCGAAAAGCATCAGCGGGGCGGCGTCGCCGTGGTCGGTGCCGAGGCTGTCGTTGGAGCGGATGCGGCGACCAAACTCGCTGAAGGTCATCGTGACTACCCGCTGCTCCAAGCCCAGCAGCGCTAGGTCTTGTTGGAAAGCAGCCACGGCATCGCTCAAAATTTGCAGCAGTTCGGAGTGGGTGCCCAGCGTGGGGTCGAGGACCACTTGCCCGGCGTGTGTGTCGAAGCCGCCGAGGTTGGCCACGTACACCTTTGTTTTCAATCCACCTGCGATGAGCAGGGCGATACTTTTCAGCTGTGCGGCCAAGCCATTGTCTTCTGGGTAGGTGGCCATGTTGGTGGCACTGTTGGCAGCCTCAGTGATACCAGCGCTGTAAGCATTCGTCGAGTCAATGCTTTGCCGCAGGTAAGTCAGCTCTTCGCCGTAAAGTGTGCTGGGCGGCGTATCGTTGCCGCCGTTGGTCAGGGGGCTAAGGTTGAACGGGTCGTTGATGGCCATGCTGAAATTGGCGGCAGTGCCTTGGCACGTCTCCGAGACAGTGGCGCCAATCGTCAGCGCAAACGGGTCGGGGTATTCCGCATTGGGGTAGCCATCCGGGAAGCTGGGTTGCTCCTGCTGAAAGTGGCGACCCAACCAGCCTGTTGTCCAGACCTCGTTGGCAGGGCTGCCGCTCGTCCAGATGTCGGTACTGCGGAAGTGGCTGCGGTTTTGGTTTGGGTAGCCAACGGCTTGCACTACGCCCATTTTGCCCTCATCGAACATGGACTTGATGCCTGTCATGGAAGGATGCAACGCTTGGTTGAAGCCCACGTCTATCAAACTGTTTTGTGGGATAAGAATGTTGCCACGGGCATTGGCCAGGTTGTCGTACTGGTCGAGCGGGGTAATCATGGCGAGGCCATCGTTGCCGCCGTTGAGCTGAATCAGCACCAGTACTCGGTCGTTTTCGTTGGCGATGGCTGAAAATATTGACGACTTCGGCATTGCCCGCAGGTTGAAACCGTTGAGCAGCATGGGCAATGAGAGGCCGGTAGTTTGTATGAAATTTCTCCGCTTCATTTTGAAAAGGATTGAAGGACTGAAGGTTAGAAGGATTGAAGTTCTAGTTTCAATCCCAAATACCTTCGACGCTTAGCTCAAATAAAACTCCGGCATGCTCATCATGGCCGAGAGGAGGTTAGTCAGTTTTGTTCGCACGGCGGCAGCCAAGTTCGGGTCGTTGGGGTTGTTCACGTAGTCGCTGTATTCCACGTTCCATTCGTAGTCGGGCAGGCCCGGCAGCAGGATTCCTTTGAGGAAGTCGTGCTGAAACTGCGTGATGGGTTGCGGGAAGAGGATTTTCACCAATTCATTGATGAGCTCATCAGCGATTTCGGGCGTGTCCAACGTGGCGACGAAATTCAACACGTTAATCCTTGCCGCAAACCCGACCGCCGTGATGCCCGTGGTAAGCATTCTGGACGTGTACTGTTGACGAGCGGGCAGCGTCACGGCGCTAATCCAGTGCCTGTAAAATACAGGCTCTTGGTAATATGCCTTCCAACCTGCCACACTTGGCGGGTCGTAGTAGGGCATTTGCATGGTGGTCAGCGTAGTGCGGAAAGTCTGCCAAAGCACCCGATAATGCTGTTCTAGGTTGGCAGCAGTGAAGTCCACGTCAAAAATCTTGAAGACGCCCATTGTGAAGTCCACCGGATTTTTAATCATGGGGCCCACGTTCAGGATGTCGAAGAAATGCTCGCTACGGAGCAGTGCCTCCAAGGCAGGGCGTATCTCGTAGTCGTTGTCCACCATGATTTGCGCCATTGGTGCAATCACCTCATCTTCAACCTGTTGTGGGATGTCGTAGTAAACGAACCAGCGATAGAACTTACGGCAGATGAAGCGGGCGCACTCGTCTTTCGAGAAGATGATGTCAATCAAATGGGCATACTCTTGGTCGCCCATGTTCGGGATTTGAACATCATTGAAACGATAAGAAAGCTGCTTGGTGGTCGTATTGTGCCGATTGTTGATGTATTGTGCAGTGATGGCCTGTGCGGCATTTTGTGTATTGAAGCCTCGGTCAACCCAACCGGTCAGCACCTTTGCCATTTCCACCACATCTTGTTCTGTATAGTTGGTGTAGTCGCTGGGGCCAACGAGCGGGCCTTTGCCGATGGTGAAAAGCTCCAACAGCTCACGGGCGTAGTTTTCGTTAGGCGAGGCGGCGGTGTTTTGGTTGCCGTTCAGGTAGCGCAGCATCGAGGGGTCGAGGGTCATCGCCTTCGTGAACTCCCTGAAATTGCCGAGCGCATGTTGCCGCAGCAGCTTACTGTAATAGTAAACAAAACGGGGGTCTTGAATGTCGGCGGTGGGGAAGTGGTTGTGCCAGAAAAGCACCATTTTCTCCCGAATGTTCAGCCCTTCGGTGCGCATAAGGTCGAGCGTCCAGGAGCGCAGCGACTGGTTGCGGTAGCCGGTAAGCCCATCCACGGTCTGGTCGTTGATGCTGTTGATCCAAGTTTCGCCAACGGCTGCGCCAGGGTCATCCACAAAGTTTGGGTTGAGCGGTGGCTCCGGTTCTGGCTTTGGCTCAAAAATCAAGTCAATCGCAGTATCGAGACCGTTGTTGGCTACATCCTTCACCTGCTGGTAAGTAGCGCCGAAGGTCGTGCGCCGAAGCAAGTGCGCTGCCTGCTCGAACCCGAAAGGCCCAGTGTAGGGGGCAAGTCCAGAAAATGCGTTCGCCATCGAAGTGGCTGAGCTTGTTTTCGCCGAGTTGTCAGAACGCTTTTGCCCCAAAATTTTGGCAAGGGTAGTTCTTCTATCCATTGTGAATGTGTTTTATGCTGAGAATTGGGAGGTTTAGAGGGATTAGATAGGGGGCTTAACTTAAACCTCCTAAACCCTCTAAACTTCCTAACCCTTTTCAAAGAAAGCGACTAATTGACTTTGAAAATTTTGAGTGGTTTAAAGGAGGGGAAATATTTTTTTATTGAGGTGAAAAAAACAAGCCAAAGGTTGCGTGAAACAAATAAAAAAACATGAGTTATCCCGGATTTTGTGCAGATGGCTGGTTCAAAACATGGGTTTACGGCGGTTTTTCTCAGCAAAACCGCCGTAAA
>CAYTZS010000229.1:0-7725 GCA_964442355.1 uncultured Saprospiraceae bacterium | reverse complement strand
TCGGCAGTTGAATAGCCTGTGCCGAGTTCAATTACACTGACTTTCCAACTGCAAACTGTAGGACTGACTGCAAACTGCCAACTGGCGAACTGCAAACTAAAACATGGATATCTATCAAAGAAAATCACGTTGGAAATGGTACCTCGCAGCTGCCGGGGCGGTCATCGTGTTGATTTCCATGTTCTACACCAAGTACTTGACCGACAAGCTGGAGCAGGAGGAACTGAAGAAGGTACAGCAGCTGAAAACCGCCCTCGAAACGCTGAGCCAAGCGTTGGAGGACACCCTGCAATGCGACGTGAGCTTCCAGACCAATTTCCTTTCAGAAAATACCACCGTGCCGATTTTGCTGCTGGACGAACAGGGCAACCCACAGGAAGGCCGGAATTTTGGCCCCGAAAAAGACACCAACCAAACGTTCTTGAAGCAAAAACTACAAGAATTTCAATCGAATAAATCGGAACCGATTAATGTTTCCACGCCGTGGGGCAGTCAGCAACTCTACTTCGAGCACTCGCTCATCCTGCGGCTGTTGAAGCTCTACCCCATCCTCCAGTTCATCCTCATCGCTGCTTTCATCGCCTTTGGCTACTTGGGCTTCAGCACCAGCCGCCGGGCGGAGCAAAACCGGGTTTGGGCGGGCATGGCCAAGGAAACGGCGCACCAGCTCGGTACGCCCATCAGCGGCATCGTGGCTTGGATAGAGCACCTGCGGGCACTCCGGGAAGATGATGCAGAGGTGAACGAAGTCCTCGACGAGCTTGGCAACGACGTCGTGCGCCTCGAACTCATCGCCGACCGTTTCTCCAAAATCGGCTCATCGCCGGAGCTGACGCCCGTCAACATCTTCGATGAACTCGAAAAATGCCGTCAGTACATGCAGCGCCGGGCCAGCCGAAAAGTGGAGTTCCACTTCCCCCACCCTACTGATTTTGAACCGATTATCGTCCGAATCAACTCCCACCTGTTCGAGTGGGTCGTGGAAAACCTGCTCCGCAACGCCCTTGATTCGATGGAGGGTACGGGCCGCATCGGCGCCACGGTTTACCAAGATGCCTCCAACGTGTTCATTGACCTCAGCGACACGGGCAAGGGTATACCCGCCAACAAGTTCAAAACCATCTTTCAGCCGGGCTACACCACCAAAAAACGGGGTTGGGGCTTGGGCCTATCGCTCACCAAGCGAATCATCGAAGACTACCATTCCGGCAAGATTTTTGTAAAAAAGTCGGTGCTGAACGAAGGAACGACCTTCACCATACAGCTGCCAAAATAGCTAACTATTACAGTGACTGCATGTTTGATTGACGTTTGACGCTTTTTGTAAAATCCTGATTTTCAAATTTTTACAAAATAATTCATCCCTCCCTCCCCATTCGTTTAGCACAGTTCCCTCAGCTATAAGTTTGCCCCAAGTTTGGGCTTAATTGCTTTCATCCGACAAATTATGTTCCATCACTACACCGCCAAAATTGGGCTACTGTGCCTTTTTTTAATTGCCTTTTTTCAACCTGCTGCATTTTCCAATACCACACCAACCACTGCCTACGACTACGCGGTGACGGTGCTTGACGAGAAGGGCCAACCGATGTACGGCGTGAACGTCTTCACCAATGACCAGCAAAAAGTGGCAACCACCACTGATGAGAATGGCAAAGCCACCCTCAGGGATGTTGAGAATCGGGAAGAAATCAACTTCACCTACATCGGCTACAACAACTTGCGCCTGCCATTTTACGAAATCCGAAGGCTAAACGGCATCATCCGAATGACTCGCTCGGCCACCGAACTGGCAGAGGTCGTGGTGATTGGCCGCCGTGACGACCTGCCCTCGCAAGTGCCCTATTCTTTCAATAAAATAACAAAGCAGGACATTGCCTTCTTCGAACCGCAAACGACCGCTGACGCTCTGTGGAACAAGGCGGGCATTTTCGTGCAAAAAACCCAGATGGGCGGCGGCAGCCCAGTGCTGCGTGGCTTCGAGGCCAATCGGGTACTGCTCGTCGTGGACGGTGTGCGCATGAACAACGCCGTGTACCGCAGCGGCCATTTACAGAACTCCATCACTGTGGACAACGCCATGCTGGAGCGCACGGAGGTCATTTTTGGGCCTGGCTCCCTGCTCTACGGCAGCGATGCCATGGGCGGGGTCATCCATTTTCGCTCAAAAGAGCCAAAACTGAGCCTCGACGAAAAACCATTCGTGGTGGAATCTGGTATGTACACCCGATATTCATCGGCCAACCAAGAGAAATCCATCCACGCAGACGTGAACTACGGCAAACGCACTTGGGCATCGCTCACCAGCCTCACCTTCACCGACTACAACGACCTTCGCTCCGGTAGCAATCGCCCTGATGGCTACGAGGAGTTTGGCAAACGCAAAACTTATGTGGTCAGGTCGGGCAACGGTGACCAAGTGGCCTCCAACGTCATCCGAAACAGCGATGGCAGCTTCCGTGAAAACTACGACGTGCAAATTGGCACAGCCTACGGCCAAATTGATTTCCTGCAAAAAATCAAATTCCAGCCAAACCGCAACTTCCACACCGTGCTCAACTTTCAGCAGTCCACCAGCACCGATGTACCCCGATACGATTATCTCACGGAACTCACCAACCCAGCAGACTCATCGAGCCTGCGCTACGCTGAGTGGTTTTACGGCCCGCAGCGCCGATTGATGGCCTCTTTGAAGTCGAGGTTCACGAAACCAACGGCCGTGTACGACCGGGCAACCATCATCGCTGCCTTTCAACGAGTACACGAAAATCGACTCTACCGAATCCTGCACAAGAGCCAGCGCATTTTCCAGTTGGAAAACGTTTCCGTTTACTCGCTCACTGCCGATTTTGACAAAGACCTCACCGATGCTGGCCGCCAAAAGCTCATGTACGGTGTTGACATAAACCACAACGACGTACACTCGGAGTCGGGCAGGGTGAAAATCACGGACGAGTCCACCACGAACAACGCCCTGAGCCGCTACCCTGCCGACAACACCATGACGACGCTGGCAGCCTACGCCAACTACCGGGCAGCCACAGCCGATACCTCTTTGGCTTTCAATGCAGGCCTCCGTTTTACCCAAGCAAAACTGCTCTCGAAATACACCCTCAGCGACAGCAATACCATCTGGCCGAGCTATTTTTATGACGAAGGCGTTGGTGCCACGAACAGCGACCTAACCTGGTCGCTCGGAGGCTCATGGCGCTCTAAGGGTGGCACGGAGGTCAAGCTGCTTGGCTCAAAGGCATTCCGCTCACCGAACATTGACGACTTTTCGCAGTTTCGACCCCGCAACGGCTTCATCTCCATCCCAAACCCGGACCTGCGACCGGAGCGCTCGTACAACGGTGAGCTGTCCATCTCCCAAGAAATTGGCAAAACCAACGGCTTTCGCATGAGACTGGCAGCCACGGGCTACTACACCTACGTGCAGGGACTGATGACAAGGAGGGCATTCAATCTGCCGGATGGTGCCAATTTGGTTTACCTCGACGGAATTTATTACGAAACAAGGGCCAACGTGAACGCCAACAAGGGCATCATAAAAGGTTTTAGCGGCGAGGCGCAATTGCGTTTCGGTGAAAAATGGTCGCTTGAAACAAACATCAGTTACACAGATGGCCGCTCCTCTTTCGAGGTGAAGGACGACCAAGGCGTCGTGGTGTTCGACACGCTGGCACCGCTCGACCACATCCCGCCAGTGCATGGTTTCACGAGCTTGACTTTTCAGGTCAAAAAATTCAAAGTCTCTGGCATGGTTCGCTACCAAGCGGCCAAAACCATTGACCAATATGGTGTTTCCGATGTGAAGCTCGACGGCAATGGCAAGCCTGTCATCGGTCGCAGCGGCACGGAAGATAACCTCGAATACTCCTACTGGCACATCAACCCAGACAACGGAAAGGTGGTTTACGACGGCACGCTGGCCTGGGCTACTTACAATTTGTATGCATCCTGGAACTTGACCAAACGCTTCACGCTGAACGGCGCCGTGGAGAACATCACAGACCTGCACTATCGTCCTTTCGCTTCAGGTGTGAGCGCTGCTGGACGCAATTTTATCTTATCGCTTCGGGTAAACTTGAGCAACTAAAGGGACTTGATTTGCCTGTTAAACATTCAGGCATTGGATGTTTGGAGGTTTCAAATTGCCTTGAACCCGCCCTAACCTTTTGACAATCAATTTTTTGCAAAAATAGAAATTCAAAAAATGAAGAAATTCTGCTATCTCCTACTCCTGATTTCCTTGGCTGCTTGCGAGGAAGAGAAAGTGCTTGGCCCTTCAGGCAATATAAACCTGAACATCCACGCCCTGTTTGCTGGCAACCCATTGGTGATGGACCAGCCGTACCTGTTCGGCACCACGAACCAGGTGAAGTTCGACCAGTTCAACTTTTTCATCAGCAACGTGACACTGTTGGAGGCCGAGACCGAGGATGAAACTGACCTGCTGGAAGTGTCACTCGCCGATTTCAGCGACAATACCAGCCCAGCCAACGTAACGCCAGAGGTGTTCAACTTCCACACTGTGCCTGCGGTGAAATACCGGGGCATCAAAATCGGCATCGGAGTCCCATCAAGCTTGAACAAATCTTCGGTGCAAAACTTTGGGTCAGGCCATCCGTTGAAGCAGGCATTCGACACGCATTTTTGGGAAGATGGCGGCAGCTTTTTCTTCATGAAAACGGCGGGGGTTTACGACCTCGATGGCGACGGTATTTTTGAAGATGCCCTTCAGGACAGCCATTTTGAGCTGTTCCCTGCAAAAAACACCAACTTCAAGACCGTAACAATCCTAAAAACTTTTACGCTTGAAAATGGCCAAACCGTTGACCTCGACATGACCATTGATGTGCTGAAACTCCTGCAAACCGCTGGCAATCAAACAATTGACTTCGCCGCCCCTGCCAACCTCTCCACCTACAATCCGGAGAACGACGACCTTTCCAACTTGCTGATGGGGAATTTTGAGAACGCGCTGGAAATTGAGTAGTGATGAGCTATGAAAGATGAGTGATGAGTCCAGAGCGTTCATCACTCATAGCTTATCACTCATAACTACTCACTTATTTCACCGTAAATTCCCGAATCATCACCGCCCCGCTTTTGTCCAAATTGGAGCTGATGATGACCACCTGTTCCCCGAACCCATCGTCCACGGAGACAGCGACGGTGTTCGGCGAGATGCTGCCGAGGTTCAGCGCATGCAAAATGATAAAATTGGTAGGCTTGTCGAGCTTCACGATGGCCTCGTACTTTTGGCGGGTCACCCGGTAATTTTTAATGATTAGCTCGCCGTTGAGAAAAAGGGAAAGCACGTCGCCGTCCACCGTGCCATTGTCCCAGACCCGGATGCGTACGGTCTTGCTGCGCACTTCGAGCACCCGCTCCACATCTACTTCTCGTTTGGTTTTGGTTTCGTAGGCTTTAATTTCGGCGGGGTCGGGTCTGGCTGCCTCGCCAGCGTTCGGCTTAGTTGCGCTTTCATTTTGGAATAAAATCGGTTGCTCCACGTACAATTTACCGGGAGCACAGCTACCCGTTTGAGGGTCGGTGCCTTCGATGTACCCCTGCCAATCACCGGTCAGCGAGAGGCGGTTTTTCTCTTTCTGATAAAAAAGGCTGCCCGATTTCATGCACCAGCGCCAAGTCGGAACAGACTCTTCGAGGATGTCGGTTTCCTCAAAATCCAGTCGTTGCGCCACCTCGTCGAAAGTCCAGCGGAGGCGGTGCGTGGCATTGCCGCCCTCGCCATCGGAGACGATGTGCGAAGTGCCCGTGCCGTCAGCTTCCAGCATCATTTCAAAATAAAAACCATAGTCCCTGTCGGACTGGGAGAGGTGGCCGGAGAAACGGGCGGGAGATTGAGAATTGAAAATTGAAAATTGAAAATTGGTGGACTTGCTGGAGTCTGACTGCTCACTGCCAACTGTCGAACTGCGAACCAACTTCATCGTCCCCGGCTTGCAGCCTTGCGCTTCCCAGTCGCCTTCGAGCGTTGCAACGCCCTGTTTTTCAACGAGTTGGAGGCGCATGTGCTTGAGGCACCAGCGAGCGTTTTCGGGTTCGAGTTGCCGGACTTCCTGTAGAACGAGCTGCTGGCCGTCCAATTTACCCCCCACTTCAACCTTGGCAGCACCGCTGCCATCGGCGTTGCTGGAGGTAGCTGTGCCAAAGACCTGCTGCCCAGTTTGCGTGAGCGAAAGGGCATAGCGAAAGCTGCCCGGCTTGCCAGTCTGCGTCACCTCGCCCGACCACTCGCCAGCGAGGGACTGGGCTTGACTGTTCGTAGTAAGACACAAGATTAAAAAAAGGAGGATGAATAGCTTTTTGCTCATGCTGAAGTAGGCTTTCGGAAGTGGCATTATTTGACACAAAGCAACCATTTTTTATGCAAGCTGACTTTCACTGGAACGAGAAAACGAACGCATCGTTTCCACAATGACCAATTGCCGCATTTTTCAGCGCAGATTGAGGTCAGGTAGCTACATTTGCGTGCATTGAAAACGAAATTTTATCACCAAAATAAATCTGAAACATGAATTTTCGACCCATCCTTTTTAGGGCCATATTTATTGTCGTATTTGGTCTGTTGGCGGTGGTCGGCTTCAGCCAGCCACTGAAATGGTCTACCGATGGCAACAGCTACCTCACCACCGAGGAGGGTGGCATCGTGAAGTACACGCTTCCCACCTTGGAAAAAAGTGTCGTGGTCGCCAAAGACCTGCTCAAGCCCGCTGGCTCTGACACCCCGCTGAAAATCGAGGGGTTTTCCATCACCGAAGACGGCAACCAGGCCATGATTTACACCAACAGCAAGCGGGTATGGCGCCAAAAGACCCGTGGCGACTACTGGCTGCTTGACCTCGGCACCAAGTCGCTCAAGCAGCTTGGCAAGGGTCGTCCCGCCTCCACCCTCATGTTTGCGAAGCTAAGCCCCGACGGCACGAAGGCAGCCTACGTGAGCGAGCGCAATGTGTACGTAGAAGACCTCGCCACAGGCAGCATCAAGAAGCTCACCGACGACCTCGGCACCAAAAAACTCATCAACGGCACGTTCGACTGGGTGTACGAAGAGGAGTTTTTCTGCCGTGACGGTTTCCGCTGGGCACCTGACAGCAAAAGCATCGCCTACTGGCAAATTGATGCCAACAAGATTCGTGACTTTTACATGATTAACAACACGGACTCGGTGTACAGCCAAATCGTGCCCGTGGAGTACCCGAAAGTGGGCGACCCACCAAGCCCTGCCCGCATCGGCGTGGTGGACATCAACAGCGCCAAAACGACCTGGATGAACGTGCCTGGCGACCCGGCACAACACTACATCATCCGCATGGAATGGACGCCGGACGGCAAAGAAGTCATCCTCCAGCAGCTCAACCGCAAACAGAACGAGAGCAAGCTGATGCTCTGCGACCCAAAATCGGGCAATGCGCAAACGATTCACACGGATCGGGACGATGCATGGATTAGCAGCGTAAACGAGTGGTCGGGCGATGCCACGGGATGGTACTGGCTCGACGGCGGCAAACGCTTCCTTTGGCCCAGCGAAAAGGACGGCTGGATGCACCTCTACCTTGTGTCGAGGGATGGCAAAAAGGAGACACTGCTGACGCCTGGCAACTACGACGTCATCAGCCTGAGCCGCATTGACGAGAAGGGCGGCTTGGTCTATTTCACGGCTTCGCCAAACAGCGCCATCCAAAAATACCTGTT
>CAYTZS010000228.1:0-7747 GCA_964442355.1 uncultured Saprospiraceae bacterium | reverse complement strand
GTGCTCACGATGGCTCTGCTGCATGGTCAGTCGTGTTGGTTCGCTAAGAACCTCGACCGGGGTGCCCAATCCTTCATCTTCGGGCATTCCATACGATAATAATTTCTGAAGAAGTTAGACTAAAGAATCGGTAAGCAGGAAGGTGGTACACACCACCTTCCCTGCTTATTCTTTTGCCTTTTTCGAGGCAGTTGAGATTTTTTCCTATCCAAATCCAAGCATTATGAAGAAGCTATTTACGCTTGCATTATTTTTTCTGATAACCATTGTGGTCGCATCGGCCCAAGTCACAGGTACAGTGACCGATGCAAGCGGCGAACCGCTGATTGGGGCGACCATTGTCATCAAAGGCACATCTGATGGCACGATCACGGAGGTGGACGGCACTTACAGCCTGAATGTGAAACAAGGCGTCCTGATTTTTTCCTTCACCGGGTACGAGACACAGGAAATACCCATTGATGGCAAAACCAGGATTGACGTAGTGCTGCAAACAGCCAACGTGCTGTTGAGCGACATTGTGGTCATCGGCTACGGAACCCAAAAAAAGGCCGACCTGACCACCGCCGTGGTCGTCATTGACGAAGAAGCCATCAAAAACCGCCCAATGGCCTCAGCTGCCGAAGCGCTGCAAGGCAAGGCTGCGGGTGTACAAGTTGTGCAGCCTAGCGGCAAGCCCGGCGGCGACATCTCCGTGCGGGTGCGGGGCGCTACCTCCGTGCTGGCGGGTAATGAGCCGCTTTACGTCGTGGACGGTGTGCCCACTACCGACATCCGGGGCTTGAACCCAGCCGACATTGCCTCCATGACCGTGCTCAAAGACGCCTCCTCCGCTGCCATTTACGGCGCACGTGCTGCCAACGGCGTGGTCATAATCACCACCAAACGGGGGCAAGAAGGCCGCTCCACGGTCACTTTCAATGCATACGCTGGT
Source organism: uncultured Saprospiraceae bacterium (assembly GCA_964442355.1). GTDB lineage: Bacteria > Bacteroidota > Bacteroidia > Chitinophagales > Saprospiraceae > UBA6168. The sequence continues at coordinate 6,813 of CAYTZS010000228.1, read as the reverse complement.
GTTTCCAACCTCCGCAAAACCGTGGAAACCCTCAGCACCAGGGACTACCGTGACCTGATCAACCAGATACTACCCGGTGCCTACGACCCATCCTGGACGGGCTACACCGACTGGAGCGATGAGGTTTTTGGCGTCGGTAGCGTGCAGAGCTACCAGTTGGCATTTGCTGGCGGCAACGACAAGACCCGTTACATGTTCTCCACCAATTACTTCACGCAAGCCGGCATCGTTAAACCGGCTCAATTCGACCGCTACTCCATGCGCCTCAACTTGGACAACCAAGTGAACCGCTGGCTGAAAATCGGCACGAACGTGAACCTACTTCGCTCCATCACCGAGGACACACCCGACAATGCCAGCAGTGGCCGGGGAGGTGTCATCATGAGCGCACTGAACACCCCGCCGTTCCTCAATATTTACAAGGACGAGACCGAGGCGCAGTACGACCCGAACCCGTTCCAGCCATCGTGGGAAAACCCCGTAGCCTACATGTTCGGCCCCGACCAGCAGACGGTTGACACCCGGATTTTTGGCAACATGAATGCCGAAGCCACGCTCTTCGAGGGCTTTTCGCTCAAAACCAACTTCGGCGTGGACATGAACACCCACCAGTGGGACTACTACCTCGACCCGTTCCGCACCAACTTCGGGCGCAACCAGAACGGTTTCGGCCAAGCCGACAAGTCGAACAGCAACATCTGGCTCTGGGAAAACACGGCCAACTACGCTGCCACATTTGGCGACAGCAAAGTGTCGTTGCTGGCGGGGAGCAGCATCCAGAAGTCCAAGTGGAGCGATTCGTACATCAGCGGCAACGACTTTCCAGCTGATGTTTCCGTGAGAACCCTGAACGCCGCCAATAGCATCTATGCCAGCACCGACGTGCAGGAGTGGTCACTGGCTTCATTCTTTGGGCGTTTCACCTACGACTTCAAAAGCAAATACCTGTTGACAGCTTCATTGCGGCGTGACGGTTCGTCCAAATTGGCACACCACTGGGGCACGATGCCTTCGTTCTCGCTCGGTTGGCGCATTTCGGCGGAGCCGTTCATGGAGAACCTGGCCGCCATTTACGACATGAAACTCCGGGTGGGTTGGGGCAAAAACGGCAACCAAGAGGGCATCCCGAACTATGCCCGCTACGGCCTCGTGTCGTATTACCGCCGCACAGCCACCAATCCGCTTTCTGGCCCGGCCTCCGTGCAAGTCACCTACGGCAACCCCGACTTGCAATGGGAAACCACGGCCCAGTCGAACATCGGCCTCGACCTCTCGCTCTACAGGGGCAGGGTCAATTTCACCGCCGATGCCTACTACAAAAAAACGGAAGACGTGCTGCTGAACGTCCAGTTGTCCAACTCGCTGCCCATCACGTCCATACAGACCAACGCCGGTAAGATTGAAAACCGGGGGCTTGAGTTCAACCTTTCCACGGTCAACACCGAAGGTAGGGCACTCACTTGGAGCACTGACTTCAACATTTCTTTTAATAAAAACAAGGTGCTGGAGCTGAACTACACAGACGTGTACTACTTCGGCAGGATTTACAGCAACAACCAAGACGTGGCCATCGTGCGGGAAGGGCTGCCGCTGGGCGTGTTCTTCGGCTATATCTCCGATGGCGTGAACCCAGAGACTGGCGACCTGATTTACCGTGATTTCAACGAAAACGGCATCTTCGACCCAGGCGACCGTACGATTATTGGCGATGCCAACCCAGACTTCACTTACGGCATCACGAACAACCTTTCTTGGAAAAATTTTGACCTCAACGTCTTCTTCCAGGGCAGCCAGGGCAACGACATTTTCAACGCCACCCGTGTGGACTTGGAGGGCATGTTTGACAGCAAAAACCAGAGCACCGCCGTGCTGCGCCGCTGGACACCTGACAACCGGGATACCGACATCCCACGGGCGATCGGTGGCGGCAAGGTGGACAACGTGCGCAACTCGACCCGCTTCGTGGAAGATGGTTCGTACCTGCGCCTGAAGGCCATCACGTTGGCATACAACATCAACCCCAAGTCGCTGCAACGACTGAAAGTGCAGAAGCTTTCGGTGTACGTGACTGGCCAAAACCTGCTAACGTTTACCAATTACAGCGGCTTCGACCCAGAGGTAAACGCCTTTGGCCGCAGTGCCACGGAGTTGGGCATTGACTACGGCACCTACCCGCAGGCAAGGACGCTGACGGCGGGCGTGAACGTGGAATTCTAAAAACAACATCGGTTTGTTCTTATGAAGTTGCAAACAGCCATTCTAATGTTAATATTGGTGAACGGGTCTGCCGACCTCCATGCCACAGTTTGGCAGGTCGGCCCGACCCGCCAGTACACCGTGCCATCGGCAGTAGCCAACTTGGTGGCTGATGGCGACACGGTGGACATTGATGCTGGGTTGTATTCAGGCGATGTGGCGAAATGGTTTGCAAACGACCTGTTGCTGCGAAGCTCGGGCAGCGGCTACGCACACCTTGATGCAGCTGGGAACAACGCCGAAGGCAAAGCCATTTGGGTCATCAAAGGAGACGATTGCACGGTGGAGGGCATCGAGTTTTCCGGCTGCCAAGTACCCGATTTCAACGGTGCGGGCATCCGTCAGGAAGGCCAGAACCTCACGCTGCGACACTGCTTTTTCCACAACAATGAAATGGGTATCCTGACCTCCAACGATGGGGTGAGCGACTACCTGTTTGAGTTTTGTGAATTTGCAGAAAACGGATACGGTGACGGCTACTCCCACAACATCTACGTGGGCCATGCCAATAGCTTGACGCTGCGGTTTTGCTATTCGCACGATGCGCATATCGGCCATTTGGTGAAGAGCAGGGCAAAACACAACTACCTGTATTTCAATCGGTTGACAGGCGAAAATGGCGACGGCAGCTACGAAGTTGACCTTCCCAATGGCGGAGAGGCTGTGCTGATTGGCAATATCATCGAGCAATCGTCCAACTCACAAAATGGAGGCATCGTTTCCTTTGGGCTGGAGGGTGCGACCAACCCGGAACAGCAAATCGTGCTGGCGCACAACACGCTGGTAAACAGCCGCTTCGACGGTCGTTTCGTGCAGGTTTCCAACCAAACGACGTTGGTGAAATTGGCCAACAACCTGCTGCTCGGCCCAGGTACTTTGCTGCAAGGCACGACGGCCAGTGTTGACACGCTGACCAATTTGCACCAAACCGACTTATCTGCTGCCATGCCGGAAGACCCAGCCAGCTTCAATTTTCGACCAACCGCCAACTCGCCCTGCGTGGATGCGGGCAGTAGCTTGGGAGACTTCAATGGCATCAACCTGACGCCCGAATTTCAGTACGTACACCCGATGAGTTTCGAGGTTCGGCCACTGAACGGCACATCGCCAGATTTGGGGGCGTTTGAGTTTGGGCCATCAATTTCAACTGTGAGGGGCGAGGTGGCCCAGCCAGTTTTCACAATTTCACCGAATCCAGTCAACGACGGGCAGCAAGTCGTCGTACAGCTGCCAGTTGCTTTGGAGGGGCAGGTCAAACTGCGAGTTGTGGATGTTACCGGTCGGTTTTGTTTTGAAAAACTGCTTCCGAAGGGTGTCAAAAGCCACGAGCTGACTTTTGACAATTACCCTTCTGGAGCGTATTTCATTGAAATAGTGGGTTTTAAAAAAACGATTTTGATTAGGACATGATTCGTTGTACCACAATTGATGACACGTCTAAACCATTTAAAAAAATTGGAAATGAAAAAATATCTATTGTTCAGCAGCCTCGCAGTGATGGCATTTTTGACCTCGTGCAACGACTTCCTCGACTTGGAGCCGAATTCTCAGAGCATCGCCGTCGAAAACACAGATGCCGATTCCATCTATTTTAAATCGGCCAGTGAGGTGGAGGCAGCGCTTGCGGGTGCCTACTCGGATTTCAAAAACGAGTACTGGCAACTCGACTATTTTGTGAACGGTGACGCCCAATCCGACGATGCCTATGCTGGCGGGGACAATCCCTCCAATTTCCAGATTGATGATTATCGCCTGGATGCCACCAACAGCAACGTGAGTCGTGACTGGGCCTACCTGTACTCGACCATCGGCAAGTGCAACACCATCATCAACAATGTGGGGGCGGTGACCGACCCCGCACTGACTACGACCCGCAAAGAGGAGGTACTCGGTGAGGCCAGCTTCATCCGGGCGTACATGTACTTCCAGTTGGTGCAGCTTTGGGGCGATGTGCCGCTGCAATTGACGGAGGTAACCAGCATCAGCGCCGCTGAGTTGGACGAAATTTACCCACTCATCTTCCCGGCTCGCACGGCAAAAGAGGAGGTGTATGCGCAAATCATTGCCGACCTCGAATCGGCACTCACCAAAGTGCGCACCACTGCACCGCACAAGGGCTACGCTACGACTGGGGCCGTGAATGCCATGCTCGCAAAAGTACATGCAACCGTCGAGCCGCACGACTGGACGAAAGTGAACCAATACTGCGATGCCGTCATTGCTGGGGGGTACTCGCTGCTGCCCAACTACGAAGACCTCTGGGACAATGCCAACGAAAACTCTGCCGAGTCAATTTACGAGATCAACTATTCTGGCGGCACTGCCGATGGCAACTGGGGCACCAAGATTTTCCGGGGCGACGACTGGAAGAAGTTCAACCTGCCCAGCAACGACCTCGTGGCTGCCTTCGATGCCGAGGGCGACATGATTCGCAAGAACGCCGCCATCTTCTTCGGCGATGTTTCGGGCAAATGGTCGGACGAACACTGGCCGCAAACGAACTACCCGTTCATCAACAAATGGCGCAACTTCCAAGAAGGCAGCGACCAGAATTACCTCTTCATCCGCTTGGCGGACATCCTGCTGCTGAAGGCCGAGGCGCTGAACGAACTCGGCGACCAAGCTGGGGCTGCTGCATTAGTAAACCAAATTCGTGACCGGGTAAACCTCGCACCAACGACCGCTTCTTCACAGGCCGACCTCCGCCTTGCCATCGAGAAGGAGCGACGCCTGGAGCTGGCTTTCGAGGGTCACCGCTGGTTCGACCTCAAGCGCACGGGCCGTGCTGCCGAGGTGATGAGCCAGACAATTGACCACACCGGTCAGCCCATCGGCTACGTCATCACGCCACAGCGGTTGGTTTGGCCGATTCCGCAGGCAGAGTTGGACAAAAACTCGAAACTGGTGCAGAACGAGGGGTATTGATTTTTTGATTTCAACACGGAGGCACAGAGACACGAAGGAACACTTCGTGCTTCTCTGTGTCTTTGTGCCTCCGTGTTTAAAAATACTGCCATGAGAAATTTGCTCACCGCCATTTTTACGCTCACAACCTTACTTTCTTTCTCTCAAAAAGTCACCGTTCACACCACCGCCGAAAATACGCCGCATCGTTTGTCACAGACGGAGACGTTGGTGCTTGCACCGTTCGGACAGCCGTTTGAAAACCAGCCCTGCGTTTTTGTTGACCCTTCGGAAACGTTCCAGACCTTTCTCGGCATTGGCGGGGCGCTGACGGATGCCTCGGCGGAGACGTTTGCGAAGCTGCCTCCGGCAAAGCAAGAGGAACTGCTCCGGGCGTATTTTGACAAGGAAAAAGGCATCGGCTACACGGTCGCACGCACGAACATCAACAGCTGCGACTTCTCCAGCGACATGTACACTTATGTTGCCGAAGGCGATAAAGCCTTGAAAACGTTCAACATCGCTCACGACGAGAAATATAAAATCCCTTTCATTAAAAAGGCGATGGATGTGGCAGGGCATCTGGATTTTTATGTCAGCCCGTGGAGCCCGCCAGCTTGGATGAAAGACAACGGCAACATGCTCCAAGGTGGTCACCTAAAGCCTGAGTTTTACGATGCTTGGGCCAACTACTATGTGAAGTTCATTCAAGCTTACGAGAAGCAGGGCATCCCGGTTTGGGGCCTCAGCGTTCAGAACGAACCGATGGCCAAACAGACTTGGGAGTCGTGCATCTACACAGCAGAGGAGGAGCGTGATTTCATCAAAAACCACCTCGGGCCAACGCTGCAAAAAAGTGGCCTCGGCAGCAAAAAGCTCATCGCTTGGGACCACAATCGTGACCTGATTTACCAGCGGGCCAGCACCTACCTCCACGACCCCGAGGCAGCCAAGTACATTTGGGGCATTGGTTTCCACTGGTACGAGGACTGGAACGGCGGCCTGCAATTCGACAACGTGAAGCGGGTTGCGGAGGCTTTCCCAGACAAAAACCTGCTGCTGACCGAGGCCTGCAACTTCCCGTTCTCTTGGGAAACCATCAATCAATGGAAATGGGGCGAGCGCTACGGCCAGAACATGATTCACGACTTCAACAACGGTGCCGTGGCTTGGACGGACTGGAACATACTTTTGGACGAAATCGGCGGGCCGAACCACGTCGGCAATTTCTGCTTTGCGCCCATTCACGCCAAGACAAAAGAAGGCACATTGCACTACATGAACTCGTACTACTACATCGGCCATTTTTCAAAATTTATCAAACCGGGGGCTAGGCGCATCGTCAGCTCATCGAGCCGGGCGCAGCTGCTGACCACGGCCTTCCAAAACCCCGACGGCAGCATCGCCGTGGTGGTGATGAACCCTACGAACGAGAAAATCAGTTACCGTCTTTGGTTGAACGGCAATGCTGCGGAGACGGTAAGCTTGCCGCACTCGATTGCTACGCTGGTGTATTAATCAAGGGTTAGGAGGTTTAGAGGGTTTAGGAAGTTTAGCCTGAGCACCAATCCAAACCTCCTGAACCCTCTAAACCTCCTAAATTTTATGCTCAAAATATTGCCTATCCTGCTGTTAATCAGCGCTTTATCCTGC
>CAYTZS010000227.1:0-7872 GCA_964442355.1 uncultured Saprospiraceae bacterium | reverse complement strand
GGTTAGAGCGGCTCTAACTAAACCATCTAAACCTTCTCAACCCTCTAAACCTTCTTCCACATGATTCGCTTCGCCACCAAGTTGGCCAATAAAATCAGGGTCGTAAAGAATGCGAAACGGGCAATCATGTCGCCCCAACGGACATAAAAAGTGATGCGGTCGTTGAACTGGATGTTTTGTCGAAGAGCGGCTTCTTTGCTATACTTCGAGGGTTGCTGTACATCGCCCCGTTGGTTGATGTAACAGGAAATGCCGGTGTTGGCAGAGCGGGCGATGCTCTTGCGGGTCTCAATGGCCCGGAGACGGGCATAAGCCAAGTGCTGTTTGTGGCCAGCGGAGTTGTCCCACCAGCCATCGTTGGTCATGATAAAAGTAGCTTGTGCGCCAGCCCGAACATAGCCGCCGTTGTAATCGCCAAAAACACTTTCGTAACAAATGGAGGGAGCGACCCGACCGCTTTCGCTAGGAAACGCTTCCCGTCGGGACTGTATGCCGTGCCCTTCGACGGAGCCGTCCAACTGGTCAACGATGGGCTTCAGAAAGAAGAGCACCTCGTGATAGGGCAGTATTTCTGCGCCGGGCACCAGCTTGGATTTGATATAGAAAGGGATGCTGTCCACGCCCGATTGGAGTTGGAGGGCGGCGTTGTAGGCTTCCCAGTGGAAAACCTTGTCGCCCCGCTGTTCTTCCCTCGCCGATGAGGTAAGCGGCTCACCTTCCTTGAAAATCTTGTAGGCGCTCACGCCCGTCACGAGCTTGACCTGCGGATATTTCTCCAAGAACTCCCGGAGCTTCCTTATGATTTGGTTGGACTCCAGTTCGCTCATCTCGCCAGCGTTGAAGCTGGTTTCGGGCCAGACGAGGTAGGCCGTTTTGTCCGTGATGGCCGACTCAGACAAGCGGAGGAAGGTGGCCAACTGCTCTCGCAGCGGCACATTGAACTTTTGGTAGTGCGGCTCGAAGTTGGGTTGCACAACCACGACTTCTACGTCACGGCCTTCGTCCTCGACCTTGAAATACCAGACCAGCGATGCAATGATTGGAACAAGCACCAGCGCTTTTATCAGTAGTAAAGGCTTTCGGTGCTGCGTCCAAGTGAGTTTTGGGGAAATGCGGAAGCCGCATTGCTCAAAAAGTTTGAAGATGAGTACGTTGGCGGCCAACACCCACAGCGAGCCACCAAAGATGCCGGTGTACTCGTACCATTGCACCACCTGCGGGAACTGCGCAAAGGCATTGCCGAGGTTGAGCCACGACCAAGAGATTTCCCAATTGAGATGAAGAAACTCGAACGAAATCCAGTAGGCGATGAAAGAGATGTAGCCCGTTTTTGGCAGGTACTTTCGGGTTTGGTGGAAGAACCAAATGGGAACGTACATGAACCAAGCGTTGAGCCAAATGGCCACGATGCCTGCGACGAAGGCCGTGTTGCCCACCCACCAGGTCACAAGGATGTTCCAAAGAACAAGGGCGTGGTAAGTGTAGGGTAGTATGCTGGATTTACGATTTGTGGTTGACGATTGACGATTGTCCGACTCGTGGTCTTTGGCCACCTCGTACTCGATGAGGAGGAGCGGCACCCACGCAATGAACAGCAAGATGGTGGTAGGCAATGGCGGAAAACTGCAAGCCAACAGCACCCCGCTCAAGGTAGCAAGGCCCAGCCAGCGAAGGCCCTTCGGGTGATGCGTGTACCGCTTCCAGAACAGCAGCACGATGCTTGCCCACATCGCCAGGAAGAAAAACAGGGGACGATAACCCCAGAGGGTTTCGGCCTGCCAGAGGGCGTACATATTGTAGCCCAAGGCGAGGGTGGCAAGGGTCGTGGTGGCAAGGAGGATGAGCCTCAGGCGTTCGTTCATTATTGCTGTTTTTCAGTCAAATGATGGTTGGAGCGTTTGGCGGGTTGGCTGCTGTGAATCACTTCACCGTCAGTCCCGGGCCAAACGCTTCGCCTGCTTCCACAAAGCTGAGCTTGCCTTCGGCGTTTTCAGCCATGAGAATCATGCCTTGTGAGTCCACGCCCCGCAGCTTGCGGGGTGCGAGATTGGCGAGCAGCAGCACCCGCTGTCCGATGACTTCTTCTGGAGTGAAATGCTCCGCAATGCCTGATACCACGGTGCGCTGCTCAAAGCCGAGGTCAACGCTGAGTTTGAGCAGTTTGTCTGCCTTCGGGATGCGCTCGGCGGCAGTGATGGTCGCCGTGCGGATGTCCATCTTGGCGAAGTCGTCGTATTGGATTTCTTCTTTCATCGGGAGATAGGTGATTGGTGATTCGTGACTGGTGATTGGTTGGGGGGCAGCTGCTTCCGCTGCCAGAATCGCTTCGAGCTTTGCCTTTTGGCGGTCGATGATTTCGAGGCGGCTCTTGTCGTTGCGGTCGTTGATTTTGGCGAAGAGGATTTCGGGCTGTCCGATTTTGTGGCCAGGATGAAGTAAAGGGAGCTCAATACCCATAACTTCAAGAACGAATGGTCTAATTATTTCAACAACAGATTCTAAATCTCCTTTTATTACTGGGGAAAGATTAAGCAGCTTTCTAATTCTAGGAGATGTATAAGGAAGGAACGGTTCGCATAAAACACTTAATAGAGTTGCGATTTGCAAGCTAACAAAAATACATTCCTTTATGACATCAGATTCAGGGTCTAACTTTCTTATTGCCCATGGTGCTTTGTCTTGAAGGTATTTATTACCTAAACTTGAAATCTCAGTTAACAAGTAGGCTGCCGTTTTAAAGTTGAACTTATCAATATCTTCCAATAACGATAGTGCAATACTATACTCAGGACGCACATCATAAACCCACCTTGATGGAGGAGTAGGAACATAACCATCAAAATAGTTATTTGTTAGCGTTACCACTCGATTAATAAAATTCCCCAAATTATCCGCCAAGTCCTTGTCGTAAAAGTCCACGAACTCGTCCCACTTGAAGTCTGCGTCCCGGTTCTCCGGCAAGTTGCGGATGAGCGCCCAGCGCAGGGCGTCCTCTTTGTTTGGGAAGTTGGCAAACTCCTCCAGGTATTCGTGCTGCTCGATACCCCAACCTTTGCTCTTCGAAAACTTGCGCCCCTCAAAGTTGAGGAACTGGTTGGCTGGCACGTTCACGGGTAGGGCATACTCGCCGTGCGCTTTCAGCATGGCGGGGAACACGATGCAGTGGAAAACGATGTTGTCTTTGCCAATGAAATGGACGAGTTGTAGCTGGTCGGGGCCTCCCTTCCAGTAATCTTCCCAGTTCTTCCCGTTCTCGCTGGCCCACTGCTTCGTACTTGAAATGTAACCAATCGGCGCATCAAACCATACGTAGAGCACTTTGCCCTCGGTGCCCGGCATTGGCACGGGGATGCCCCAATCGAGGTCACGGGTGATGGAGCGGGGTTGGAGGCCCTCGCCATCGTTGAGCCAAGAGAGGCACTGTCCCACGACGTGGTTTTTCCAGGTCTTGGGGTCGTGGTGTTGCTGGCCGTCAAGTGTGCCATGCTCAATCCACTCCCGCAACCAGTCGCCGTGCTTGTCAAGGCGGAAGTACCAGTGGCTGGTTTCTTTCAGCACTGGTGTCGTGCCACTCAGCACCGATTTCGGGTTTTTCAGCTCCATCGGCGAGAGCGTTGAGCCGCAGCGCTCGCATTGGTCGCCGTAGGCTTCAGGGTTGGCGCACTTCGGGCACTCGCCCATGATGTAGCGGTCGGCGAGGAACTGCTGGTATTGCTCGTCGAAGTATTGCTCGGAGGTCTTTTCGTCAAGTTCGCCGCCCTTGTCAATCAGCTTTTTGAAAAAAGCCTGCGACGTCTCGTGGTGGAGTGGGGCGCTCGTGCGGTGGTAGTAGTCGAAACTAATGCCCAGCTGCTCGAAGGTGCCCTTGTTGAGCGAATGGTATTTGTCAATGATTTCTTGTGGCGTGATGCCGTCCTTTTTTGCCCGCATGGTGATGGCAGCGCCGTGCTCGTCGGAGCCGCAGATGAAGGCCACATCGCAGCCGAGGCCACGCAGGTAGCGCACGTAGATGTCAGCAGGCAGATATGCCCCGGCGAGGTGGCCGAGGTGCAGCGCCCCGTTGGCGTAGGGTAGGGCGGAGGTGACGCAGTATTTCTTGTTTAAGTCCATATTTGAATTGTCTGCCCCGGAAATCCCTTCTGGGGTTCGTTTCGCAACCCCAGAAGGGATTTCCGGGGCAGTTTAAGGGCTGCGAAGATAGTGGGATATGGGATAAATTGAAAAACGAGCAGCGCAGTTCCCGTCGTGTGTAAGCAGACTTCGGCTTTTTGTCTTCGCAATGGGCATGAAATCCGAGGCAAGACCCTACATTTGGCGGATTTTATTGAAGTAACAAACAAGCTAAGAATGAAAAAGTCCCTTTTGCTTTCTTCCATGCTCCTCCTTGTCTTTTTTGCGCTGGCGCAAACCGACAAACCGCAGTATCCCATCCAGCCCGTTCCTTTCACGGCGGTAAAAATCAACGACCAGTTTTGGGCGCCTCGCCTCGAAACCGTGCGCACGGTGACGCTACCATACACTTTCCAGCAATGCGAGGAAACGGGGCGTGTGAAGAACTTCGACATTGCCGGAGGCCATGAGACTGGGGCGTTTTGTGGGGTTTATGCCTTCGACGATTCCGATGTTTACAAAATTATCGAGGGTGCAGCGTACTCTCTCCAAGTACACCCCGACCCCAAGCTCGATGCCTACGTGGACGGGCTGATAAAGAAAATCGCAGATGCGCAAGAGCCAGACGGCTACCTCTACACTTGGCGCACCATTCGTGACCGGGAAGTTGCCGAAGGCAAAAACAAGGAAGCCGTGAAGGGCGACTACTATAAGGGCACCGACAAACGCTGGGAACACGAAGACCAGCACAGCCACGAGCTGTACAACCTCGGCCACTTGTACGAGGCTGCCGTAGCGCACCACCTCGCCACGGGCAAGCGCAGCTTGCTTGACATTGCGCTGAAAAGCGCCGATTTGGTGGAAAAGAACTTTGGCTGGGGCAAAATCGAGAAAGCGACCGGCCACCAGGAAATCGAGCTGGGCCTTGCCAAACTCTACCTGCTCACAGGCGAAAAGAAGTACCTCGACCTCGCCAAGTTCTTCCTCGACGTGCGGGGCTACGGCGAGGAGTACATGCAAAACCACAAGAAAGTAACCGAACAAAAAGAGATAGTGGGCCATGCCGTGCGGGCCTGTTACATGTATGCCAGCATGGCCGATGTGGCTGCGCTGACGGGCGGCAAGGAGTACCTCCCGGCACTCGATGCACTCTGGCAGGATGTGGTTGGCACGAAGATGTACGTGACCGGCGGCATCGGCAGCAGCGGCTCCAACGAAGGCTTCACCAAGCCCTACGACCTCCCCAACTACTCGGCTTACTGCGAAACCTGCTCGTCCATCGCCTTCGTGCTTTGGAACCAGCGGATGTTCCAGTTGACGGGCGAAAGCAAGTACGTGGACGTGTTGGAACGGACACTTTACAACGCCCTCGATGCGGGTCTTTCCATGAGTGGCGACCGCTTTTTTTACCCCAATCCGCTGGAGAGTCGCAAAAACGTGGAGCGTAGCCCGTGGTTTCAATGTGCCTGCTGCCCCTCGAATGTAGCCAGGTTTTTCCCCTCCATTCCCGGTTATTTATATGCAAAAAGGGGCAACGAGGTGTACGTTAATTTATATGCCAGCAGCGAAACCACCATCGAAAACATCAACAGCAAGGGGCAGGCAGTGAAGGTGAAAATTGCTCAGCAAACACAGTACCCCTACGACGGAAAAATCACGCTGGCCATTGAACCGGAGAAGCCCAACACGTTTACCCTCAAGCTGCGGGTGCCCGGTTGGGCACAGGGCGATGCGGTGCCTTACGACCTTTATGGCTTTGCCAACCACGATGGCAGTCAGGTGCAGGTGCTGCTCAATGGAAAGAAAATATTGAGCGGCATCAAGGACGGCTACATGACCATTGAGCGGAAATGGAAATCTGGCGACACCGTTTCGCTGGTGCTGCCGATGCCCGTGCAGCAGGTGAAGGGCAACTCGAAAATCGAGGCGACCAGCGACCGCTACGCCCTGCAACGTGGGCCGCTCGTCTATTGCCTCGAAGGCAAAGACCAGCCGGACGAGCGCATCTTGAGCGCCTATGTGCCAAAGGATACCGAGTTCGCCTCGCAATTTGAAGCCGGGTTGCTCGGTGGTGTGCAGACCATCACATTTGAGAGTTCTTTGGTGAACAAAAAGACCGCCCCCGACCAAGGCGAGTTGACCAAAATGCCATTCAAGGCAATCCCGTATTTTGCTTGGGCGAACCGAGGAAAGGACAACATGCTCGTTTGGTTGCCGTACGATATTTATAACACCCGCCCATTGGCGCAACCTACCTTGGCGTCAAGGAGCAAAATCACTGCTTCAGAGGGCATCAAGGGCGAAACGAGTGCCATTGCCGACCAATGGATTCCCAAACATTCCGATGACCACGAAAATCCGTTCGTGCATTGGTGGCCGCATTTCGGAACGACCGAGTGGCTGCAACTCGACTTTGAGAAAGCGGAACAAGTGGGCACGGCCCGCATCTATTGGTTCGACGACGAAGCCAGTGAAGGCGGTTGTCGGGTGCCCAAGTCGTTCGTTATCAAGTATTTGGAGAATGGCGTTTGGAAAAACTGTTACTCCTACGAAGGTTGGAAAGTGGTGAAGGACGGCTGGACGGAGGTGCAGTTTGAACCGGTGAATACCACTGCTTTACGCCTCGAAATTCAACTAAAGGACGGCGTGAGCGCCGGGGTGCATGAGTGGGAAGTGAAGTAGTGGTGAGCGGATGGTTTATTAAATACGCAGGGCTGGCCGTGATTCACGGCCAGCCCTGCGTATTTTGCATTATTCCTTGACGACTTTCTTTACGAGCAAGCCGTTTTCGACTTGCATTTTCACGAAGTAAACGCCCGAAACCAAGTTGGGCGAAATGGCGATTTGGTTGCTCCCAGATTGGAAAAACTGTTGCCGCTCAAAGACAACCCTGCCACAAACATCTGCGATTTCAAAATTCACAAGTTGGGCTGCATCTAGCTTGAACTTCAGTGTCAGTTCATCCGAAAAGGGGTTTGGGGTTGCCGAAAGTTCGAGTCGTTCCGCAAGTGCATCTTCTGTCGAGCTGACGCAAACCGTTTTGAAGAAAATCGAGCTTGAATAGTCGCTCGCCGTGCCCGTGCAATTCGACCTGACATGCACTTCGTAATCCTTGCAGACTTCCAAAGGTGAAATCTCCAAGCTGTTGGTTTGAGCTTGTGTAGTCGTCCAACCTGTGATGCCCACCTTGCGGTGCTGCACAGTGTAGCCGTTGGCATCTGGTACAGTTGTCCAGCTTAAAGTGGCAGTGGTCATCATGGTGTCAATCACTGCCAAGTCGCTGGGAACCAAGCAGTTGGGAGGTGTGCCAGCTACGATGTTCACGCAGTAGTCTTCGACTTCGCCGTTGTTGAAACTGGCAGCACAAGGCCCAGCAGGCGAAGCGTTCCAGCGCATGATGACCCTGAGTCGAGTGATGCCAAGTGTTGCTGTTCCCGGCACGACGATTTCGCCTGTGACCGTTGTGTTGACGGTAGTTTCGGTATCAAAAACCTTCTCTCCAGGGTCGTTGAAGTCGCCATCTTGGTTGAAATCAATGTAGGCCACGAGCCACTCCGGGTAAGTACCTCCAGCAAAGCCCGGCGTCACGCTAATTGTATTGGATGTGAAAGTGGCCAAGTCGGTAGAAACGCCCGTGAAGTCGCCGTAACCGTTGTTGTTGCCGCTGGTGTTGTTGATGCTTGCCAACGTCACATTTTCAATCCATTCGTACTGCGTACTTTGTGCTGCGGATGGGCAGTAAGCCAAATCTTGGCAAGCGCC
>CAYTZS010000226.1:0-7955 GCA_964442355.1 uncultured Saprospiraceae bacterium | reverse complement strand
GCATCGGGGCGCAATGAAGCATCGTCGAAGTTGAAGTAAATATTGGGCAACTGTATCGTCATGCCGGCGTACAGCTGCGTACCACCAATGTACAGCGTCAGCGGTATCCGAGCATCTTGGGTGCAAGCAACCTCTTTGGTGGAAACGATGCCGGGGGCGGATGTCGCCCCATTGAGTACTGCGTAAACGCTAAACGTGCGATTGCAGGGCAGGCAGTAATCGAACTTGCCTTCACGGTCGCTGTACACCACGATTGACTCCCTGCTATCAACGTCCACGATGTGGATTTCGGCACCAGCTACCGCCGAGTTGCTGACCTGCATCAGCAGCTCGCCGTCCAAGGGGACGCAGTTCACCGCCTTGCGGAGTTTGATGTCGAGTTTCGAAATATCCGTTTCGGGCGTCACCACCACGTATTCGGGCAGGTAGCCTTCCTTTTCAATTTTAATGACACTGCCCCCCCTACGGAGTGGAACTTTGGCCGTGCCGTCTGCACCAGTGGTGCCAGATTGCCCCATGCCATTTGAGTTGACGTCCATGATGAAGTTGTCCTTCTCTTGGCCTGGAAGCAACTTCACGACTTGTTCGTTGTCACCTGCCAATCCAATTTCATTGAAATTGATGGCACTGATGGTCACACCTTCCATGGGGTTGCCATCGGCGTCTTTTATCACCAAACTATCCAAGTTCTTATTGGCCTCTGCGAGCGGCCCGAAAGGGCCTTCAATGTAAAAGCCATAGATGTCGTCAGCCCCAAAACCGCCCTTACGGTCGGAGGAGAAGTAGCCGTTCCTATTTTCGCTGTCCACGATGAAGCCAAAGTCGTCGGCATCGGAGCAGAATGGAGCGCCAAGATTTTCAGGCGTTGTCCACTTCGAGCCGTTCAGCATCGTGAAAAACAAATCGAGGTTGCCACGGCCACCATGCCCATCAGAGGAAAAGTACAGCGCACCGTCAGCACCGATGTAAGGAAAAACCTCGTTGCCGGGAGTGTTGACAGTTGGGCCAAGGTTGACCATTTGCCCCCAAGTTTCACCTACCTTTTTCACGACGTAAATATCCATGCCACCTTGACCACCGGGCACATCAGAAGCGATGTAAAGCACATCGCCTTCGACGGAAACGGTGGGGTGCATGAAGTTGTAGGCAACGTTGTTGAAGGGCAGCTTGGTCGCTTTGCCCCAAACTTCGTTGCTGTCCTTTTCGGCTTGGTAAATCTGCATTTTCTTCAACTTGTCGGGTGCATATTCAACCAACTCGTTGCGGGTGAAGAAAATGGTGGTTGCCGTGCGGTCAAACGTCATCGGACCTTCGTGAACATTCGTCAGGAGTTCGCTGGAGAACAGTTCAGGAGCTTTCAAAAAGCCCTCTTCGTCTCGCTGCGAATGGTACATGGACATGAGGTTGATGCCACCAGCCCGTTTATCCTTGATGTTGCTGTGCAGCAAGTTCACGTCCTTGGTAGTCACGAACACGATTCCGTCTTTGTAAAAAATAGGGCTGAACTCAAGCTGTTCGGAATTGACACGTCGCTCGTTGGAAAGCACAATCCGGTCGTCGCCAAGTGCGATTTGACCTTGCAGCTCCGTGGCCGCTGTGGCAAGCATCAGGTATGCTAAAAGTGTGGTAATTTTTTTCATATCAATAGGGTAAAAAACTATGTCTCTCTTTGCAAATCTTGCACCGTAATAAACACCCACTTTCTTTTTGGAATATGGGTGTATGTAATGCTAAAAGACCGTCAGCGCTGTGGAAAGCTGCACTTTCCACAGCTGCCGTTTGGTCACTATTTTTTCTTGAAATACCTCGGGTTTTCAAGGTCGCCTTTGTCGTCACGAATATCGTAACGAAGGAGCACCTCCACTGAGCCTGACTGGTACTCCCGGATGCCAGAAATCGTGTAGTCGTAGGCAATGCCCGCACCGAGTTTGGGAGCTACTTGGAAGAACAATAGCCCATCCAAACTGTCGCCGCTGCCCTCACCGCCCGTGCGATAATTAACACCTGCCGTCACTTTTTTGAGGTACCTGACGCTGAAGTTGATGTCAAAGTCGATTGGCGCATGGTCCACCCATTTCACCATGAAGTTAGGCATCAAATCTAGTTGCTCGCTGACGGGTATGACAGCACCGAGGTTGACGTACCGGTGTGGAGCAATCTTAGCCGTTAATTGCGAAAACTCGTTGAGCCCAATATCATTGGGGTAGAGCTGCGGTGCCGACATGCCAAGATAGAACATGTCTTTGTATGTGATGTATGCGCCCAAGCCCACGTTGCCGATATAATCATCTTGAAACCTGTTCTCCGCCAAAGATGGGTCAAAGTTTGAAACTGTTACAACTTTGCTGTCGGCAAAGTCAATGCCCATGTATTCCAACGTGGCCTGCAAACCGAGCCGTACGCTGAGGTTCTCAGTGAGTCGGAGGTTGTAGGAGTAGGCCGCAGAACCGAACCAAGCGTAAGACACGCCAATGGCATAACGGGAAATGGTGCCACCTATGCCCGCCCTTTGCTGCATGATGGGCGACTGAAAACTGAGGACTTCTGAATATGGAGCCCCCTCAAAACCAATCCATTGGCTGCGGTGCAACGCCGTGAACGAAGGTGTATTTCGGCTGCCCACATAAGCTGGGTTGTACAACTGCTGGTTGTACATAAAATTGGTGTAATGCGGTTCTTGCTGTGCCCAAAGGCTGAAAGCAAGCAGTGCGAATATGATTGTTAAAAGATTTTTCATGCTATTGAGAATTTGAGAGTACGAAAGTTCAGCGCTTTGAGTGCCTGAGAAATATTGATGGTTAAATCTCTCTCAAGCACTCAAAGTTCCAAAATCATTATCGGTAAATCATTACAAACCCCTTCTGTACAGTATCGCTTGGCGTTCGCTGGAAGATGAAGAAATAGGTGCCATCTGGCAAATCTTTCCCATCGTGTGTACCTTTCCAGTCGTTCGCATAAGGTGCCGCATCGAAGACCTTGTCACCCCATTGGTTGAAAATCACCAGGGTATTCTCTTGGTTGGCCTCCGCACAGGAAACCACGAACTCGTCGTTTGCGCCATCTTCGTTCGGTGAAATTACCGTCGTAATCACGCACTGGTCAGGCGGGTAGTTGACTATCAAGGTAACTTTCGCAACATCACAAACCGCTGGGCAATTGGCATTGCAAAACTCAACGATGAGGTTGTCTGTACCCCAGAAATCTGCATTCGGCGTAAAGACGTAAATGCTATCGCCAACCAACGTCACTGTGCCATTCAGCGGCTGCTGGAGGATGTTCACTGTGTAATTCTCGAAGTCAAAATTGACAAAGTCCGACATGTTGAACTCCTGCGGCACGTTCACAGTGCCCTGAACATCACCATTTACAGCGTCAATGTCCCCTAGCAATTCGACATCCACAGAGGCCATGTCCGTGCAGCCATTCAAGCTTGCCACAACGGTGTAAATGCCTGACCCCGTTGACTGCGCATTCATGATAGTCGGGTTTTGGAGCGTCGAGAACAACGCATTCGCTGGTGTGAACCACTGGTACGTGGCCCCCACGATTGCACTTGCCTCAAAGTTCAATTCGTCGTCTTCACAACCCACACCCGTCAAGCTGGCGGTCAAGCCGTCCAAGCCATCCGTAATGTCAAGCAAAACACTTCCAAAACCGAGGCAACCCGAACCGCTCGCTTCTACATCTAGGAAGATGATACCAGAATTGGTGGCTGTCACACTGTCCAGCGTTAGCGTAGCTGCATTGGAAAGTGGGATACCGTTGGCATCCGTCCAAACGTAGTTTGCGATGCCAGTGGCTGTGGTTGAAAGCGTGATGGGTGAAGTGCCATCAACGCAGCTCTGTGATCCAGTAACTATGATATCCACAGTAGGCATAGGCTCGACGACAACCTCCACAGAAACGGTGTCAGTAGAGCAACCACCGACAACTGCGACATACGAGTATTCGAAAACGCCAGTGCCTATCGGTGCCGCAACAACTTCACTCAGGTTTTGGGTATTGGATGGCAAGCCATCACCCGACCAGAAATAGGTTGCACCAGCATACAGCGTTCCCGTCAAGGTCACTACCCCACCCTCACAGATGGCAGCATCGCTGGCTGTCAACTGTGCATCGGGGCTAGGAGCCGATGTGAAGGTCAAAGTCGTGGAAGCCGTTGATGAGCAACCATTTGCAGTGCTTGCAACTACGGTATAAATGCCTGAAAAAGAAGGATTTACGTTTTGCAATACCACACTGGAAGTATTGCCTGGCAAGTCACCGAATGGGCCATTCCAATCCCAAGAAATTGCTCCCGTGCCATTGTCAATCAAGGTAACGTTGGTGCCTCCATCTACGCAAAGTGTCTCACCAATCACATCAAGGTCAATGGATGGGTAAGCTTCTACGTTCACTACCCACTCGGCAGTATCAGAGGTACATCCATCCACTTCCACGTAGAAGCTGTAGATGTAAGTTCCTGGTGCTGTTGGCTGGACGTTGACGATGAAGTTGTTGACAGAAGTCAGGCCACTGCCCGCAGCAGGCGTTGCAAACCAATTGTAGGTCACGTTGCTGCCGCTGTAAGGCTGGCCATTCATCACTACGCTTGAACCCACGCAAGTATTGGAAGTTGTGCCAAAAAGTGTGGGCGTGGGCGGTGCTGTTGCGATGGAAATAAATTCGCTGGCCGAAGCGGTACAACCGAACGTTGATGTAGCTACGACAGTGTAAAAGCCTGAATTGGCAATGGTTGGATTCGGTATCGTCTGGTTTTGGCCCTGAACGGTTGCACCATTCGGGTAAGTCCAAGTCCAGTTGTTTACGATGGCGGTTGAGCTGTTCACCGCTGTCAAGTTGAGTGGTAAGGCGTTGGACGCACACAATATGTCGTTAGCGTCAATTGTCACCACAGGCACTGGATTCACGGAAAGCTCTACTGTAAACTGAAGGTCGCAGAACGCCATTGAGACGTAGGCGGTGTAGATTCCAGCTTGGTTCAATGCCACGTTGGTCAAGGTAAACGTCTGCTGGTTGGACACCGTCTGTCCCATGCCGTTGGTCCAGAGATAAGTTGCGCCCGGCATACCGCCTACGGTGAACGTCACTGTTCCGCCTTCGCAAACCTGCGACTGAGAGACAGTTGCTGGCGCAATTTGTGGCGCCAAAACTTCTATGTCGTAAGAGCAAGTGGTCTGGTTGCCATTGTTGTCCGTCACCACAAAAACCATCGTAGTCGTACCAACAGGGTAAGCACTGCCAGAAGACAAGCCTTCTGTTTGCAAGAAAGAAGAAAGACCACAGGCATCGGTGGGAATTAGCTCTGCCAAGGTCAACTCGATGTTGTCGCAATCCACTTGCTGGAAAGTCGTAATTATGCCATCTGGGTCGTCCAAAAAGCTTCCGTCAACGGAGATGGTAACACTCGATGGGCAATCTACTACTGGGGATTCATTATCTTCAACGGTGATGGTAAAGGTTTCCACAGTAACGTTTCCGTTGATGTCAAGTGCGATGTAATCAATGTCATGCGTGCCAACTCCGAAAAAGTCGCCTGGTGAACCGCCGTTTGAACCAAATGACTCAATGCCACAGTTGTCAAGCGGGAAACTCGGCAAAGTCCAAACCACAGTTGCGCCGCACTCGCCTGCATCCGTGTTCACAGTCATGTCAGCAGGCATGTTCGGGATGAATGGTGGGGTGTTGTCCACCACCGTCACCGTGAAGGAACAAGATGTCAAGTTGCCTGCTGCGTCGGTGGCATTGTAAGTAACGATGTGTGTACCTTCATCGAAAACGGGGCCAGCCGGTGTGATGGCAATTGGTGTGACGGTGCCGCAGTTGTCGGTTGCCGTTGGCACAGGGAAATTCACTTCTGCCGAGCACTGATTGAGGTCGGTGTTGACTGTTGGCAAGTTGCCAGGGCAAACCAGTGCTGGCGGCTCGTTATCGGTTACAACTACGTTAAATGTGCAACTCGTTGTGTTACCGCCGAGGTCAATAGCAGTATAAGTCACAGCTGTGGTGCCAACAGGAAAAAAGCTGCCACTACCCAGTGGAGGCAACACGAATGCGAAAATCCCGCAATTGTCATCGGCTGTGACTGCAGGCCAAACAGCAGTTGCGCCACATTGGCCTGAGGCATTGCTAAGTGAAATTGTGGTTCCGTTTACACAGTTGTTGATTTCAGGTAATTGATCATCAACGACCGTCAATTGGTAAGCACAAGTAGCCGTATTGCCTGCCAAATCGGTGGCAGTCGCAACAATGTTGTGGTCACCAACTGGCAGCAAGCTCCCCACAGGCAAGGAGTAAGCAACCGTAGTGCCCGGGCAGTTGTCGCTTGCAATCGGCAACACTGCACCGCTGAACAAGAGACCGCAAGAATCAAGCGTATTGCTTAGCGTATCATTGCCAACTGGGCAGTTGACAAATACAGGGGCTGACGTATCGGCCACCACGACGTTGACAGTACAAGTCACCGTCTGATTGGTCGTGGTTACGACCGTGAAAGTAACCGTGGAAGTTCCCACGTTGTAACCACCACTTGCATTTAAACCTGCTCCGTTGCCAATCGTGGCTCCACTGATTTGGTAAAAACTTGATTGTACTTGTGAGGGTGGCGATGCAACGGCTATTAAGCCACTGACCAGCGCACCACAGTTCCCAGGTGAATTTCCAACAGATTGGTCGGAAGGGCAGGTAAGTGTCAGCAACACATCTTCCTCAATCGTCACGTCAAATGCACAGGAACCGACGTTGCCTTCTGCATCTTCTCCAAAATAAGTAACGGTGGTTGTTCCCACGGGGAAGGCAGTTCCACTGGCATCGCTACCAGTACCACCACCTGAAGGTATCGCCCCAGAAAACTGGAAATAGCTGGTGTCAATCGAGCAATTGTCGCTGATGGAAAACAGGTAAATATCGTTGATAATGGTATCGAGCGTACCTGCCGGAACAAGGATGGTTGTATCAGCTACACAAGAAAGCGTAGGAGTTTGGCCATCAGTCACGGTGACTAAAAACTCGCAGGTGTCCCGGTTGCCACTGGGGTCTTCCACGATGCAGACGACCGTTGAGTCACCAATGGGGAACTCTGTGCCAGATGATGGCGTGTAGGTAATTGTAGAGCTGCTTGCACAGTTGTCCACAATAGTTGGATCGGCCCAAGTGACTACCACCGTGCAATTATCGGGGTCGGTCTGAGCAGTAATGTTAGCAGGGCAAGTAATAACCGGCACAATCGTGTCATTTACCACAACCACGACTTGGCAAGTTGACGTGTTGCCACTCAGGTCAATGGCCGTGAAGGTGACAGTGTTAGTGCCTGCTAGGAATTGGTCGTTTGCTGGACCGTTGTCGAACAAGGTGTCCAACCCACAATTGTCGGTGGCAGTGGCTGCTGACAAAACAAAAGTGGCAAAACATTCACTCGAATCAACATCCAGTGTGTCGTTGGCTGGGCAGATAATGGAAGGAGCGGTGTTGTCAATTAGTATTACGTCAAAATAGCAGGTATCACTCAAGTTGGCTCCGTCAGTGGCAATCAGCCTCACTTCCGTTGTGTCGGTGATGACAGTGCCGGGCAACGGCAATTGCGTGACTACGATGCTGGCGGTGTCGGTACAGTTGTCGCTGACCGTAGCCAAAGCTGCGTAGTCGCCCAACGTTCCCTCACAATTTGCATCAACGGCAAGCGGTTGAACAGCAGGGCAAATGATGCTTGGCGCCTCATTATCAATCACTGTCACCAACACTTGGCAAGTTGACGTGTTGCCGCTAAGGTCAGTAGCCGTAAAAATTACAGTCGTTGTTCCGGCTGGGAACTGGTCGTTTGCCGGTCCATCATCGGTCACAGTTGTCACACCACAATTGTCCGAAGCAGTAGCCGCAGGCAAAACCAAGATGGCAAAGCACTCGCCTGCCTCAACGTCAAGTGTGTCGTTGGCAGGGCATGCAATGCTCGGAGCTGT
>CAYTZS010000225.1:0-8206 GCA_964442355.1 uncultured Saprospiraceae bacterium | reverse complement strand
ATACCGTAGGTGTCTTTCAGGTATTCCTCCATCGCTGGGAGGTCGTAGTGGATGACTTGCCGCCCGTGCTTCCTTGAGATAAAATCGGGGATATATGCCAGCGGCCCCGGTCGGTAAAGGGCGTTCATGGCGATGAGGTCGTCGAAGGTCGTCGGTTTGAGGTCCTTCATGTACTTCTGCATCCCCGCACTTTCATACTGGAAAATGGCGACCGTCTCGCCTTTTTGGAACAACTCGTAAGTCTTGGGGTCGTCGAGCGGAATGGCGTCGGGGTCAATCTTCACCCCATGCACCAACTCGATGATTTTGATGGCATCGTCAATGATGGTGAGGGTGCGGAGGCCCAAGAAGTCCATTTTCAGCAAGCCCGCTGACTCCGCCACGCTGTTGTCGAACTGGCTGACGAGCAGCTCGCTGTCCTTGGCCACCGTCACCGGCACGTACTTCGTGATGTCGTCGGGAGTGATGATGACCCCGCAGGCGTGGATGCCCGTGTTGCGCACTGAGCCTTCGAGCTTGCGGGCGGTCTGAATCATGTCGCCGATTTGGTCGTGGGCATTGGCTATCTCCCTGAATTTCAAGGCTTTGTCCACATCATCGGCGGAGTTGAACTTGTCACGCAGTTCGCCTTCTGGCGTTGCCAAAACGTCTTTGAGCGTCGTGCCGAGTTGCAGGGGGAAGCTCTTGGCCACCTTGTCCACCTCGCCGAGCGGCACGTTCATCACCCGGCCCACGTCCCGCAGGCTCGATTTGGCGGCCATCGTGCCGTAAGTGACGATTTGGGCGACCTGCATCCGGCCATATTTATTTACGACATAATCAATGACCTTGTCACGCCCTCGGTCGTCGAAGTCAATATCAATATCGGGCATGCTCACCCGCTCCGGGTTCAGGAAGCGCTCAAAAAGCAGGTCGTACTTGATGGGGTCCACGTTTGTGATCCCCGTGCAGTACGCTACCGCCGAACCCGCCGCCGAACCACGGCCCGGCCCCACGCTCACACCCATTTTGCGGGCGGTACTGGTGAAGTCCTGCACGATGAGGAAGTAGCCGGGATAGCCGGAGTTTTTGATGACGTTCAGTTCGAAATTCAGGCGCTCCTCGGTGGCGGCGTCAATGCTTCCATAGCGTTTTTGCGCTCCTTCAAATGTCAAATGCCGAAGGTAATCGTCCTGCGAATCGAAGCCAGCAGGCACAGGGAAGGCAGGCAGCAGCACGTCCCGCACGAGTTGCAGCGGCTCTATTTTATCATAAATTTCTTGGGTATAATCCACCGCCTGCGGCACGTCGCCGAAGAGGCGGTTCATCTCGTCTTGCGTTTTGAAGTAAAAATCGGAAGACGGGAAGCGGAAGCGCTTTTCGTCTTCGAGCAGGCTGTTGGTGTTCACGCAGAGCAAGATGTCGTGCGGCTGGGCGTCCTCTTCCTCGATGTAGTGGCTGTCGTTGGTGCAGATGACCTTGAGGTCGTATTTTTTGGCGAAGCCAAGCAGCACTTGGTTGACATCCTCTTGGCTGATGCCGAGGCCATCAATATTGTCCAGTCCCCGGTGGCGTTGGAGTTCGATGTAGTAGTCGTCCGTGCCGAAGAGGTCGAGCCACCATTTCAGCAGTTCTTCGGCTTTTTCGGCGCCGTGGTGGAGGATGGTCTGTGGTATTTCCGCACCGATGCAGCAGCTTGTGGCGATGAGGCCCTCGCTGTATTGCGCCAGCAACTCCTTGTCAATGCGGGGGTATTTGCCGTACAACCCCTCAATAAAACCGAGCGAGCATAGCTTGGAAAGGTTCTCGTAACCCGTGCGGTTCTTGGCCAACAGGAGTTGGTGGTGCCGCACGTCCTCCTCGTTTTTGCTGCGCAAAAACTGCTTTTTGTGGCGATCTTTCACGAGGTAAAACTCGCAGCCGACGATGGGTTTCAGCCCCCGTTTGTTGGCGGCGTTCACAAATTCGAATGCCCCGAACATATTGCCATGGTCGGTCAACGCAACGGCTTTTTGGCCGTCCCGCACAGCCTTGTCCATCATCTTACCGATGTCGGAGGCACCGTCGAGCAGGGAGTATTGGGTATGGCAATGGAGATGGCAGAAGTTGGGCATCTTATAAGGATTGGATGAAAGAAGGATTGAGGGATTGAAGGAGGTACCGGATTTTATTCAATCCTTCTTCCCTTCAATCCCTCAATCCTTTTTTTGCGAAGGTAGAACAAATCGAGTGGGCTGGAAGGTTGAGGCGGCAGAGAAGTTTTCAACAACGGCTCATCTCCATTCGCTTACAATCTCTTCCTCAAATTTCGTCAAATCCACCATTACATCAAACCCATCTTCCTGAATGCCAGCAAGAAAAGCATGGTAGAAGGTCGGATAAACTTTCTTCGCAACATCGATGGGATAAAGTTCGAGGCAGATGGCCAGGGCAAGTTGTAGTCCGCCTTTTTCGTCGTCGCCCCAATTGAATCCACGGTGGTAGTGGGCCTTGACTTTGAGGCTTTTTTCCAACTTTAAAAGCAAGTTGTCGAGCCAGGCTTTGTTGTCGAATGAGTTGGTAGCAGTGCGGACGCCTCGCAACCGGATGGTGTTTATGTGTCGTTTGCTCATTTGCCACTTGGTTTCCTGCGAAGGTAGAACAAGCAACTTTTAAGCTATGAAAGATGGACGACGAAATCTCAATTACCTTTTCCCAAAATCCCTTCGATAAAATCCTTTCGCTTCTCCTTTCGCTCCCTTTTTCGTTCGAGGCGCTCGTTCTTTTTTTGGATGCGCTCCGATTCTTTGCTTTGGCTACTGGAGATGCGGCCATCACGCCCTCTCTCATCGTCTGTGGAAGTTTCATCTTCGATGGGAAGGTCACCGCCAGCATCCGTGGAGTCGGGCGGCGGCAAGAGTGCCCGCAGGCGTTGGAGGTTGAGCTGGCGGAAATCCTCGGAGATGGAGTCCGCCGAAAGTGTCTCGTAGTAGGCTATCGAGTCGAGCACCCAGTTGCGGGGCTCCACCTTGTCAGGGCAGCCAAAGGCCATTGCTGCTGGTCCCGTCAGCGGCGGGAAGCTCTGCTTTGTCAAATCCTTGAAGGCGGGGTCGTTGTAGGTGCTTTTCAAAAACCTGCCTACGATGGGCAACGCTGTGGCACCGCCTTGGCCCAGCCGCGTCGAGCGCCAGCGTACCAGCGGCTGCTCGGCCCCTACCCATGCCCCCACGACGATGCTCGGCGTGAAGCTTATGAACCAACCGTCGGAATTGTTGTCGGTAGTGCCCGTTTTGCCAGCGGCATGGAGGAACCTGAAGTCGGAGTTGGCCAGCCAGCGCAGGCGGCCACCCGTGCCGCCGTCCACCACGCCTTGCAGCAGGTGGCGCACCATGTCGGCGTGCTGCTCTTGCAAGATGCGGGGGAAGCTGCGAGGGTCTGGCGATTCGAACTGTGCGATGGGTTTGCCGTCCTTGGTTTCAATGCGGGAAAGCATGGTCAGTTTTGGCAAAACACCCCGATTGGCGAACACCGAAAACAACCGCACCATCTCGAAAAGCGTGGCGTCCACGGCACCGAGCGCTATGCCTGGCTCTTGTGGTATTTTTGACGAGATGCCCATGCGCTTGGCTAGTGCAATGACGGAGTCAATGCCCACGCTGTCGTGCATGATGAGCTGCACGGCGGTGGTGTTGACCGACATGCGCATACCGCCCATCATCGAGTAGCTGCCGCCATACTTCCCGTCAGCATTGCGGGGTGCCCAGTTGTCCCATTCTGGGTAGGTCTTGAACTCGTTGGAGAGGCGCTCGCACGGTGACACACCCTGCTCGATGGCCTTGGCGTAAACGACCGGCTTGAACGTTGAACCCACCTGCCGCAGGGCGTTCACGTGGTCGAATTTGAAATGTTTGAAGTTGATGCCACCCACCCATGCCAGCACTTTGCCTGTGTGCGGATCGGCAGCAAGCAAACCCGTGTTGAGGATGGAGAGGTAGTATTTCAATGAGTCGAGCGGCGACATCAGCGTGTCCAAGTCCTGCGTCTCGGTATCCCAACTGAATATCGTCATTTGGGTCGGAGTCAAGAAGTTGGAGTCTATTTCAGACTCTGAAAGCCCACGCTCTTTGAGGCGTTTGTAGCGGTCGGTTAGTTTTTTTTGCTGCTCAAGCAGCTCTTCGCTGCCGTATGGCACAGCATCTTTGCCATACCCTTTGAAGTGATTGATAAAGCTTTTTTGCAGGGCCTTCATCTGGAAGTTGACGGCTTCCTCGGCGTGTTCCTGCATTTTGGAGTTGATGGTGGTGTAAATTTTGAGGCCGTCCGTGTAGATGTTGTAGGGCCTGCCATCGGGGTGGTTGTATTTTTTCAATTCCTCTTCCAATTGGAGGCGCAGTGTCTCCCGGAAGTACGTCGCTTGGCCCTCGTTGTGGCTCTCGACGTAGTATTTCGTGACGACCGGCAGCTCGGAAAGCGAATCGGCCTCGGCCTTTTCGAGGTGGCCGTACTTAACCATCTGCGCAAAAACCACGTTGCGGCGCTCTTTTGCCCGCGCTGGGTTACGGACGGGGTTGTAGGCGGTGTTTGCCTTCAACATGCCTACTAGTGCAGCTGCCTCTTCGATTTTTATCTCGTACGGAGTAGTACTAAAAAACCGCTGCGAGGCGATTTTTATCCCAAAAATGTTCTCCCCAAATGGCACCGTGTTCAGGTAAAGCGCCAAAATCTGGTCTTTGTCATAAACCCTTTCCAACCGGCGGGCCACTATCATTTCTTTGAACTTGGCCACTGGCACGGTCAGCTTGCCGAGGCGCTTGCGAGGGTACAGGTTTTTGGCGAGCTGCTGGCTGATGGTGCTGCCGCCGCCGCTTGATTCATCGCCAGAAAGGATGGTGCGGAACAGCACCCGAAAAGTGGCCCGCAGGTCAACGCCGCCATGCTCCCGGAATCGGGCGTCTTCGGTCGAAATCAGTGCGTTGATGATGTAGGGTGAAATGCTGTCGAGGTCAGTAGGCAGGCGATTTTCGATGAAATATTTGCCCAAAAGCACACTGTCGGCGGTGTAAACCTCGCTGGCCACGCTCTGGTTGAGGTTGCGCAGGTCGGACTTGGAGGCCACGTGGCCAAACACGCCAATCAGGATGGCGAAGATGAACAGCAGTACACTGCCAAACCCAACGCCGAACACCGTGCCCGTCCAAAACAGGAACTTGGCCAACCGGGGCGACCTCGCCTCCAGCCTACGGTAGCGTTGAACGAATGGGCGCAAAAACGGGTAGAGCTTGGACTTGAAGCCCTGCCATTTCTCTTTGATGAATCCTAGTTGAGACCCTGAGCCTTTGTTTTTCATGCAGTTGAATGGTGTGCCCGCAAATGTAGCTAAACTTGTAGGAGTTTAGCGTTGTGGTTCCCTACAGGAATTGCAATTGCGTTTCAAGTGGGGAACCATAGCCTAAAAAGGGGCGCAACATGTTTGAGATAAATACCTTTGCCCCATAAAATGTTCGCCCTTGTGAATCAGTTGCGCAGCCTATTGACCGAACCCCAACGCATCCTGCTACTGGCAGTGGGGTTGCTGCTGTTACCTGCGCTGCTCACCCATCTTGGCTTGCTGGCCTTCACTGGCGACGAGGGCATCCGGGCGCTGGTGGCGCTGGAAATGGACATTTCTGGCAACTACATCACCCCCACCATGTTTGGCGAGTTTTACTACAACAAACCGCCGCTTTACAACTGGATATTGCTCGCCATCTTCGAGCTGACGGGCCGCTCCGACGAGCTCATCGCCCGACTGCCAACTGTGTTCTTCCTGCTGGCCTACGCTGCGACTGTCTGGTTTTTTGTAAAAAAACACTTCCCCAAAAACACGTCTCCTGACTGCCAACTGCCAACTGCCAACTGCCAACTGCTCATTCCCCTCGCCCTCATCACCTGTGGCCGCATCCTTTTCTGGGACTCCATGCTGGCACTGATTGACACCTGCTTCTCTTGGCTGATGTATGCCCTGTTCATGCTCATTTTCACGCAGGGCGAGCGGGGGCGGTACGGTCGGCTCTTCGCTGGTGCTTACCTACTGGCAGCCATTGGTTTTATGCTGAAGGGACTGCCCGCTGTGGTGTTCCTTGGTGTCGCACTCGTGGCGTATTTTGTTTGGGTAAAAAAATGGCGCAAACTTTTCTCGCTCGCCCACATTGGCGGCGTGGCCGTTTTTGGAGTGGTGGTTGGCGGCTACTATGCCCTGTACGCCCAACAAAACGGCCTTTCGACCGTGTTCAGCACCCTGTTTACAGAATCCGCCAAACGCACTTTCGTGGAGCACGGCATTGGCAAAACGGTGCTTCACCTATTCACTTTCCCCTTCGAGATGTGGTATCACTTTCTGCCGTGGACGTTGTTGGCCGTTTTTCTTTTTGGCAAAAAAGCGCTCCAGCAGATACGGCAAGACCGATTCATCGCTTGGAACGCACTGGTTTTCATCACCACGATACTGCCCTACTGGACCTCGGTGGAGGTTTACCCACGCTACCTGCTGATGCATGTGCCTTCGGCGTTCACCGTACTTTTTTACCTGTATTTCAAAAGTAAAGCTGTCGGCGCAAAGACCGTCCGCTGGGTAGAGGGCATTTTTCAGGGGCTGTGCTGGCTGATGCTGGCTGCAAGTTTTGCACCTTTGTGGTGGCAGGCCGTGGCAGATGTACCGCATTTGTATTTGAAAACAAGCTTGCTCGTGGTTTCGATGGCCCTGCTCATTTGGTGCTACCGCCGTTGGGAGGACCAGCGGATGCTGACCTTCGTGGTGGTGATGCTGGTGGCAAGGATGGCGTTCAGCTGGTTTGTGCTACCTACCCGCCTCGACGTGGATTGCCAGACGCAAGTGCGCCAAACCAGCCTCGATGCCGTGAAACTGGCCGCAGGCCGCCCCATTCATATTTACAAGAACAGCCTCGGCTTCCAGCCGGTCACCGGGTACTATTTTACCCGTGAAACAGGGCAGATTTTGCGCATGCAGCAAGCCGGCGATTTCGACAGAAATGCCTGCTACTTGATGGATACCACCGCCTACACCAGGCCGCACGAGACCCTTTCGAAGGTGAAAATCCTTTGGGAATGCGGTGAATTGGAGCTGGTAAAAATAAAATGAGCTGGTGAAAACGGTGCTGATGGAGCACACAAACACACAAATACACAAGCACACAACAACGAATGAAGCTATCCGTCGTCATCACGGTTTACAACGAAGAAGAAAACATCCGCCCGCTGTTCGACCAGTTGGTGGCGGCACTGTCGGGCATTGACTACGAAATCATCTACGTGGACGATGGCTCACGGGACGGAACCCTGGCAGCGTTGAAAAAAATCAAGCACGACCGCCTGCGCTTCCTCGAATTTCGGAAGAACTACGGCCAGAGCATGGCCCTCATGGCGGGCATTGACCATGCCGATGGCGACTTCATCGCCACGATGGATGGCGACCTGCAAAACGACCCCGCCGACCTGCCCGCCATGCTCAAGCTGGCCGAAGAAGGCGACTGGGACATGGTGGCAGGCATCCGTGCCAAGCGGCAAGACGGCATGTTGCTCCGAAAAATCCCCAGCCTCATCGCCAACTGGATCATCCGCAACTCCACCGATGTACACCTCAAGGACTACGGCTGCGCCCTCAAGGTTTTCCGCAAGGACATCGCCAAGGACCTCGGCCTCTACGGCGAGCTGCACCGCTTCATCCCCGTGCTGGCCCGACTGGAAGGTGCCCGCATCACGCAGATGGACGTGCGGCATCATGCCCGTCAATTTGGCAAATCGAAGTACGGACTGGGGCGCACGTTCAAGGTCGTGAGCGACTTACTGCTCATGCTTTTCATGAAAAAATACTTGCAGCGCCCGATGCACCTGTTTGGCAATTTCGGTGTGGGCCTGTTTGCCATTGGTGCCCTCATCAATGTGTATCTCGGCATTTTGAAACTAACGGGGCACGACATCTGGGGCAAGCCGCTGCTCATCCTCGGCCTGATGCTCGTCATCGCCGGCATCCAGCTCATTACCATCGGTATTGTGGTGGAAATTCAAATGCGCACCTACTACGAGTCGCAGCAGAAGCGGCCTTACAAGGTGAGGCGGGAATGGAGGGGTTAGTTGGCAGTTCGACAGTGGGCAGTTGGCAGTCAGTTCGACAGTCGAAAAGTCAGAGCATAGCTAAAATGACGAGAGGTGGTATCTTTTCACAGATACCACCTCTCTCGTTTTGGTCAGT
>CAYTZS010000224.1:0-8248 GCA_964442355.1 uncultured Saprospiraceae bacterium | reverse complement strand
GTTTTGCATTTCTAGTGAATGTTGAATTGTTCTTTTATTGAATTGTTGGAGTGCCAGCGAGATTTCAATAACAATACAACAATTTAACAATCCAACAATTTAGGAAGCAAAGGTAGCATTTTCGGGCAACTGGCCATTACTTGCCCTGATTTGACTGCTAAGTTACCTTCATCACATTGGCAACTAATCTTTTCGATGTTTGCTGGTGTTTCATTCGCCATTCAATACTTTTGCGCCCCAACAACTAAAAGTTATTCCTTCGATAATTCAATCCTTAAAATATGTCAGATAACAAAATCCACAAGTGCATCATCATCGGTTCAGGCCCATCGGGCTATGCCGCCGCTATTTACGCTGCTCGTGCCAATATGAGCCCTATCCTTTTCACGGGCCCGCAGCCGGGAGGGCAGTTGACTACCACTACCGAGGTAGAAAACTACCCCGGTTACCCCAACGGCATCACTGGGCCTGAGATGATGGAGGAGTTCCGCCAGCAAGCAGAACGATTCGGCACCGATGTGCGCTGGGAACTCATTTCAAAAGTTAACTTCAAAACCGGCGAGAAGTACCACAAGGTTTGGACGGAAAGCGGTGAGGAGCTTCATGCCTACACCGTCATCATTTCCACGGGAGCCAGTGCAAAATACCTTGGGTTGGAGTCGGAAAAACGGTTGATGAACAATGGTGTCAGTGCCTGCGCTGTTTGCGACGGCTTTTTCTACCGTGGCAAAGAAGTGGCCGTCGTCGGTGGTGGCGACACTGCTGCCGAGGAGGCAACTTATCTCGCCAAGTTGTGCCCAAAAGTTCACTTGCTGGTGCGCCGTGACGAGCTGCGTGCTTCGCAAATCATGCAAAACCGGGTCTTCAATACCCCGAACATCGAAGTGCATTGGAACACCGAAACAGAGGAAGTGCTTGGTGACGACAAGGTTACTGGCATTCGGGTGAAGAACCGCCTGACTGGCGAAACCAAAGAATTGCCCGTTACTGGCTTCTTCGTAGCCATCGGCCACAAACCGAATACCGACATCTTTGAGGGGTTCCTCGACATGGACGAGACAGGTTATCTCATCACCAAACCCGGTTCCACCAAGACCAACATCCACGGTGTTTTTGCCAGCGGCGATGCACAGGACAAGGTTTACCGCCAAGCTATCACAGCAGCAGGCACGGGTTGCATGGCAGCTCTTGATGCCGAGCGTTATTTGGTGGAAGAAGAATTAGGTTAAATAATGGCGGGTGAAAACGATTGGGTTTCACCCGCTAATTCCAACTCTCCGCAACACCTTCACATTGATGACAAACCAATCGAAAAACATTCAAATCATTGATTATCAGCCTGTTCATTTGGAACGCTGGAAAGCTATCAATGAAGCGTGGATAACGAAATCCTATTTCATGGAGGAAATCGACCACCAGCATTGCAGCCAGCCAGAGCAGTCGATTTTGGCAGGTGGGGGCGCTATTTTACTGGCTCAAATGAACGGTGAAATAGCCGGAACGGCTGGCCTCATCAAAGACGATGAGCATACTTTCGAACTCGTAAAAATGGCCGTTGACGAACGATTTCGGGGTCATGGCATCGGCAAGATACTCTGCGAGGCTGCCATTGAGCGGTCAAAACAAGCTGGGGTGAAGTTGCTCTACCTCTTCTCCAACACCAAAGGCTCGGAAACTGCCATCCAGATTTACAGAAACCTAGGATTCGTGGAGGTGCCGCTTGACCGCAACGATTTCGTTCGGGCGGACATTCGCATGGAAATGCGATTTAATCATTGACCAAAATCTTTTTCAAAATGGAGCATTTGCAATACCCAATTGGCAAGTTCACTGCGCCTGAAAACGTTACCGAAGCCATGCGTTCGGAGTGGATTGAAGAAATCGCCAACCTGCCTCAACGATTGGAGGCTGCACTTTCTGGCGTAACTGAAGTGCAACTCGATACGCCATATCGACCCGATGGCTGGACAGTGCGCCAAGTCGTTCACCACTTGGCCGATAGCCACTTGAATGCTTACGTTCGCTTGCATTTGGCACTGACGGAAGAAGCCCCAACCATTAAACCATACTTAGAAGCCAAATGGGCGATACTGCCAGATTACAGTTTGCCCATCGAAAGTTCATTGGACATTTTGCGAGGGGTGCATCTGAGGTGGGCGCACTTGCTGAGGAACATGCAGGCTGCCGATTTTCAGCGAACTTTCGTGCACCCACAATATGGCAAGGTGTACAGCATGGACACCATGACGGCGCTGTATGTTTGGCACGGCGAGCATCACCTGCGGCATATTTGGCTGGTGGTAGAGGATTAAAAAAAGGAGGATTGGGACAACTTCCAATCCTCCTTTTCTTCATCTTCAATCAATCCTCTTCCTCGTCATCTTTTTCCTCGCCTTTCCTGCTCCAAGCATTGTTCTCCCTGTCTGCATCCAGCAATCGGAGGGAAGCATCAATTTCAATGCGGTCAATCCTCTTGATTTTTTCATCAATCGTAAACTCGTAAGTCGGGTGGGTCCAGCGCCAGTCGGGCAGCACCGAGTATTTGTCGCCAGTAAACTCAGTCCCTTTTTTAGCGCCCCGCATGATGTCGAGTGGCAAATTGAAAACCTGCTTTTTGCCGTCTCGGTAGGTAACTACAATGTCGAGCGGCATGGGCGTTAGGCCAATGCGTTCCAGCACGA
Source organism: uncultured Saprospiraceae bacterium (assembly GCA_964442355.1). Lineage (GTDB taxonomy): Bacteria > Bacteroidota > Bacteroidia > Chitinophagales > Saprospiraceae > UBA6168. The sequence goes on along the minus strand of CAYTZS010000224.1, from coordinate 5,567 downwards.
GACGGGTTTCCTTGCGGGTGGCTTTTTCTACGGTTTTCACCCCGTAATCAATGGTTTTCGTGGTGTAAACGAAGTATTCCTTGAACCAATCGAGTTCCAACCCTGATTCCTTTTCCATTACCCGGATGAAATCGTTGACGTTCGGATGCTTGAATTTCCAAGTGTCAAAATAAGTGAGCATTGCCTTGTCGAAAGTCGGTTTGCCCATGATGTACTGCAATTGGTGCAGGATGACGTGCCCCTTCACGTAGGCTCCAACTCCGTAAGCGCCATTTGTTGAAAAATGGTCAGCATGGATGGAAAGCGGCTCTTCCCGGCCCGATTTATTGAAGCGAATCATGCTAATGTTGGCGTCCAAATGAGGATTGTCGTCGGGTGTACCGCCCAGCAGACCTTGTTTTTTCAGATGATTCTCAACCTCCGAGGTCGCATACTCGGTAAAACCCTCGTCCATCCAGCCGTAGAGGCTTTCGTTGGTGCCCAAAATGCCGTAGTACCAAGCATGAACCGCCTCGTGGATGAAGGTGCCGATACCAGCTTTTCCAGCCAACAAAGTCGCCATGGGGTACTCCATGCCTCCATCGCCACCTTCGAGGAAGGCGTAGGACTTGTAAGGGTACTGTCCGAAATTTTTGTTGATGAAATCAAATGCGGCATCCATCTGTGCCGGGGCAGCTTCCCAAGTTTTGCGGGTAGCCTCTTTGTCTTGGTACAGGAAGTGGAACACCAGGCCGTCCTTTCGATTGAACACGACGTGCTTATAATCCGGGTCGGCAGTCCAAGCGAAGTCGTGGACGTTTTCTGCCCGCCAATGCCAGGTGAGTTTGTCCTCCTTGCCCCAACGCACGGCAGTACCCGCAGGCTCGTAGCCGTGGCCGATGTTTCCACCATTTTGCAGGATGCCACTGGCACCGAGGATGTACTTTTTGTCAATCGAAATCTTCACATCAAAATCGCCCCAAACGCCATAAAACTCACGGGCTACGTAAGGATTGGCGTGCCAGCCCTGGTAGTCGTATTCACAGATTTTGGGGTACCACTGCGCCATCGAGTAGTCAATGCCGTCGCTGCTGTTGCGGCCGGAGCGACGGATTTGGACAGGCACCTGCGAAGTGAATTCCATTTCGAATACCACGGAAGAATTGGGCTTGATGGAGGTCGGCAATTCAACTTCCAGTATCGTTTCGTTCACCTCAAACTTGCAGACTTTGCCATCCATTTTCAGCGAACTGATTTTATGCCAGCCGTATTCGTCAGGTTTAAGTTTGCTGATGCGGTCCTTCACCCGTGGGTCTGGGTCGGGCAGGTTGAGGCTGCGTACGTCCATGTTGCTGCCGGGCTGAAAAGCGTTGAAGTACAGGTGGTAAAAAACCCGGTCAAGTTCATCGGGCGAGTTGTTGAAGTATTGCAGGCGCTGCTTGCCTTTGAACTGGTGTTTGGCCACGTCCATGTCAATTTCCATCTCGTAACCTACCCGTTGGTGCCAGCGTTCTGGCTGGGCGGCAAGTTGGACGGCGAATGAAAAGGCCAGTGAAAACAGGAGAATTGCTTTTAGTCGCATGTGTTAGGTTTGTTTTTGAATGCTGCAAATGTAGGGAATTAAGGGGCAAGCTCGGCGAGCAGAAACCCCGTTCAACCCAACAATTTGGATGGCAAAATGACAGAAGCTAACGCAATGCAGTTGCTTTGGGCAAGAACTTTGGTTTTTGCTATGTTTACAACCGAATTAAAACCTCATCGAAATTAATCAAAAATGCCGGTGAACCAACCATCTGACAACGAGCGCCTGCTTCAACTGGAAATTGAAAACCTGCGGCTCAAAGCAGAACTCGAAGCGCAAAAAGCGACGCAAAAGACGACCACCGTCGTGCGGAAAGTGGTGGCCAGTTCCACCACCCGTTTGCTGGCGGGCAAGGGGCTGAAGACCAGTTTCAAAAAACTGCTCGAAGAGTTGCCGGGCGGCAAAGTTTCTAAAGAAACCCTTTCCGAAATCATGGCGCAAGTGGTGTGGCGCCTGACCAGGATTGGCACTTTTGCCATCATGGCTGCTGTGGCTCCGCTGTTCATCATGGCCGTGCAAACCTGGATGCTGAGCAGGCAAAACGACAAACTCGACACCCAAAACGCTTTGCTGGGCCGCCAAAACCAGCGCCTCGACCAACAAATCAACCTTGAAGAAGGCAACCGTCGCAGCTCCTTGATTTTTTTCATGAGCAACATCATGGACAAACTCGATGTCGAATTGCGAAACAACCCAAATCGAAAGCTGAGTGACCCGCTCATCGGCCGAATCGTGTCACTGACACAGTCCATGCGGCCCTATCGTTACCTCGAAAACGACTCACTGACGCCCCGACAACTCAGCCCGGAACGTGGGCAGTTGCTTTTCTCGCTCATCAACAGCGACCTCGACAAAAGCACCTACGACAAGATTTTTGCCAGGGCAAACTTCGACTACGCCGACTTACGGGAAGCCAACTTTTCGGAAGCATACCTGCGGGGGGCGCAGTTGGCGCACTCCTCTTTTTCCAACGCCAACTTCAACTACGCCGACCTGGAAGGTGCCGACCTCTCCGGTGCTTGGCTCGAACAGGCTATTTTCCGAAACACGGCCATGAGCGGCATCAACCTCGCTGGAGCCAATCTCAGGGAGAGCCGCATGGAGAACATCACGATGCACGAAGGCAATCTGAGCAATGCCGACCTCCGACAAATCTACCTCGAAGGCGACTTCTCCGGCACCAACCTCGAAAACGTGAAGTTGCAAAACGCCTCGCTGGTGGACGTGAACTTGGAGGGGTGCTACTTCCATTCGCTCAGTTGGATTGACAGCTTGAAGTTCCTCGATGTGAAGGGATTGCGTTTCGTGCGAGACATTTACTTCCCCAACTTGGAGGTGCGCAAAAAAGGCTTTGTGATGGATTCTGTGTATGCATTGCGCCTCGACCCGAAGTCGCCTCTGGCTCAAATGCGCCGCTGCAACGATGTGGTTGAGTCCATCGTGAGCAGCAACAACAAGCTCAAGACAATGCAGCAGGAAGCCAGAAAGCAGGGACAATCATTGGCACTTTACACCACTAGAAACCCCTTCGGGATGGAAGACCTCGACATCACCAAGGACACTGCCTGGGTTTACCGGCTCAGTGCCAGCCAACAAGACTTGGCAAGCACGGTGATGTGGGTGCAGTACAATCCTGTGGAGCAGCAGCTTTGGGAGATTTTCCCAGAAGACGAAACCCAAAAAGCAGCGAAGCTGGCATTTGACAAAAAACTGCTGAAGGGTTTGGAAGGTGGCTGCAAGTGAGAAAAAATAGAACCATTCCAAATAAAATAACCGCTCAATTCTAACCTGCCACTGCTTGATGCTTTCCTACTTTTGCCGCAAAAATTGAAGCATGAAGCACTTTTTAGTTCTACTCGCTGTCCTCTCGATGCTTACAGGTTGCCAACCGAACCTCGGCCCTGACAAATTGCCCATCTTGGGCAACCGAGAGGCAGGCCCCAGCGGCGATACCATTTACCACACTATTCCCGATTTCAGCTTCGTCAACCAAGACAGCAAGGTGGTGAACAATGCCACCTTCGCTGGGAAGGCTTATGTAGCCGATTTCTTCTTCATCGCTTGCCCGACCATTTGCCCGAAAACCGCAAAGCAGATGCTCCGCATCCACGATGAATTCAAGGACAACCCCAACCTGCTGCTGATGGCGCACACCGTGGCACCAAAATACGACACCGTGGCAGCCCTGTACCGCTACGCTACCAACCTCGGCGTCACGTCAGAAAAATGGCACTTCGTCACGGGGGAGCAGGAGGCCATCTATGGCATCGCCGACGACTACTTCAGCGTGGCGATGGAAGACCCAGAAGCTCCCGGCGGCTTCGACCACTCTGGCCGATTGATTTTGGTGGACAAAAACCGCCATATCCGCTCGTTTTGCGATGGCACCGACCCTGCGGATGTTGACCGTTTTATGAAGGACATTGAAAAATTGTTGAATGAAAAATAAAATCACCTTCCTCTGCTTCTTTGCTTTGTTGGCCTTTGCTGCTTGCAAGCGTTACCCCTACCAGCAGGGCAAAATCCTCTACACCAATTTCTGTGAGAACTGCCACATGGCCGATGGTACAGGTCTCAAGGGACTCATTCCGCCGCTGGCCGGGGCCGATTACCTGAGCAATTACCCCGAAAAAATCCCTTGCATCATCCGGGCGGGCATCAAGGGCGAGATGACGGTGAACGGCCAAATCTACACCACCGAAATGGCGGGCATCGAACGACTCACCGAGTTCGAAATCACGAACATTATCAACTACATTCACACTTCTTGGGGCAACAACCTGCCCATCGTGGAGCATTTGCAGGTGCGTGAATGGCTGAAGTCTTGCGAAAAGAACGTGAAGCCATTTTGAGTTTTTAGCTTTTTGCTTTTTGGGTTATTGCGTTGTGGCACTGACGAGGCGCACAGAAAATGAAATAATTGATAACTGTTTTCTGGTTCGCTTGTTTATTGCGGGATTTTAAACACCATGTTCACCAACCCCAATTCCTAATTATTTCAAAACGCAATAACTAAAAGCTAAAAATGCACCGCATAACCACCGTTCAAACCCTGCCCATCAGCCTCGACGAGGCTTGGGCTTTCTTCTCCGACCCCCGCAACCTGGCGCATATTACGCCCAAGGACATGAACCTGATACCAACTTCACCGCTGCCCGGCAATACCTACCCCGGTATGCTCATCACCTACAAAGTGAAGCCGGTGCTGGGCATTCCGATGCTCTGGGTAACTGAAATCACGCATGTGCGGGAGCGGGAGTTCTTCGTGGACGAACAGCGCATGGGCCCGTACCGCATCTGGCACCACCAGCACCATTTCAAGGCCGTGAAGGGTGGGGTAGAGATGACCGACATCGTGGACTACCGGGTGCCCGGTGGCCCTTTGGGTTTGCTGCTCAACAAAATCATGATTGGGAAAAAGGTGGAAAGCATCTTTGAATTCCGCAGGAAGAAGCTGATAGAAATGTTTGGGTAAAAAAAATGGCCCCTGCTTGCGCAAGAGGCCACTTGTTTGGGTTGATTTTAATCTAATGTTTAATCTTTCGAAGCCTTGTCCGTGCGCTTTTTGACGACGGGTTGCAGTTCGTTTTTCTTCCAGAAAGGTTGTCTTTGCTGTTTGTACTTCGAATCTTCCAACCGTTTCCGTTGCTGTTTTTCCTCCTTTGGCTTTTTCAGGTGCTCCTTGAACACCTCGTATTTTTTGTCGAAGTCGAGGCCGTACTTGTCAGTGAGGTTCACGGAGACGGTCAAGCCAGCGAACACGTACCAGTCGTTGTTGGAGGAATCGCCACGAGCTTTGCCCAGCGGATTCTCGCCGAAAGAGCCGGTGACCTCCGGGGAGCGGTAGCTCAGTGCTGCCGACATGGGGGCAGTCATGCGCATGGCAGCCACATCGGGGTAGTAGGTGCTCACGTCGTCGAGATAATCGGTGGAAGTGTAGCGGGCGCCAAACTCCAACCCGAAGTTGAGCTTGTAGCTCACATTGAACCGCATTCCAATGCCGAGG
>CAYTZS010000223.1:0-8272 GCA_964442355.1 uncultured Saprospiraceae bacterium | reverse complement strand
TATTTGTGGGTGTAACCGGGTGATTTTCCTCAGAAAATCACCCGGTTACACCCTTTTATTTGCTGCATCCTGAAAAAACCGGGATGACTCATGTTTCCGAAAACAGTCCAGGTTCACGGTTCCGAATTTGTGCATTTCCCCTTCGGAAAGGTATCGGGGCTTGGCATGCACGGCTTGTAGCTATCCAACCTCGCTCGGAGACACGCCAAAATAGTCCTTGTAGCACTTCGCAAAATAGGCTGGTGAGTTGAAACCCGTCATATATGCAACTTCGGAGGCGTTGCCCGCTTTTTTTTCCAGCAAATGTTTGGCACGTTCCAGCCGCATATTGCGGATGACCTCGTTTGGTGAGTACCCAGTGAGCGCCGACAGTTTCCGATGAAGTTGGCTGCGACTCATGCCAATTTGGTTGCCAAGCTCAACCACACTGAAGGTTTCGTCATCAAGGTGAGCCTCAACAGCTTCTCTAACTTTTCTCAAAAAAATGGCGTCAACACTTTCGGCATCCAACGGCGCAGAAGGAGCAAAACTGTTCAATGATTTACGGAAGTGCTCCTGCAATCTGTGCCGACCTGCGATGAGGTTGGCCACCCTCACCTGTAACTCACGGGCATCAAAAGGCTTCACTAAATAATCATCAACTCCTGTTTCTAGGCCCTTCAGTCGGTCACCCTGCTCGGCAAGTGCCGTGAGCATGACGACGGGGATGTGACTCGTTTTCTCATTGGTTTTCAACAACTTACAAAACTCAGTGCCATCCATTTCCGGCATCATGATGTCGCTGATGATGAGGTCTGGCGTGGTTTCGAGCGCTCTCTCAAGTCCCAGCCTTCCATTGCCAGCTTCGACAATTTGATACAGCCCCCTGAACTGCTCGACAATATACGAGCGCACGTCTTCATTGTCTTCAACGATGAGCAGAACTGGCTTATCGGACAGGGCAAGCACCTCCGAAATCGCTTGCTGCGGACCATTTGTCGGCACGTGTTTCTCAAGCCTAAATTGGTTTGTGGGGTCCAACCTGACCTTATTATCCAACACTTCACCGGCCTCAAACGACGACCTTTCCACTGGCAGCGTCACTGTGAACAAGGTGCCCTCCCCATCCTTGCTTTCCACTTCAATTTTACCGTTGTGCAGTTCCACCAGTTCTTTGGTGAGGGCAAGGCCAATGCCGCTGCCTGGCTGCACCTCCGACGAAATGGTCTTTGAAAATCGGTCGAAAAGGTGGGGCAACTGGTCAGCCGGGATGCCAATGCCCTCATCTCGAACGGAAATCTTGGCCTTGCTGGCATCAACAGCAAGTTCGACGACTATTTTTTTTCCTTCGCTGGTAAATTTGAAAGCATTGGAAACTAGGTTGCTCAAAATCTTTTCAACTTTATCATGGTCAAAAAAACAAGTCATGGGTTTTTCTTCCACAACAACCTGATAATCAATCTGTTTCCTTACCGCTAGGCTCTCAAACGAATACCCAATCGCCCTAACGAACGCAGCCAAATCACCTTCCGATACCTGTAATTTCAGCTTGCCGCTTTCCAATCGACTGAGTTCGAGCAACTGGTTCACCAAGTCGAGCAGCCGCTTGCCATTGCGGTGCATGATGCGGTAGTATTTTTGGTAATCAGCCTGAAAACTGCCGTTTATCATCTGTTCCAATGGGCTGACAATGAGCGTCAGCGGTGTTCGGAACTCATGGCTGATATTGGCAAAAAACGTGGATTTAAGCCCATCCATTTCCCGTAGTTTTTCGGCCTCGGCATGTTCAAGCTGAACGGCAAGTTCAGCTTCCTTTTGACGGATTCTTTGTTTGTTTCTGAAGTATTGGAAGCCGCCGCCCAAAGCAAGCAATGCAGCAATTGCGCTGATTAGTATAACCCGTTTTTGTGAAGCCTGCCGTTCAAGTTCCAATTTCTGCTTAGTTAGCTGTGCCTCTTTTTTCTCGGTTTCAAACTTTGCTTCCACCTCGGCGATGGCCTCCAATTTTTCCTTGTTGAATAGTGAGTCGTCGAGCACCATGAATTTTTTGAACCAAAAAAGCGCCTGTTGGTGTTCGCCCATGCTCTCGTACACGTTCGCAAAATTCTCGTAGTAAACTTCGAGCGGCTCAATCAGCTTCAGCTCTTCCATGATGGTGTAACCCAACTGGTTCATTTCCAGTGCTTTTTGGAAGTTGCCCTTGCGCCACCATGCCTCCGAGAGGTTGGTGTAAGGGAAAACAAGGTTGGATTTTCGGTTCGTCTCGGTCAACAGGCTCAACGCTTTCTCGCTCATCTCGATGGATTTGTCAAGGTTTCGCTTTTCCAACCAAAGATGACCGAGGCTGCCAGCGAGCACGCCCGCATGGAATTTGTTGCCAGTTTGCATGGCGAGGTCGAAGCCCCTTTGGGCATACTCGATGGCCTTGTCGTAGTCCTTCTTGCCGTTGTAGGCAACCGAGAGGTTGTTGTAGCAAACAATGGCGCCCTTCTCCCCGTCGGGCAGGCTCAGGCGTATGGCGAGCGATTTTTGCAGCCATTCGATGGCTTTGTCAGGCGATTTTTCGTCGCTGAAAACGTTGCCAATATTGGAGTAGGCTGCTGCCACGTCCTTCATGTTGCCCAGTTCCTCCTTGATTTTCGCTGATTGCATCAGGTAAACGATGGCGCTGTCGTTGCGACCGATGTTATGGAAAACATTGCCCACCGAGTTGAGCGCTTTGCCTTGCAATTCGAGGTCGGTGGTCTTCATGGCAATCTCAAGTGCCCTCCTGTAAGGCGGCATAGCATCGGCGTACTTACCTTGTTCGTACAGCGAATAGCCCCGTAGGATTTCCGCCCTTGCATGGCTTTTTTGGTCACGGGCAGCTTTCGCCAATTGCTCAAGGGTGTCGGCAAAGGCAATGCCGGCTTCGGGATTTTCTTTCATCAACAAATCGGCGAGGTCGTAGTAGTGGTTTGCTTTTTTGAGAGGTTCCTTTGCGGAAAGGTAAAGGAGACGAAGGCTATCGGCAGGGGTCTGTTGGGCAAATAAATGCCCTGTCGAAACGACAAGGATGAAAAAGCACAAAGGGCGCACCATGGGCAGGTTTTTTTCAATGAAAATCTGCGCCCAATTTAAAACAAAACTGGCATTCCAAACGAATTTGGAATGCCAGCAAAATTGTCCGGCTAATGGGTTATTTAGGCTCCGGCGCCCCCTCGAATTTCCGTTGTTTCCCCTGCAACTTGCCGAAAAACAACGCCACCGGGAAAATCACCTTTTTCACGAAACCCGGAATGTCGAGCATGTCGAACTCCGAGCGGTAGCGGTCGAGGAGGTAGGCCGCATCGAAAGCGCCGGGCTGCTTGCCCCCGTTGGCTTTCATCGAGTCGTAAATTCCCGAAAGGAAATACTCGAAATTGTGCGCCGGGTTGATGGAGCCAGTGCAGATGAGCCGCTCATTGCCCACGCACCAGAACTTGTGAGCTTGGCCCGCTTTGTAGGTTATGCTGTCGCCAACATTGAAAAATTTCTGTTCCTCGCCTTGCACGAGCGAACCCATTTTTCCCTGCACGACGGTCAGGCTTTCGTCCTGCATGTGGTGAACGTGCATCGGTGGGCCAGCCCCCGGTTCGGCCATAGCTTCGATTTCCAGCCAGTCCCCAGCGGGGTCTTTTACGAGGCGCTTAAAAATTATAGTTTCGCCACCGCCATTTGAAATAGTATGAGGATATTGGAATTGCATTGGTTTATGATTTTTATTGAAAAATGGTTTTTGGGGCTTGGCTTTAGCTGCTTATTTCACCTTGCCGAATATCCATCCGATGACGCCACCTGCTACTGTACCAATAACGGTATTGCTAATGACATCATAAGGCAGCCACGACCATGGATACGCCGTATAAGTTGAGGCATTGTAAAGCCCATACCAGAGTACCATCAAGAAGGTTATCCATGCGCCGGCGATGGCTCCGCCCTTAAAGGTGTTGACCCCAAACTTGTGCAGCAGTATGGCCACAATTAAGGAGAAGAGCAAGCTTGCGATGATGGAGCCAGTCCAGTTCATATTGAGGCAGGACTCGAATTCCTTCATCCATTCCTCGTACATGCTGCCAAATATGCCCATGAAGATAGCCATAGCGAGCACCGTTCCTACGACCATGCCGCCCAGTGTTCCGAGTATGATTTTCTTTTCCATTTTTAAAAATTTAGTTGTTGAAAAAAGTTGGTTTGAAAATGCTTTTTACTTCGCCGCTGGCAACGACTGAATGTAGTTGTACACGCTTTCAATCTCCACATCGGGCAGCGCACCCAGTCCCTCCCACGGCATGAACTGTGGGTTTGGAAGGCGACCGTCGGGCGTTTTTCCTGTTTTGAAAAAGCTGATGAACTCCGCTTTTGTCCACTTGCCAGCGTTACCGCTCTTGCTGATGTCTGGCACTGGCGGCGACACCGGGTCAGGTGACTCCCCACCGCCGAAATTGGCACTGTGACAGGTTTTGCAAGCATGAGTCCGAACCATGTACTCCCCATATTCCGGGCTGTTGCTGATGGGTGGAGCCGTCAAGCTTTTTACCTTATCATGTTCTATGATGTCATAAGCGAAGAGGTTGCCGAACAGCCCTGCACCCGCCATCACCTGCGATAGGTAGGTGAAATGCCGTTTTTCGAATTTGCGGTCAATGGGCGGCAGGGACTTCAGGTAGGCGATGAGACTGCCCAAATCCTTGTCGCTCAATTGGCCCGTGGATTCACTGGGCATCACCATCAGGGGGTGGCCTTTTTTGTTCAGCCCGTGGCGGATAGCCCGCACGAAGTCCTCGTCGGTGTAGCCTTCCGTCTCGCTACCAATTGCACGGGTCAAGTTAGAGGAAGGCAGCACGCCAATGTTCGGGTCGTCGAAAAATACCTTGCCTCCCAAGTCTTTTTCGTGGCAGCCTTGGCAGCCCACGGCCAGCAACCTGCCCCGCTCGATGGAAGCCGAGTCGGTGGGGATGGCCACCGGAGCAGGTGTGAGGGTATAAACTTTTTCAAATTCGTTGTTGAATTTATTGGCTAAAAGCCAAGAACCAAGTAGGACAATCAACACTAGGCCAAGTAGGACGATACCCGTCCATTTCAGAAATTTTTTCATGACGTCGAAATTTAGTTGATGAAAAAATAACCGTGAGGCTGCAATGGCTTTTGCCTCCCGGCATCGTGAATTAATTCTTGGCAGCTTCCATACCTGGTATCGGCATGACCGGTGTAATAGCGAAACCAGTCACCAACCACTTGCCGTCAACCTTATGGCAAACATCCAAAAAGGTCGCCTCCTGCACCGTCATCTTCCCATCCATGGCTATCGTTTCCTTGTGCGACCACTGGCAAACAGCCACATCCGGGCCAAGGAACCTGACATTTGGATCGCCCACTTCTATTTTCTCTTTTGGCATGTTCGCCCAAGATTTGAAAAGTTCAGCATGAACCTGTTCGACTGCCTTCCGGCCTTTGATGTGCATTCCGTAAGGGCTTACAAAGTCAACGTCTTCAGCATAGCAGGCAGCAAAGCGGGCAGCATCACGTGCTCCGAAGGCGGCATAGGCTTCTTTGCCAAGTGCATTGATGGCGGCGATGTCAGCCTGTTGGTCGGGCATCTCGAAGTTCATTTTTGGGGTGAGCTGGGAGAACTCAATCAGCCATTGGCCATTCTCCTTGCGCAGCACAGCGGAAGCCGTGGAATGGAATTCCATTTTTTGGCCTTGCATGCTGAACTTATCGGTTGCGTCCCAATTGATGAGGGCAATGTTTGGCGCCAGCAGCCGTGACGTGGTTAGTTTGTACTCGAACTGAGGCTTGGCATCGAAAATTTTCTCTGCCTCAGTCCAGTTGGCACGTATGGCAGAGAGGCCATTCAGTTGGGTGCCGTCCGGGCTGATTTCTGAAGCATTGGGTGCGTAATACTTGGAGAGTGCATCAAAACCACCTTTTTCGAAGGCACCATACACCGTCTTTAAGTAAGCCTCAAAGGTGGCGTGGTTGTCGGTTTGGGCTTGCGCACTTTGAATAAAAAAGCTTGAAATAAGGAGAAGGATGAAGCTGAAGATTGTCGTTTTCATTGTACTGAAATTTTGAATTGGTGAAAAAATGATTTGCCTTAAATGATTTGCCTTAAAAGCATGTTGCAAAGGTGAAGGCAAAGCAAATCGAGGGGTTATCAAAAGCGTCGCAAAGGCTTTCAAATTTGTCGCAAAGGCTGTTTTTGCAAATAAAAAGGACAGAAACACGGAGTTTCTGCCCTTTACTTTTTGGTTCAATTCATCAAGGCTTCGACGGCTTGCCACCCTTCCATGACACAGGATAACGAGAACAGCTCGTGTTGATGGCGCCGTCAACGGTGTCGGGGTAGCAGTCCGGTGTACCATAAATGCCGTAGGGGTCGAAGAAGTACCAACGGTCATCGGTGGGGTCACGGTGGGCAAAGAACAAGTGGAGGTGAGTGTTGGGGCCATCGCCGCCGCTCATGCAACCGCAGCCACCAGGCCCAGTGTCGCCAGCCCAACCGAGCACCGTACCTGCATCCACGGTTTTGCCGATGAGGGTCATGTCAATTTTTTGGCTGTTGGTGCCCCATTGCGCTGACATGGGATTTCGGTCTGCCTTTTTTTCTGGGCAGCCAGTGTCTGCCAAATAATCCTTGTAAACTGGTTTCTGATCGCTGTTGAGGGTCGGCACCGTGTTTGTCCAAGCCGATTCGCAGTCGTTGTCGGCACCATTCCGAAGGTGCATGTAGATGGTACGGTACACGTCTTTTTTGTTGCCGACGTCATGGCTCAGAATCATGGTTCCACCCGACCAGTTGTCCCAGCCAAAATAAATTATCCGGCCTTTTGCGGCAGCGCACACCTCGAAGGTTTTGCCATCCTTGCGGGAGTAGTCGAGGGCATGGTGCCAATTGCCGTTGGAGTAGCGCCAGCCGTTTTTGCGCATGTCATCGTTCTTGTCCTTGAACGGCAAGGTGAAGATTTTGTCCTTCGCATCGTACATCGCCGAAAGGCGCAGGTAAAACGTGCCGCCATACTCCACGGCTGGCCAACGGTAAGCTACGGCGGAGGTGTTTCCGCTGCATGAGCCGTGCGGGTTTTCGCAGTGCAGGCCGCTACCGGTTATCCAATAATTGTATTGGCTGCGGCCACTTTCGGCTGGGTCGTCGGGCATCAGTGCCGTGTTGAGGCAACTGTTGCTGCAAGGGCTGTCGTAAGTCTCAATGTCAATGAGGCGGAGATTGCCCTGGGCGTTTTCGGCCCACTTGGAGTTGAAGTTTTCGAAATCAACGCCTGACCAAAGCGAATGGCCTTTTGAACCAGCCCGCCAAACACCGATGTACCTGCGTTTGCTACCGTCCATGTAGGTCTCAACGTCCACCAGTCGGAGGTTTTTGCCAGAAAGTTCTTTCCATTTTGCCTCAAAACCATTCCATTCCTTGCCTGCCCAGAGGTAATGCCCATCGCTGCCGCTGCGCCAGACTCCGGTGTACTTGCGCTTGTTGCCGTCCATGTACGTCTCAATGTCTATCAGGCGAAGGTTCTTCTTTGAAAGCTCGTTCCATTTCGCTTCAAAGCCCGCCCACTCTTGCCCCGCCCACAAGTAATGCCCATCGTTGCCTTCTCGCCACACGCCGATGTACTTGCGTTTGTTGCCGTCCATGTAGGTCTCGATGTCAATCAGGCGAAGGTTTTTCTTTGAAAGCTCTTCCCATTTGGCCTCGAATGCAGCCCATTCGACACCTGCCCAGAGGTAGTGGCCGTCTTTGCCCTCACGCCAGACGCCTGTGTACTTGCGTTTACTGCCATCCATGTAGGTTTCGATGTCAACGAGGCGCAGGTTTTTCTTCGCTAATTCGTCCCATTTCGCCTCGAAATTTGACCACTCGACGCCCGACCAAAGGAAGTAATCATCGGTGCCTTCTTCCCAAACGCCAGTGAAAAGGTCTTGTGAATGAAGCTGCCATGAGGTAAAGCAAAACAGGAGACTGAGTTGAAAAAAACGGATTGCTTTCATGTTGAGAAGTGATTTAATGTGCAGGTGCAAAGCCAAACTTGTGGCCATGCACGTTGCACGTTATTTGATTTTGTTGATTTAACAGAAAATCAATGGCATGGCAAGCCTCGCATTGCACGGGGCATTTCCTGTTTTTGCCAAGCTTGGGTATTAGGTGCGCTCAGAGGGGCTGTTTCCGAAAAGCCTAACTGTGATGGCCTCGGATTTGGAGTTTGACTGTAGCTTTATGTCAATTAGATGGGACTGCTTTTTGCGGTGAAAACAAATGTAC
>CAYTZS010000222.1:0-8310 GCA_964442355.1 uncultured Saprospiraceae bacterium | reverse complement strand
ACTCGAACCCCCGACCAGCTGATTACAAATCAGCTGCTCTACCAACTGAGCTACACTGGCTTATAAATGGAAATTTACCTAAATAAATCCCCAAACTTGCAATGAACTTTTTTGCCCGAAGGCTGGCTTTTTAAAAGCGCCCGCAAAGATAACGCTTCTGATTAAAAAAGAAAATTTTGTCTTTCCTTTTTATTCTTTTTTTTTTGGAGGCGCAAAGGTAGTTCATCGCTTTGTTTTTCCCAACCCTCTTGCGTTAGGTTTTTGAAAAAAATAAAACGGCTAGCGGAGTTGCAAAAAAAAAAACCGGGCTTATCATCAATTTTCAGACAAGCCCGGTTTTTTTCACCCTGTTGTGAATCTATGCTTCGCTCTGCTCTCGTTGTTTTTCCTTGTATTTGGCCAACTGCCTGCGAAGGTTGTCCACAGCGCTGTCAACTGACTGCTCAAATGTTTTGGTGGTTTCTTTGGCAAAAAGGTTCTGCCCCGGTACGTGCAATTGAATCTCAGCCACTTTGTCCTTCACTTGCCCCGAATTTTCTAGCCTTAGCTTCACTTCGGCTTTGATGATTTTATCAAAAAAGGTGGTCAGTTTCTCCATTTTCTTCTCGATAAAGTCGTGCAACTTCTGGTCAGCTTTAAACTGAACCGATTCTGTGAGAATTTTCATAGACGTCAAATTTAATGGTTAAAAAGTTATGTTTCCAACGAAGCTTTCCCTTGCCAGCACAGGGTCGCACTGGTACTACTGCTCCGCACTTATTTCTGCTTTAGGGTGGGCCTGTTGATAGACCCGCTTCAGCTTCTCGATTGAATTATGGGTATAAACCTGCGTGGAGGCTAAGCTCGAATGCCCCAACAGCTCCTTGATGGCATTCAAATCTGCACCACTATTCGATAGGTGCGTCGCAAAACTGTGCCGAAGCACGTGTGGACTACGCTTCTCCTGTGTCGTTACAATGGATAGGTATCGCTTCACTATATTGTAAACGATACCAGCCTTCAGCAGTTGCCCCTTGTCCGTTAAAATCAGATTAGAAACCTCATTTCCCGGAAATACGGTCTTGCGCAGCTCGATGTACCGCCTCATTAATTCGGCCAAGTGTCGGGCCACGGGGATGAGGCGTTCCTTGCCGCCCTTGCCGTACACCTTTATATTATTGGTGGAAAAATCCACGTTTTCCGTCTTCAAACCAATCAGTTCCGACTTGCGGATGCCCGTGCAGTAAAGCACCTCCATCACCAAGCGGTTGCGCAGCCCGGCATGGCCTTCCCCAAAGTCCACTTGCTCGAACAAAAGCGACATGGCCTTCTCCGGCACGAACTCCGGCAAGCGCTTACCCGTTTTCGGGGGTATCACCTTCAACATTGGGTTATTGGTGATGTCACCTTGTTTTCGCAGAAACTTGAAAAATGACTTGAGGCAGGAAAGCTTCCTGTTGACGCTGCGAGGCACGTTGCCTTTTTCCATTAGGTCAACCATCCAAGAACGAACGTGTGTGTGGCGAATTTCGGCCGGATCGCTGAGGTCGTAAGTTTTCTGTAAGAACTCCACAAACTGCCCCAAATCAGATTCGTAGGCCGTGAGGGTGTGTGGTGAAAACCTTTTCTCGTATCGTAAGTAGTCCAAAAAACGCTCGTATTTCATTCTCGTCAATCTGTGTCAGAAGTAGGAAGTATCAGGGGTCAAGGTATGGTAAGGGGGGGAAAGATGCAAGCTGGACAGGAAAATGAGATGAAGATTTTTTTCACCAAAATTGCGAAGCAAAAGTCATTGATACTGGTTTTATTGGCAATTTGCGACGAAAATATTCCGATAATTTATCGCTTATGAAAAACCTAATGCTGATAGCCCTTCTTGTGAGCACATTGCTTAGCTGCAAAAAAGACAAGGATGAGGATGCTCTCGTTTCCACGACCTGTGAAGAAGATTCCATGAGCGTAACCCATTTCCAATACCCGTTAGTGAGCTATCTAACGGGTAATCCGAACAATTCCGATGAAATTGCCTTCTTGCGGGACAAATTCGCCTCAACTTGCTGCAAGCAGGAAATCGTGGTGTACAACATGAGTACTAAAACCATAAAATCCATCTATGAGGGAACGCTGACTGCCTTTGATTGGGGGAAAAATGGCTGGATAATTTTCAATGATGAAGATGGGCAGCAGGTATTCAAGATACTGCCAACGGGAGATAGCCTAACCCAAGTGACAACTTACGGCCACAACGGCTACCCAAAATGGAATCGGCAAGGAACGGCTTTTATTTGCAATTACTCATCACCGACTTACGACTCAAGTGGGATTAGGATTTATTCCGAAAATGGAGAGCTGATGAATGATGATTTATACTGGATAAGTTATTTCACCTGGCATCACGATTCCCTAATTGTGACTCCCTCGCAAGATTTTGATATGCAGAATGCCACTATTAATTTATCCGTATTGAGGGATGCACAACCGAGTTTGATACCATTCAGGTACATCATCTACTTAAACCAACCCGGAATAGTACATTCTTGTGAGTGGATTGACGACAATCGCATGGCCGTGACGCTGGATAAGGGACTCTACATCATTAATTTTTCATCGCCCAACCCACCTTACATCGAGTCTAACATCCAACTGGTAGAAGAAACCTGTGTCAGTACTGGTTACAATGGCGTAACCGTTGACCGCTTCTCGAATAAATTGTTGTTAGAACGTTACTGGCTTGAAACGAACGCATTTGACCAAGTAATAAGGCATACCCACTTCGTCCGCATGAACTTCGACGGCACCAACGAAGAAATCATCGAAATCCCCGGCCTCTAAAAGCATGAATGGTTTGACCTGCCTCAGCAAATCAAACCATTCAAACTTCTTAAAAAATCCAACTAGGATTAGGCCTTCATCTCACCCACCATGTCTTCAGCCCGAACCCATTGGTCGAACTGCTCGGAGGTGAGCAGGCCAAGCTCCATTGCCGCTTGCTTCAGCGTAGTGCCCTCCTTGTGGGCTTTCTTCGCAATGGCGGCGGCGTTGTCGTAGCCGATATGCGTGTTCAACGCAGTGACGAGCATCAGCGAGTTGTCCAGGTTTTGCTTGATTTTGGGCAAGTTGGCCTGGATGCCCACCGCACAGTTGTCGTTGAAGCTGACGCAGGCATCGCCGATGAGCCGGGCCGACATCAGGAAGTTGAAAATCATCACTGGCTTGAACACGTTCAGCTCGAAGTGGCCGTTCATGCCGCCGATGTTGATGGCCACGTCGTTGCCGAGCACCTGCGCCATCGCCATCGTCATCGCTTCGTTCTGCGTCGGGTTCACTTTGCCGGGCATGATGCTGGAGCCAGGTTCGTTGTCCGGGATGATGACCTCGCCAATGCCGCAACGGGGGCCGCTGGCCAGCAGACGGATGTCGCTCGCAATTTTGAACAGGGAAACCGCCACGGTCTTGAGTGCCCCGTGCGATTCGACGATGGCATCGTGCGCAGCCAGGGACTCAAACTTGTTCGGTGCAGTGACGAAGGGCAGCCCCGTCAGTTCTGCAATTTTCGCAGCAACGGCCTTGGCGTAGCCCGGAGGGGTGTTCAGGCCCGTGCCAACCGCCGTGCCACCGAGCGCCAATTCGGCGAGGTGCGGCAGCGTGTTCTTGATGGCCCGCAGCCCGTGGTCGAGTTGGGCGGCGTAGCCCGAAAGCTCTTGGCCGAGCGTGAGCGGCGTGGCGTCCATCAGGTGGGTGCGGCCGATTTTCACCACATCCATGAAGGTAACGGCCTTTGCCTTCAGCGTGTCCCTGAGTTTTTCGATGCCGGGGATGGTCGTCTGCGCCAAAATCTTATAGGCGGCGATGTGCATGGCCGTCGGGAAGGTGTCGTTGCTGGACTGGCTCTTGTTCACATCGTCGTTGGGGTGCAGTACCTTCTTCTCGTCGGTGAGGCTGCCGCCCTTGATGACGTGGCCCCGATTGGCCACCACTTCGTTCACGTTCATGTTAGATTGGGTGCCGCTACCCGTCTGCCAGACCACGAGTGGGAACTGGTCGGCCCACTGGCCCGCCAGAATCTCATCGCAGACCTGCCCGATGAGGTCGCATTTATCCTTCGGCAAAACGCCGAGGTCGTGGTTGGTGAGCGCCGCTGCTTTTTTCAAATAGGCGAAGGCCTCGATGATTTCGGCGGGCATACGGTGGCCGCCAATCTTGAAGTTTTGGATGCTGCGCTGCGTCTGCGCTGCCCAGTAGGCGTCAATCGGTACTTCGACGATGCCGAGGGAGTCTTTTTCCTTGCGGGTGGTCATATTAAAGGATTGAAGGATTGAATGAAATAAGGTTTGAAGGTTTTCTGGAATGCGGCGCAAAGGTAGCAGGTTTTCATTTTTGGAAAACTTTGCGGAGCAACTGAGAAAAATCAACTACCTACGATTTGCTGGCTTTCCACTTAACTTTTGTGCATCTTCGTCCTGTCTTTCTCACAAAAAATTCAGCACAATGAAAAAAACCATCCTCGTCCTTGCATCGTTTTTTTGCCTCGCAAACCTGTTCGCACAAAGCCAGCCGCTCACCACCCAGAGCATTTCCGTTTTCAAAAACGGCCAAGCTTTTTACCTCAAAAGCGGCACGCTGCGCCCCACCAACGGTAAGTTCCTGCTACCCGACCCAGCACCGAAAGCCCTCTACGGCACGCTCTGGTTCAACTCCCCGGAGGGCAGCCTGAACCGTGTGGCCAGCTACCCCGACACATTGCGGGAGCAAAAAACCGAGGCTGCCGTGGCAGTTTGGGATTTGCTGCGCAACAATATCGGCAAAACCATGACCGGCCAGGTGGGCGAAAAACAGGAGGTTTCCGGCACGCTGGTCAGCGTCAGCCCGTCGCACAAAAACGAAAAGGGCGAACCGCAATATTCTGCCCTGAGCTTGGTAACGCTGCAATCGCAGCAGGGCAGCTGGACGACCATTCCCGCAGGGAAAATCCAATATGTACTGTTCGGAGGCAAGCCAACCCTGGAGGTTTCGATGCCGAAAGTGACGCCCCGCCACTTGTTCGAGCTGTCGTTCAACAACAAAAAAGGGGAGCAGGCCATCGACATGATGTACCTCGCCAACGGCCTGAATTGGGCACCGGAATACCTCCTCGAACTCACGGGCGAGACCGCTGGCAGCCTCAGCCTGCAAGGCGAGGTGGCCAACGATGCAGAGGACATCGTGAACACGAACCTGAACCTCGTGGTGGGTGTGCCGAACTTCGCCTACGCCAACCGCTTGTCGTATCTCGTTGATTTTCTGAATGTTATCACCCCGTATGATTTAAATGAAAGGTTCAATGCCAACCTGATGTCCAATGCGCTGATGGCGCAGCAGGTGGCTTATTCCGGCGATGATTTTTCCCCTACCAGCGGCGAAGAACCCGAAGGCAGCCGAAACGAAGACCTCTACTTTTACACCCTCAAGAACTTCTCGCTGCCCAAGGGTGGCCGCTCCATGCAGCCCATTTTCAAGGAAAAAATAGCGGTGGCGCACATCTATGAGTGCCAACTGCCCGGCAACAACGAAAACGAGCGCTTCTATGAGCAAGACTTCCTGTTTACGCCGCAAATAAACAAGGTCTATCACACGCTGCGCCTGGAGAACAAGACCAAGCAACCCTGGACCACCGCTCCGGTGCTGGTGATGAATGCCCAAGGCGAGCGCCGACCCATCAGCCAAGACCTGCTGACCTATACCCCCACTGGCGGCAAGACCTTTGTGAAATTGACCGAAGCGTTGGAGGTGAAAGTGGAACAGGCCGAGCGGGAAATCAAGCGGGAAAGTTCCGTTTACACCGACAAGCGCAACGGCGTGGTCTTCGACCTGGTACAGGTGGAGGGCAAGGTGAAAGTCAAAAACTTCCAGGACAAAAAACTGGACTTGCGCATCCAGCGCACCATTGTCGGCAACCTGAAAAGGTCGAGCGTGGACTGGCTGAAGGAGGAAATCATCAACCCGAACAACCCCCGCAACCGCAGGACGAACGTGTGCTGGGAGACGCCCATCAAAGCGAACAGCGAACTGGAAATCACCTATACTTATGAGGTGTATGTGCCAGTGTATTGATGGTGCATGGCCTTGCGCCTAAGTCTGTTTCCCATATTTTTTTATTGGAAATGGCATCCTGAACGTTCAGGATGCCATTTCTGATTTTGGTAAGGCATGTCTGAACGTTCAGGGCGGCATTGTCAAAGTTGGAAAGGCGTGTCTGAACGTTCAGGGCGGCATTGTCAAAGTTGGAAAGACGTGTCTGAACGTTCAGGCCGGCATTGTCAAAGTTGGAAAAATGTGTCTGAACGTTTCGGATAGCACTGTACATTTTTACATGGCATGTCGAATCAATCCGGATGGTACTTGTGATTTTACAAAGGCATGTCTGAACGTTCAGGATGGCGCTGTAAACTTTTACAATGGGCTGATGAACGTTTTGGAAAGAATCAATGCAAATGGCAGCCTATTTCAAAAGGCTTGGACAGCAGGAGTCGAGTGCTGGGTTAGCGTTTCGACACCCTGCATCACTTTCTGCATTTATAGTTTTTGCAAAATTTTTGCTCGCCTACTAAGTTTGTGATGGCTCATCGTCGAGTTGGTTTCAATTTTTACAAACTTTTATTCCAAAAGCCTGTTTCTAAAACCATTTCTGAGCTAAGCCTTACCTTAGCATTTTGGGACAGGAACTGTTTGGTAGTTCCTCCATCGCTTTGCAAGAAATTATCCCAATCATGAAAACATTTTTCACCATCATCCTACTGCTGTTTTTTGCCCAACTGGTGCTGTCGCAAGAAATCTGCGACAATGGCCTCGATGACAATGGCGATGGTTTGACCGATTTGAACGACCCAAACTGTGCCTGCACGGGAACCCAATGCCACACGGTGAGCCGCAATGGTGATGCCCCATGCATCACCCTTCCCCCACCCGATTGCGTACTGGACAACTGCTGCTGTGGCACCCCCGAAGAAGTAGGGGTTCAGAATGGCAATTTCGAGACACCGCCCATCAGCACGAACATAGTCACGTTTTTCACTGGTGATAATTTCGGCGGCTGGAACGTCGTCTCCGGCGACGTGGACTTGTTGAGCCCCAACTACCTCAATTGGGCCACTGGCAACCCCAACGGCGTCAGTCAATTCATTGACCTGCACGGCTTCAATCCCGGCACGATTTCGACAACCCTGACGGGGATGACGCCCGGTTCCACTTACACCATTGTCATTTGGTACGCCAAAAACGCAGGTGCGCCAAGCGGCACCTGCAACATCACCGTGGCCGGTGGCAGCTGGCTCAACGAATCCTGGACAGCCACCAACAACGGCGCTGACGGCTGGTTGGAAATCTGCTTTAGCTTCGTGGCGCAGGCACCAGTGGCCACCCTCCAACTGGCCGGTTCTGGCCCGTTCAACCTTGGCGGCATGTTGCTCGATGACATCACGATGTGGGGCTGCCCAACGGACTCGGAACCACCAGTTGCCGTAAACCCACCAGCTCCGATACTCCTGCTCGATTGCACGGAGCCGTTGCCGTCCCCTTCGCTACAAGCTACCGACAACTGCTCCGCCGTCGTGGGCATTGACTTCGCTGAAACAACCATCCTCGACTTCTGCTTCTACACCCTGGAACGCACCTGGACGCTCAGCGACGAATGTGGCAACACGGCTACCATCGAGCAAACCATCACCGTCACGGACGACGAACCACCAGTGCTCGTCATGCCCCCCGCTGACCTCACGGTGAACTGCAACGCCGACTTCCTGACCGCATTCGACAACTGGATCGCCTCCAACGGCGGCGCCCTCGCTGCCGACAACTGCGACAACGACCTGACCTGGCAGGCAACTTTCGGCCAGCCGCCCACCGGAGATTGTGGGCAAACCCCTGTCGTCTTTGTCGTGACCGACGATTGCGGCAATTTGCTTACGGCCGAAGCGATTTTCACCATCGCCGACAACCAGCCGCCAACCCTCAACTTCCCTGCGCAAAACATTACCCTACCATGCTCGGCTGACACGGAGGCTGCCTTTGGCAATTGGCTTTCCAACAACGGTTTGGCAAGCGCCGGCGACCCCTGTGAACCGGTCACCTGGACAAACGACTACCCCGGTGGACCACCTGCACCCAACAATATCGTCATTTTCACGGCGACGGACCGGTGCGGCAACAGCGTTGAAACAGTGGGCGTTTTTTCCATTGAAAACGCACCCATCGTCACCCAGCTCAGTTCCCACACCTGCGACCCCGCAGAAGTGGGCGTGTTCACCAGCACCTTCACCAACCAAAGCGGCTGCGACAGTGTCGTCATCGAAACGG
>CAYTZS010000221.1:4921-8566 GCA_964442355.1 uncultured Saprospiraceae bacterium | reverse complement strand
TTTCACCTTTTACCAAATTCTTGTTTTGCACGACTACTTGACAGCGCAATAATTCCACCAATTTCAAGCCTTCGATTACATTTGCCCCATCATGACAAAACAGCACAAAACCCACCTACTCATCGGTGGCAACCTCGGCGATCGCCAATCGAATCTTGAATCTGCCCGTCGGCTCATCGGCCAGCGTATTGGAACTTTGGTGAAAACCAGTAGCCTCTACGAGACGCAGCCCTGGGGCAAACCCGACCAGCCTGACTTCCTCAACCAAGCCCTCGAAGTCGCCACAGACCTGAAACCGGAGGAGATACTGAAGGCTATTTTGGTCATCGAAAAGGAGCTTGGACGACAACGGGAGGACAAATGGAGCGCCCGCACCATTGACATTGACATCCTGTTTTATGATGCCACGGTGCTTAATACCAAGGATTTGACACTCCCCCACCCACACCTGCACGAGCGCAACTTCGCACTCGTGCCCATGCTCGAAATTGCGCCAAACAAGCAGCATCCCGTTTTTAAAAAATCGATTGAGGAACTGTACGAAGCCAGCAAGGATGACCTTGAAGTGGTCATGCTGGACGAAGCGTAACCCGTAAAACCAAAAAATGACGCCAATGAAGAAAGAACCCGTTTCCGCTTATAACCGACAACCCTCCGACACTAATCCTTTTCCGCATGGCTTCATCGCTATCGAAGGAAATATCGGTGCAGGCAAGACCACGCTTTGCAAGATGCTGGAAGAGGAGTATGAGTGCCGCCTCATCCTGGAGCAATTTACCGACAACCCATTCCTGCCTGAGTTTTACAACAACCCAGAGCGCTACGCATTTCCGGTTGAGCTGTTCTTCATGACGGAAAGGCACAAGCAGTTACAAGAGTCGCTGTCGCAACGGGAGCTTTTTCCGCAACTCGTCGTCTCGGACTATTTCTTTATCAAAACCCTGTTGTTTGCCAAAAACAACCTGAACGACGAGGAGTATCGCCTTTTCCAACGGCTGTTTCATACCCTGAATGCCAGTTTCCCCAAGCCCGACCTGCTTGTTTACTTGCACCGTACCGTGCCCGACCTCACTGCCAATATCCAAAAACGGGGACGTGACTTTGAGCAGAACATCCGCCCAGAATACTTGCAATCGCTGCAAGACGCCTACTTCAACTTCTTTAAAACGGAAAACGACCTGCCCATCCTCATCGTAGACGTGACGGGAGTGGATTTTTGGAACGACCAAACGGCCTATGAAAAAATGTTGGGTTTGATGAAAAGGTCTTACTCGATGGGGGTTTTACGGGCGACAAGGCCATAAAATAAAACTTGTTTGTAAGCCTTTGGCTTCCAACCACGTGAAATATAAACCGTGGCGGCTCGGCTGGGCCGAGCCGCAACTGTTTCTATTTGTTATTCAAAATCAACTCTGCCAAATCATACACCATCACCCGCTCCTGCTGCTCCTTGGCCTTCACGCCGTCGCTCATCATCGTCATGCAAAACGGGCAGTTTACGGCGACGATTTCAGCACCCGTAGCGAGCACCTCTTCCGTCCGCTCCAAGTTGATGCGTTTTTCGCCGGGCTCGTCTTCCTTCCACATTTGAGCACCGCCAGCACCGCAACAGAGGCCGTTCGTGCGACATCGCTTCATCTCCACGAGGTCGGCATCGAGGGCTTCGAGTACGGATCGGGGCGCTTCGTATACCCCGTTGACACGACCCAGGTAGCAAGAATCATGGTAGGTGATTTTCTTGCCCTTGAACTGTCCGCCCTCGATTTTCAGGCGGCCATCTGCCAGTAACTGCTGCAAAAACTGTGTGTGGTGTACCACCTCGTAATTGCCGCCCAGCGCTGGATATTCGTTCTTCAAGGTATTGAAACAGTGCGGGCAAGCCGTCACGATTTTTTTCACCTCGTACATGTTCAACACGGCCACGTTCTGCTGCGCCAGCATCTGGAACAGGAACTCGTTGCCAGCCCGGCGGGCAGGGTCGCCAGTGCATGCCTCTTCTTGGCCAAGGATGGCGAAGTCCACCCCTGCCTGTTGCAGCAGCTTAGAAAAAGCCACCGTCACCCGCTGCGCACGGTCGTCGAAGCTACCAGCGCAGCCCACCCAAAAAAGCACCTCTGGGGTGCGCCCCTCTGCGGCCAGTTCGGCCATTGTCTTGATTGAAGTCATTTTTTTCAGTTTGAAGGGTTTGAGTTGTTTGATTGGGTTTGAATTGTTCACACACAAATCGAACAACTCAAACCCTTCAAACAACTCAAACCAAACTTTTCCACGCATCCCTTTCCGTGCTAACTGCCCAAGCTGCTTGGCTGTTTTCGAGGCTGTTGAACAGCGGTAGCCAATCACTTGGCCCGGCGCTTTCCATCAGGATTTCATGACGGCGCAATTGCAGGATGATGTCAAGTGGGTTGATGAGCACGGGACAGGCTTCCACGCAGGCATTGCAGGTGGTGCATGCATGGATTTCCTCCCGGCTGATGTAGTCGAAAAGCGTTTTGCCGTCGTCAATTGGTGTTGCCGACTTTTGGGTGTCCATGTTTCGCCCTACCTCTTCGAGGCGGTCACGCACGTCCATCATGATTTTGCGGGGGCTGAGTTTTTTGCCCGTCAAATTGGCGGGGCAGACGCTCGTGCAGCGCCCGCACTCGGTGCAGGTGTAGGCAGCGAGCAAGTCTTGCCAGCGGAGCTTGGTCACGTCATTTGCACCAAAAGAAAGTTCCACCTCTGGTTGCGGTTCGGCTGGTGCCGCCTCTGGATTCATCATCGAGGCCACTTCCCGTTGGATTTCGGGCATGTTGGCCACCTCGCCACGGGGATTGATGCGGGCGTAGAAAGTGTTCGGAAACGCCAAAATGATGTGCAGGTGCTTGCTCACGCTGAGGTAAACCAAGAAGCCGTAAACCGTGAGGATGTGCAGCCACCAACCGAAGCGCTCGATGGCCACCAGTGTCCCCT
Organism: uncultured Saprospiraceae bacterium; assembly: GCA_964442355.1. GTDB lineage: Bacteria > Bacteroidota > Bacteroidia > Chitinophagales > Saprospiraceae > UBA6168. Next base: position 5,614 of record CAYTZS010000221.1, on the reverse strand, counting down.
CTGCCAAGCCACCAAACAGCGCAGGCCCCAGCCAACTACTTACGGCAAATGGCCCGGCGGATGGGTAGTGCTCAGCGCTCATGCTTTGCAGCACCGTGTCGGCGCCGTTCATGCTGAAAATGCCCGTCAGCAAAAGGATTTCACCAAAAAGGATGAGGTTGGCATCCTTCGATGGCCAGCCTTTCATCTCCGGTTTTTGGAAGCGGGCGAGCTTCAACAGGTTGCGACGTGAGAGGAAAATGACCGTCGCCACGAAGGCCAATACGCTCAGCACCTCAATCAAACTGATGATGAACGTGTAAAAACCGCCAAGTGCGCCGCTGAAAATCCGGTGGCTGCCTGTGAAACCGTCCACGAAGATTTCAATCAGCTCGATTTGCGTGAGCAAAAAGGCAGCATAAATAAAAAAGTGGAAAATGGCAGGCACCCAACGGTCGAACATCTTCTTTTGGCCGAAAGCAATCAACATTACGTTGCGCCAGCGTTGGGAGGCATCACCAGTGACTGGCTCATCTTTTCCCAGCTGGATGTTCCTGCGGATTTTCAAAAAATTGCGGCCAGCCACGTAAAATGCGGCTGCGGTGATGATGGCGAAAATGATGGGTTGTAGCATAATCCAGTATTTGGCTGGGCTTTTGGAACGTGTGCCGCCCCAAACGGGTATCCCCAGCACAAAGAACCGATGTTACGGGC
>CAYTZS010000221.1:0-4911 GCA_964442355.1 uncultured Saprospiraceae bacterium | reverse complement strand
TTCCTCAACACAAATGGGATTACCATTTCACTACTTTCTCCACCCTAACCGTTCCCCCGTTTTTTACCAGTAAAAAATAGGTACCAACAGGCAAAATAGTGGTGTCGAGGCTGGTGGTGCCGCTTCGCAAAACGGCGTTTTGCAGTACACAGCCATCGGCTGCCAGCAGGGCAAGCGCTGCCCCATCTTCCACAACTCCTTGAAAATCAATGTTCAAACAATCGGAAAACGGATTTGGATAAACCAGCAATCCTGCCCTACCCCGCTGTGCCGCCGTGGCCGAAGGGCCAGTCGACCACGGCCCAACATCAAATCGAAGCAGCCGCTGCTGGAAAACGGAAATGCGCTCCGAGCAGATGAAACCCGTCGTTGGGGAGCTGAAGGCGATGCCCTCCGCTTGACTCATGTTGATGGCCGAACCGAGCGTCAGTTTGCGCTTGTTGCCAGCAAAAACCGAAGTGCCGGGGTAATCCCAGAGCAGCCAAAGCGAGGTTTCGGAAGTGGAGCCGTCGTAGCCGAGCAGCAGCAACATTCCTTCGTCAGAAACATCGGCGGCAGTGACGAGGCAGTCTGTGTCGAAGCTGTCCCGCAAGTCGGCGATGTATGTACCGGGCGTGGTTGGCAGCACGTAGCGGCGCGTGGTATTGTCGAGCCAGCGCTTGCTGAAGATGTGCAGCGAGTCGCCGAGCACGACAAATGCTTCGCAATCGTGGTTGGTGGCATTCGGAGCAGGTGTGAAGTCGGTCTGGTCACTGAACGAAAACTCGATGATTTCTGCGGTGACAGTGCCAGCCAGCAGGTCGTTTTTGCTGATTTTGTAGATGCGGAGGTCGGTGCGGTTGCCAGCGTTGTTGCCGAAGTCACCGACGTAGAGGTGCGTAGCGTTTTCGGCCAGGTCTTCCCAATCTTTGTTTTCGAGCGAAGGCAGTGGCAGGGTTTGCAGCACCGCCGATGTTAGCGTGTCGAGGGTGTGGAGCATTGGGCCAGCACCGCCGTCTTGTTGCAGCCAGAGTTGGCCATTGAAAAATTCGAGGCCAGAAGCCTCGGCGATGGCAGCGGGCAGATTGGCTAGTTGTTGGGGTGTGTAAATGGTGGGCGGGTAGGCACAGGAACCATCATTTTGCGTGGCGCTTGGGTCAAAATTCATGGCTTGGGGGTCGGTGCAGCCGGGCTGGGCGTCGGCATAAAAAACAGATAGCCATCCGGTCAGGATTAAGATGGCGGATTTCATAAATTTAACAAAATAGGGCATTGGTGCAGGTTTAAGCCAAAAACAAAAAACTAATGCCCCGAAAGTCGGGATTTATATCTTTGCCATTCTACCAAACTTGATTTTTTATGAAAAAACTGAACCGCCTAGTCTTGTCCGTGGCCTGTTTTTTTGCGTTGGCTGCGCCAATATTTGCCCAAGAAACCTTTCCTCGCAACGGCGTGGCCGACCACCGGGAAGGGCTCTACGCTTTTATCAATGCCACCATTTTTAAAAGCTGGAACGAAAAGCTGGAAAATGCAACCCTCGTCATCCGCAAAGGAAAGGTAGAAGCCATCGGCGTGGGTGTGGCCGTGCCACAGGATGCTGTGGTAATTGACGCCAGCGGCAAGACGATTTACCCAGCATTTATTGACCTCTACACCGAATACGGCATGCCCGAAAAACCACAGGCCAGCGGTGGCGGCGGCTTTGGCCGTGGGCAGCAAATGCTCTCGAACAAGGAGGGCGCCTACGCCTGGAACCAAGCCCTCAAGCCCGAATATCAGGCATTCGAAAACTTCAAAACCAACGACAAAGCGGCCAGTGAGCTGCGAAAAATTGGCTTCGGGGCAGTGCTCTCGCACAACATGGACGGCATCAGCCGGGGCAGTTCGGTGATGGTCACGCTCGGCAGCGGCAACGAGCACGAGGTCATCGTGCGGGAGCGGGTCGGGCACCACCTCTCGTTCCGCAAGGGCACCTCCACGCAGAGCTACCCCAGCTCGTTGATGGGCTGCATTGCGCTGCTTCGGCAGACCTACCTCGACGGCCAATGGTACAAAAATGGTGGCAGAAAGGAGGAAGTCAACCTCTCGCTGGAAGCTTGGAATGAGCAGTTGGGCCTCGCCCAGTTCTTTGAGGCAGGTGACAAATTGGACTTGCTGCGGGCCTCCAGCCTGGGCAAGGAAGTTGGCGTCACCTACATCTTGAAAGGCAACGGCGACGAGTACCAGCGGCTTGACGAAATCAAACGCACGGGCAGTCCACTCATCATTCCCGTCAACTTCCCGTCTGCCTACGACGTGGAAGACCCGATTGACGCCATGCAGGTGTCGCTGGCGCAAATGAAGCACTGGGAACTCGCCCCCACCAATCCTGGACGACTGGCCGCAGCAGGCATCAGTTTTGCGCTGACCACCAATGGTTTGCAGAAAAAAGAAGAGTTCTTGGGAAATATGCGCAAGGCCATCGAGAACGGCCTGAGCGAGGCAGACGCCCTCAAGGCGCTGACCTACACGCCCGCTGGCTTGGCCAATTCGCTGAATGAACTGGGTACACTGGACAAGGGAAAAATCGCCAACTTCTTCATCGCCTCCGGCAATATTTTCGAAGAAAAAACCAAAATCCACCACAACTGGGTGAACGGCAAGCCATTCGTTTTCAAGGACTTAGCACAGCCAGAGCTTGCTGGAAGCTACAATTTTGCCGTAGGCGACATGATGCAAAAGCTGGAAGTCACGGAGTCCGGCGACGGCTTCGAGATGAACATCGTCGTGGACGATTCGACCAAAACCAAGGTCAGCTCGAAAATCAGCGGTGACCGAATCACCCTCACCTTCAAGCCGAAAGGCTCGGAGCAAACGACCCGCTTGAGTGGCACAATCGATGATGGAATAATAAATGGCACAGGACAGGAAGGGAATGGCAATTGGGTGAATTGGATAGCTATTCGTACTGGCTACGTGGTGGTAGACTCTTCCAAGGTCAAAAAAGAGGAGAAAAAGCCCGCACCTGCTGGCGAATTGGGCAAGGTGACCTACCCGTTCACGGCTTTCGGCTGGACGGAGCGGCCAAAGTCCGGCACCTACCTGCTCAAAAACGCCACGGTCTGGACTTGCGAAAAAGACGGCATTTTGCAGAACGCCGACGTGCTGATTTCCAACGGAAAAATCGTGAAAATTGGCAAAGGGCTGAGCCAAACCGGGGCCGTGGAAGTGGACGCCACTGGCAAGCACATCACGCCCGGCATCATTGACGAACACTCGCACATCGCCATCAGCCGTGGCGTGAACGAGGGCACACAGGCCAGCAGCGCCGAGGTGAGCATTGGCGACGTGGTGGACTCCGAGGACATCGACATTTACCGCCAGCTTGCAGGCGGCGTCACTTGCTCGCAACTGCTGCACGGCTCGGCCAACCCCATCGGCGGGCAGAGCGCCATCATCAAGCTGCGCTGGGGCTACACGCCAGCAGAAATGAAAAACGAGGACGCCAAGCCCTTCATCAAGTTTGCCCTCGGCGAAAACGTGAAGCAGAGCAACTGGTCGAACGCTGGCGACCGCTTCCCGCAGACCCGCATGGGCGTGGAGCAGGTTTACGAGGACCATTTCAACGAAGCAAAAAGTTATGGCGCCCTGAAGAAATCTGGCAAACCTTACCGCAAGGACTTGGAGATGGAAACGCTGTTGGAGATTTTGGAAAACAAGCGCTTCATCACCTGCCACAGTTACCGCCAGAGCGAGATCAACATGCTGATGGAACTCGGCAAGCGCATGGGCTTCAAGGTAAACACCTTCACGCACATCCTCGAAGGTTACAAGGTCGCCGACAAGATGCGGGAGCACGGTGCTGGCGGCAGCAGCTTCGCCGACTGGTGGGCCTACAAATTCGAGGTGTGGGAAGCCATCCCGCACAACGGCGCCATCATGCACGAGCAGGGCGTCACTGTGGCCTTCAACTCTGACGATGCCGAAATGGCCCGCCGCCTAAACCAAGAAGCTGCCAAAGCCGTGCGCTTCGGTGGGGTAAAAGAGGAGGAAGCACTGAAGTTCGTGACGCTGAACCCCGCCAAATTGCTGCACATTGACTCACAAACGGGCAGCTTGAAAGCTGGCAAAGACGCCGATGTGGTCGTGTGGAGCGACCACCCGCTCTCCGTTTATGCCAAAGCAGAAATGACTTTTGTGGATGGCATCAAGTTCTTTGACCGAAAAGATGACGAGAAACTGCAAGCCGAAGTGGATGCCGAGCGCAACCGTTTGATTCAGAAGATGCTGTCAGTGAAGAAGGATGGCGGCAGCACACAGCGACCAGGCGGGCGTAGCCGTGGACATTATCATTGCGACAGCGATGCGGATGAAGGAAATTGAGGTATGAAGGTATGAGGTATGAAGGTATGAGGTATGAAGGTACGCGCATACCTTCATACCTCATACCTTTTCAAGCCCTCCTCAACTGTATCACTCCCAGCCAATGCAGCACCAGTAGTATTGGATAAACTGGGTCAAATTCCCATTTGCGCTGGGCGAAATTGGGGCTGTTTGGGTGCTTGTGGTGGTTGTTTTGGAACAGTTCGCCGAGCATCAGGAAGTCGAACGGCAGGGTGTTCTTTGAGTGGTCGTCGTTGTTGAAGTTCTGGTAGCCGTATTTGTGGCCGCACCAGTTGACGATGGCACCATGCACGGGACCCATCAAGAAATGTACGGGCAGCAGCAGGTACATCCACCACTCCGAGGCGAAGAAGGCATAAAACACCGTGTAGCCTGCCATCCAAAAGATGCGAGACGGCCAACCATAGCCAAACCTATCCAGAAAATCCCAAGACGGGTAGTTGCCGAGAAACTTAGGCGAAACTTGGATGGTCTTCGTCACCAAACCGTGGAAGATGTTGCGGGTATGCATCATCATGCCAAAAACATCCTTGAAGAAGTTGGGCGAAT
>CAYTZS010000220.1:0-8572 GCA_964442355.1 uncultured Saprospiraceae bacterium | reverse complement strand
GGCATCTTCGATGCCGCCGCCGTTATTATTTGTGGGGCAGATGGATGATTTTGTGAGGAAAATCATCCATCTGCCCCTTCAAGGCATAGTGAGTGCCGAATCATGTTTATGGTGGCAAGGTCTGGAAGGGTTTAGAACGCCCACCTAACCTCGTTTTTACTTCAAATAATTTTGCTGAAAGAATGCCCGGTAATCGTCGAGGTTTTTCGATTTCAGCAGCTCCCGGTAGTTGTCTTGCGAAATGGGCAACACCTCGTACTTGAATTTGGATTCATCGAGGTAGTCCTTTTTGTTCTTGTTGACCGTGTTGAGATAATCCATCGCATCCTTCTTGTCATTGTAGCGACGGATAGCAATGACGGGCTTTTTGTCTTCACCATCGCCCAAGTAGATGTTGTTCATGCGCAGTTTTTGGGGCTTGTGGAACTTCTCGTTGTAGTCTGACACGATGATTTTGGCATCGTTGAGCACCACATCGCCGCTGAAAACAATGATGACGTAATGCAGTTGGTCGTTGGTCACTTTGTAGTCGCCGACTTGGCCCTCGCCTTTTGGCTGGTCACGCTGCTGGCCAGGTCCTGTGCCGATGTTTTCGCCGAGCAAACGCAGGATTTCCTTGGCACGGGTGCTCTCAGGGTCATTCGGATACTTGGCCACCACATCCTTGAGCGCTTCGACGTACGCTTCTTTGCCTTGCAAATTGCCCACGCACATGGCGCCAAGGAGCGCAAATCGGGGCATGAGCTTGTTTTGACCACCGAACATTTCACCCACTTTTCCAATGCGCTCGTAAGCCACTTGGTAGTTGCGCTGCTCAAAATTCAGGAGCGTTTCATCGTAGTAGGTTGTCAGCTTATCTTCTTTTGCTTTGACGGTGGCTGCAAAACTGGGGTCTTGCAACATGCGGGCATAGTTGGAGTTCGGGTAGTCATCAACGATGAAGTTGTAGTAGCGCTGCACATTGGCCTCGTCGCCCATGTCCTTGTAAGAAAGGTAGAGGTAGTAAAGCGCATCCAGCTTGTACTGCGTTTCTGGGTAACGATTGAGCAGTTCTTCAAGGGCTTGAACGGATTTTTTATAATTCTCCAAGCGGTCGCGGTACAGCACACCGAGGTTGAACAGTGCGGTCTCGATTTGGCGATTGGCAGCTCCAATCTTTTCTGGGGTGTCTGGAGCATCTTTCAGTATCTCTTTCACGTCCTCCGGCGTGAGCGTCTTCGACTCGGTAGCTGCTTGGATTTCGTTGGACTCATCTGCCACGCTTGACTGGTCGGAACGGCGCCAATTGTCCTGCAATGTTCGGCTGCCCCACTTGCGCTCAAAGTCCCGTTTGCCATCCTTTTTGTCCTTGTCGTTGTAGGCCCAGAACTTGGAATTGTTCAAGACCGGCGCACCGGGCGCACCTTTGGGCAAGTTGGGTGCATTTGCGCCACCTTGACCTGCCAGTGCCTTCTGTTTGGCCGCATTGATACGCTCTTCGTCCTTCTGCTTTTTTATCTTAGATGCCAGGACAAGTTTTTCCTCTTCGGTCATGTTGCTGATGGCGAGCAGGCTGTCCTGCATTTCTATCGCCAAGAGGTTCATGGAAATTTCTGACAGGTTGTTGGAGAGGGTGCTTACTCTGCGGTGGCGTTCATCCGTATTGGTCATCACCATCAACGTGCTGTCGAAGTAAAGCTTTGCTTTTACGTAGCTTTCCTCCTCAAAATACAGGTCGCCGAGCAACAGGTACGATTCTGCTTTTTGTGAAATGTTTGCGGTGCTTTTCCTCAGAGAAAGTTCGAGATTCTTGATGCCCTCTTTTTTGTCGCCACTTTGCAGGGAGAGGGTCGCCAGTGAAAAATAAATCTGGTCTTGGAACTCCTTGTTTTTCTCGTCTTTGAGCATTCGCTCCAATTGTGCTACTGCCTCGTCCTTTGATGGGTTGGACTGTGCGAGGTTGAGACTTGCGCTGAACTCCATCTCGTAGGGTGGCCGCTGCTTGATGACGATGGCGTAGGCGGCATAGGCAGCGTCGCTCCGTTTCGCCTGCTGGTGTATTTGACCGAGGATGAAAGCCAGCCTTGCCTTCATCAACTTGTCGTCAACGAGGTCAATGGCAGCGTTCAGCGGCTCCACGGCCTGGTCGTATTTTTTTTGCTTGAGGAAAAAATGCGCCTTGGCCACCGCTGCCTCCCGGCGCACGTCGTCAAACGTGGTGGGGCTGCGCTCCAATTCGTTCAGGATGCGTTCGGCGTTGGTGTAATTGTCCCGCTCGATGTAGGTGCGGGCGAGCCAAAGCAAACCTTCTTGATAGGCCGGGCGGTGCTTCAGAAAGTAGCTTTCGGGGTTGGACTGCACGATTTCGGGCTCAAGGTTGCCAAGCGTGATGGAGCCCGGGGCAGGCAGCACCTCCTCCTTAGGTTCATCTTCGGTAACTGCTTCTGGCTTGGTTTCTTTCTTTTTGCTATCCTTGTTGGTTACGTCTTCTGTGCTTTTCTTGGTCGGTTTTTTGCCTTTCTTTTTGTTCTTCTTGGCTTCCTTCATTTTGCGCTTGCGCTCTTTTTCCCGCTCCTTGCGCTTTTTGTCGGCCAGTTTTTCCTTTTCCTTTTTGCTCAGTTCTACTTTTTCCTCGCCATTCTCATCGGTATTGGAAGCTTTGCCACTTTTGACGGCCTTTTTGCGCTTTTTGCTAGAGTTCGACTTAGCTTCTCGTTTGGCCACTTCTTTTGGGTTGAACTCTGCTGTCATGAACTCCAAGGATTCTTCGGCAGATTCGAAATCTTGCTTTAGGTACTGCGATTGCCCCAAGACGAGATAGCAGTCATCCGTCCAGCGACTAACCCGGTGCATGTTTACCACGAGGGAGACCTTCTCTGCCGCTTTGTCCATGTTTTCGGCGACAGCTTTTGGGTTTTCGGCGGCCAAGTATTTGTACACCGGCAGAATCTTGCGGTAATTGTCCTTGTACTGGCCCTCCAACTCGACCATTCCCTCGGCCAACAGCACGGTGGCATTGTAGTAGCCGTTGTAGTGGGCAGTCATGTTGTGGTAGCCTTTGCCGATGGGGCCTACATCACCCTTTTTCTTCTGCGTCACACAGCCCGAAACGGCCAAGAAAATGGTGACAAGCAATAGCGAAGTGGTAAACTTTTTCAAAACTCAAGATTTAATAAAAAAGAGGGGCAAAGTTAAAGGCTTTGCGGTTAGCAAAAATAGAAACCAAAATGCGCCGTTATTGGAGGCACCTTATCCGCCCGTTCTGTCCCTTTTTTGTTATTGGTCAATATTTGCGAATTTTACGGGCCTTTTCGGAAGGGGTTTCGGCCAAAAGCCCTGACGCAAGTTTCCAAACTAATTAAAGCACAAATTTATTTTATCAAAAACAACGGTTAACGCCATGGCTGAAGAAAACAAAAAAGAACGGCGCAGGTGGGAGCGCATGAAGGATACTTACCGCTTGGTCATCTTCAACAACGAGACATTTGAAGAGGTGCGGTCCTTCAACCTCTCCCCGCTAAACGTCTACGTGATGCTAAGCACACTGGTCGTGTTGGTATCGGCGCTGGCCATTGCCGCCATCGTTTTCACGCCCATCAAAAGGCTCATTCCAGGTTATGGCACAGCCAATGCGCACCCGGAAATGGTGAAAATCTACAAGGATATTGACTCCCTGGAACAACTGGTGGCCGCACAAGAGCGCTACAACGAGGGCATGAAAAAGCTGCTGACCGCAGGCGTGGAGTACGCCCCATCCGAGCCGCCTTCAAAAAAGACTGCCGAAGGCAACCACGAGCCAGTGCAGCGCTCGGAAGAGGACGCCAAGCTCCGCAATGAAGTAGAAATGGCCGACATTCGAGCCGTGACAGGCAGCGCAGTGGCCAATCCGGTAAACATCTCGCCCAGAGAGGTTCCGTTGGAGCAGATGCATTTTTCAACACCCATCGGTGGTACCATCGTCGCAGGCTTCGATCCCGACAAAAGGCACTTGGGTGTGGACGTAATAGCTCCAAAAAATACCCCGATTAAGGCAGCAATGGACGGTTGGGTCATCTCCTCCGACTGGACGCTGGAAACTGGCAATACCATCGCAATTCAGCACACGAACAACATCGTGACTTTTTACAAGCACAATTCAGTTTTGTTAAAAAGGGCAGGCAATTACGTGCGGGGTGGTGAGGCCATTGCCATCATCGGCAACACGGGTGAGCTCACCGATGGGCCGCACCTTCACTTCGAATTGTGGCACCAAGGCAAGCCTGTGAACCCGACGGATTTCGTTGATTTCAAGTAGTTTGATGGTTTTTATACGATTGATAGGGGCTTGCTTCGCACCGTGGTACGAAGCAAGCCCTTATCAATTCAAATCAAGAATTATCAACCCCGGAATAACAATCGCTCCCCCTTTTTCTCCTCAAAGAATTGCCCACCGTGCCAAGCCAAATGCCCACTAACGATGGTACTTTCCACGTTGCCCTTGAAAGTATGTCCTTCGAAAGGTGACCAGCCACATTTGTAGTAGAGGTTGTTTTTTGAGACCAGCCATTCCTTGTTCAAATCAACCAGCACAATGTCTGCCCACTGGCCCTCTTCCAAAAAGCCACGGCCTTCGATGTTGAAACAAACGGCTGGGGCATGGCACATCTTCTCCACAATGCGCTCCAATGTGATTTTTCCTTGGTGAAAAAACTCCAGCATGACGTTGAGCGAATGCTGAACAAGTGGTACGCCGGATGGGGCATTGAAGTAAGTGCCCTGTTTTTCCTCCCAAGTGTGCGGGGCATGGTCGGTAGCGATGATGTCGAGCCTGTCGTCGAGTAGGGCAGGCAGCAAGGCAGACTGGTGTTCAGGCCCCTTCACGGCAGGGTTGCACTTGATTTGGGTGCCGAGCCGCTGATAATCTTTACTGTTGAAGTACAAATGGTGTACGCACAATTCGGAGGTGATGCGCTTTTGTGCCAGTGGTACGTCATTTTGGAAGAGTGCCAGTTCGTCTTTCGTGGAAATGTGGAGGATGTGCAAGCGGGTATTGTGGCGCTTGGCCAGCTCCACTGCCATTGTGGATGATTTCAAGCAACTTTCGGCGCTGCGGATTTCCGGGTGCAGCTCGATGGGGATGTCCTCACCGTATTTATCCCTGAAAAGCTGTTCGTTTCGCCGCACTGTGGCCTCGTCTTCGCAATGTGTGGCGATGAGCATGGGGCAGTGGGAAAAGATGCCCTCCAACGTACGGGTATCGTCAACAAGCATGTTGCCAGTGCTAGAGCCCATGAAGATTTTAATGCCGCAAACGTTTCTGGAATTCGTTTTCAGCACCTCTTCTAGGTTATCGTTCGTGGCACCCATGAAAAAAGAGTAATTAGCTAGCGACTTGACTGAAGCGGCTAAGTATTTCTCTTCTAATAGAACTTGGGTTGTAGCGGTAGGCTTGGTGTTGGGCATTTCCATGAAGGATGTGACACCACCTGCCACGGCAGCCCTCGGCTCAGTGTAGAGGTCTGCCTTGTGCGTGAGGCCCGGTTCCCGAAAATGTACTTGGTCATCAATAACACCTGGCAGTGCGTGCAGGCCCGTACCATCCAGTTCGATGTCGGCCTTCCTGCCGATAGCTGCCCCAACCTGCTCGATTTTGTCTTTGGAGATGAAGATATCGCCATGCGTGATGGTTCCTCGATTGACGATTTGCACGTTTTTGATTAGTATGGATTTCATTTTCTATGTATTGATTGGTTGTGCAAATATCATAGAACTGGCGTTATACCGAGGTCTTGTCACAAATTATTGATGAAATTATTTGATAAAAAAGGCGCTTGTTGGCAAACAATCCATTTTCTATTGTCACAGATGGGGGTTTTATTTTCAATTTTCTCGTCTGAATGCCAATTTCCCTATTTTAGGTGTTTAGTGACAGGTATTTAGGAGGGGCCGATTTTTATTGAAATAAAATTTGCTTTTTTTTGATGTCAAATGAGAAATATTCAATGGCCGTAACTTGTTAATATACAGTTGTGAAACAAATGAATTTAATATCACAAACAATTGATAATCAATTAATTGAGTTAAAAATTGGATTTCAGCTTTTTCTAAAAAAAAAATAGCCAAACCCTTGACAAGGGCTCGATATGCCCGTAGCTTTGTGACGTTATTTCAATATTACCTCCTCCCGACAAGTTTTTCCCCTTCAGGATTCCCCTTTATTCAAGATTCCCTCGTTCTTGATTTCATGTAAAAAGGCGATTTGACAATTACCTTCGGATTCCCCTTATCCTCCGATGAAGAAAGAAGGCTGTCTTTATTCCAATGCTACATTTTTTGTACAAGCTCATAGGGCTTGTCAAAAAACAAATAGGAACAAACACTACCAACACCCACTTTTGGATATTTGGACTGTGCAGAAATGCAAAAAACAAAGACTTGGACAAAACAAAAAACAAAGGCTCGGAACAACACTAACAATCAAGGTTTGAACAAAACACAGAAAAATTAAATTTTAAAAATCGAAAAACGAAAACAGGCATTCACAAAAACTCTGAACTACAACTACTTTAACAGAACTAGTACTAACACCCACGTTGTTTTTTGAACCCCAGTTTAACCACCTATATGGCCAAGCTCATAAAGGGCAATAAACTGAACGACACCACCTATAACTTTTAACTTGTTCGAACACCCACTATTTAACAAATTCCAGTGAATGTAAGCCTCAAAGGCCAAAATTATTGAACAAAAATGCATAGATGACAAAAACTTTGAACTAAAATCTTTACTCCAAATGATAAGTAATCCCTAATGTATCCAAGGCTGTTATTCTTGTTTGTCAGGAATAACTTTCATTAGCCACAAATAAACCAAACTTATTTCAACTCCCCCTCTGTGCTATTTAGCGCTAGTACGATACGACCATTTTATAAAAAAACTTGAACTATGAGACATCGCTTCTTGTTGTGTGCGGCTGCGTTAGCTGTCGTACTCAATCTAAATGCTGCCACTATTTTTGTCAAGCAGGGTGGAATCGGCAGTGGAAGTTCTTGGGGCGATGCCACCGGTGACTTGAACGCAGCACTCTTCGTGGCACAGCCGGGTGATCAAGTTTGGGTAGCAAAAGGTACATATCATCCAACAACACAGAAAGATAGAAGTATTGCTTTCATTATACCTTCAGGCGTTAAGGTTTATGGCGGCTTTAACGGCAATGAGACCTCAGTCGGACAGCGTGATGCCAGATTCCAAAAGTCAATTTTGAGTGGCAACATCGGATTAAAAACCGATATCTCCGACAATTCCTACACTGTTGTTTTCATTAAGAATGCTGACAAAAGTACACTGCTAGATGGCTTCGTTGTCTCAGATGGCAATGCCGATGGTGCAGGGCCAAGCGCAGACAAAGAACGCTGCGGAGCAGGTATTTACATTGAAGGCACGGGGATTGGCAATGAGTCAAGTCCGATCATTCAAAACTGTATTTTCCAGAACAACATTGCCCGTGACGGAGGGGCCGCCTATGTAAATGGCCGTGGCGGCATTTGCAATCCAACCTTTATCAATTGCGAGTTCCAAAATAACAAGGTTGACCTCGATGGTGGAGCTATTTTCAACGATGGCCGACACAGAGGTGTGGCAAACCCAGTTTTTCAAAACTGCTTGTTCAGCAGCAATAAAGCCAACTACGGAGGCGCTTTATGCAACTATGGCGGCAAAGGTCAATGTAATCCCAATATCAAGAACTGTATTTTCCGGAACAACGAAGCTTACTTACGAGGAGGAGCTATCTTCAACATGGATGTGGAAGGTGAAGCTAAACCCGTCATAAATGATAGTCAATTTATTGACAATCAGGCAGTTGCAGGAGAGGGTATTTACACTTTTAGTAAACCAGCTTCCAAAGAGAAATCCGAAAGCGTGAAGTTGAAAATGAATTGATTTGCAACAATTATAAGTCAATTTAATCAGCATCACAAACTAAACTGAGAGAGAGCGTGTGTCTATTATACAGAAGTTGGTGGCTGATATCTTGAGGCCACCAGCTTTCTTTGAAAACAACGAACGACTCCGGGTTATGCAAGAGAAGTTTATTGAAGCGATAGGCACATTTACATACTGTAATATTGGCGAAATAGGAGACCAATCCCAATACCCAAAGATTAATAGCCATGGGAAATAGTTTGGAACTGGACTGGGGATATTGACCATTAACAATGGCAATATCCCCAAGACCAGATTCATTTCCTGATAGCTACAAAAAATTGACAATCAATCGTTTGAACACAACCAAAATTACTCCTCTGCGAGAAACACTATCGCAGCGGCAATATTGTTCAAAATGAGTAGCTCCTACCTACTCTATTTGTGCATATCTGCAAGAAAAGGAATAATAAGGCGAAAAGCAAACAACTAAAGAACGGACCGCTCTACCCCCTTTTTTTTGACATCAAGAGCTTTATGATACGGTTTTTTTCATGCTGATCCGCATCCGGGTAATTATTTGGTAACCGAAAATAATCAATTGGCATTATTAGATTTTGGATGCGTGAGGAAATTTGAAAAATCATTTTTACAAGCTGTTGTTGATTTGTATAAAGCCCAACGAGATAAT
>CAYTZS010000219.1:1365-8582 GCA_964442355.1 uncultured Saprospiraceae bacterium | reverse complement strand
GCGAAATCGTCGGGCAGGCAGCTGTGCTGCAATACCAATCGGCCCTGCTTTTTTACCTCTGCAAAATGTACCATGCAAAGGGCTGGGTGCAACAGTTTCACCTCGGTGCCCTGCGTAACCAGAACACCCGCCTGCTCCGCCAACTTGGCCCCGATACAGGCTTTGACAGCATCGGCGATTTCGATCAGGCTGTGCCGCTGGGCAGGTTCCTTGACAAGCTTGACAACGACAACTGCCTCGCCAAGACCATCCTCTACAACCTCAACCCCCGTGACAATGAGGTCTTCGCCACGATGGCTGGCAACTTCAACGACGGCACGGTGGTCGGGAAGATGCAATACGGCTCGGCCTGGTGGTTCCTCGACCAACTCGACGGCATGGAGAAACAACTCAACGTGCTGTCGAACATGGGGCTGCTCCCCCGCTTCGTGGGGATGCTGACCGACAGCCGTTCTTTTTTGAGCTTTCCCCGGCACGAGTATTTTCGGCGCTTGCTCTGCAATGTTTTTGGGCGGGATATGGAGCGTGGCCTCCTGCCGGACGACCTCGATTTGCTGGGCGAAACGGTGCGGAACATCTGCTACGGGAATGCGAAGGATTACTTTGGCTTTTAAACTTTGGAGTGGCAAGTATTGTGCATGGGGTTTGGGGCGGCATTAGGGGCAAGCGTCAAAAAGTAATAATTTTCGCCCCATCGGGGCGGCATCTTTGTAGAAATCGTACAAGCCCCTTGTTGGCCGTTCCATCGGAACGGTATCTCATCGAGCAGATACCGTTCCGATGGAACGGCGGCGCCAAGGTTAATCGCAAGTGCTACAAAGATGCCGCCCCGATGGGGCGAGATATTACCAGATAGTGCTTGCATATACAGCCGCCTTATCATTCCCAAAACTGGTCGGCGTGAGGTATAACAGCCAATATCCAACAGCCTAAAAGGAATCTATTTTGAGCATAAAAAATACAAGCTTGGCCATCGTTCTCGCCTGCTGGGGATTGCTCAGTAGCTGCGCCGACCTGTCCGGCACCAAAACGCTCAAGCTCGCCCACGGCCTGCCAACCGACCACCCCGTACACGAAGGCATGGTGCGCATGGCTGAGTTGGTGGCGCAAAAATCTGGCGGGAAAATGGCCATCGAAATCTACTCCAGCCAGCAACTCGGCACGGAGCGGGAGTGCCTGGAGTTGCTGCAAATCGGCAGCCTCGGCATGACCAAAGTTTCCTCGTCCGTGCTGGAAAATTTTGCCCCAGAAATCAAAGTGCTGGGATTGCCCTACCTCTTCCGGGACCGTGAGCACGCTTACCATGTTTTTGATGGCGAGGTGGGCCGGGAACTGTTGCTCCAAAGCGAAGCATTCTGGCTTCGGGGACTTACTTATTTCGATGCGGGGCAGCGATCATTTTACACCAAAACCCGTCCCGTGCGCTCGCCGGACGACCTCAAAGGCTTGAAAATCAGGGTACAGGAAAGCCCGGTAGCGATGGGCATGGTACGTGCGCTGGGCGCTGCACCCACGCCCATTTCTTATGGCGAACTGTACACGGCGCTCCAGCAAGGCATCGTGGATGGCGCAGAAAACAACCCGCCCAGTTTTTACACTTCCCACCATTACGAAGTCTGCAAGTTTTACTCGCTCAACGAGCATACCGCCGTGCCCGACGTGCTGATAATCAGCACCTTGGCGTGGAAACGCCTCACGACACAGGAGCAGCAATGGCTGCAAGCTGCGGCTGATGAGGCGACCGTTTACCAAAGAAAACGCTGGCAGGAAGCAGAGCAATCAGCGCTGGATGCCGTTCAAAAAGCAGGGGTGGAGGTGATTCGTCCCGATAAAACGCCGTTCGTAGAGCGCACGAAGGCGTTGCTGGAATCGTACAAAAAAGACCCCGTGATGCGGGGTTTGATAGAAAGAATCCAAGCGACAGAGTGAGGCTTGGCTATTACCGCAAACACACAAGCACACAAACACAAACAATGGAATCATGAAACCAACCATAGACAAATACCTCGCACGGCTGCTTGTTTTCCTCATGGCGGTCATCACGCTCAACGTACTTTGGGGCGTGTTCACCCGCTATGCACTTGGCCGCCAAGCTGGGTGGACGGAGGAGCTTGCCCGCTTCCTGCTCATCTGGATTGGGATGCTCGGAGCGGCGTATGCTTCGGGGCAAAAAATGCACCTGTCCATTGACTTCCTCTCGCCGAAACTGAGCCCGAAGGCACAATCGAGGCTCGCCATTTTCATTAACTTGGTCATTGCTGGTTTTGCGCTGACAGCGATGGTCATCGGTGGGCTTCGGTTGATGTACATCACGCACACCCTAGGGCAAACCTCAGCGGCGATGCGCATTCCGATGGCGCTGGTTTATGCGGCGATTCCGCTGTCGGGGGCGCTGGTGGTTTTTTACAAAATCAAATCCCTTCAACACACGAAGGACTTGCAACCGCTCAACCAATAACTGCAAATGGAAATACTTGTCCTCGTCCTCACCTTCCTCATACTCCTTGGCATCGGCGTACCAATTGCATGGAGCATTGGCATCAGCAGCCTCTGCACCATGTTGGTCAGCATCCCGGCGTTGCCTGCCTTCACGACCGTGGCGCAGCGGATGGGCACGGGGCTGGACAGTTTTGCCCTGCTCGCCATCCCGTTTTTCATCATCGCTGGGGAAATCATGAACCGGGGCGGCATCGCCCGGCGGTTGGTTGATTTTGCCAAAACGCTGGTCAGCTCGCTGCCTGGTGGGCTGGCGCACGTCAACATCATGGCAGCGATGCTTTTCGGAGCCATTTCTGGTTCGGCAGTGGCTGCTGCGAGCGCCATCGGCAGCATCATGGCACCAGCGATGGAAAAAGAGGGTTTTCCCAGGGCGTTCTCAGCAGCGGTGAACATCACGTCTTCCACCACGGGACTGGTCATCCCACCGAGCAATATCATGATCGTTTATTCGCTGGCGAGCGGCGGGGTGAGCATTGCGGCGCTTTTTCTGGCGGGCTACTTGCCGGGCATCGTCACCGGGGTTTTGCTCATGCTGGTTGCGGGTTTTTGGTCGAAATGGAAGCAATTCCCAGTCGGCCAACGCAGCAAGCTCAGCGAGGTGGTGCGCAGTTTCATCGCCGCATTCCCCAGCCTGTTGCTGCTCGTGGTGGTGATTGGCGGCATCGTGGCGGGCATCTTCACCGCTACGGAGGCATCAGCCGTGGCGGTGGTGTACTGCTTGGGGCTTGCGTTTATTTACAGGGAAATAACATGGAAAGACATTTCCCCCATCTTGCTGCGGTCGGCAGGCACGACGGCCATCGTCTTGCTGCTGGTAGCTACTTCCATGAGCATGTCGTGGATTATGGCGTTTGAAAATATCCCACAAAACATCACGGCGTTGATGCTTTCCATCAGCGACAACAAGGTGGTCATCTTGCTGATTATCAACCTGTTGCTGCTTTTCGTCGGGATGTTCATGGACATGACCCCGGCGGTGCTCATCTTCACGCCCATCTTCTTGCCGGTGGTAAAATCGCTGGGTGTTGACCCTACGCATTTCGGCATCATCATGGTGATGAACCTTTGCATTGGGCTTTGTACACCGCCAGTAGGCTCGGTGCTGTTCGTCGGCGTCGGCGTAGCGGGTACCACGATCGAAAAGGTCGTAAAACCCCTGCTCCCGTTGTTCATTGCTATGCTGGCTGCGCTGTTGTTGGTGACTTTTTTCCCAGCGCTAAGTTTGTGGTTGCCAGGGAAGTTCGGGTTTTGAGGAGATTCTTAGGTTTGGAAAAACGGTGCCAGATAGCAGTAGTCCAAAGTAATATCATCCTGCAATTCGCTGAATTTCAAATAGTTGCAAATATGACCAACAGCCAACAGCCAATAACCAACAGCCAGAAGCCAACCACCAATGACCACAACCCCCAACCCCGTTGATTAAAATCAGTTGCCTGTTTTCACGGGGTTCCGTTCTTTGCCAATCACAAACCTCCACAGAAGATGAAACTCATTTACAATCCCGTTTTCCTCCAGCACGACACGGGGATGCACCCTGAAAACGCCAAGCGCTTGGAGGCATTTGAAGACCTGCCCACCACCCAGGTGCCCGACGGCTCGCATTGGTTGCCGCTGGTGCATACTGCCCACCACATCGAAAAGGTGAAGGCCGCCTGCGAGGCACAAGCCCACCTCGACCCTGATACGATGACCTCGCCCGGCAGCTACGAGGCAGCGATTAGGGCAGTAGGTGCCACGGTCTTGGCCAGCGAACGGGGCGATTTTGCCCTCGTGCGCCCGCCTGGGCACCACGCTTACCCCAACCGTTCCAGCGGATTTTGCTTGTTCAACAACGTGGCCATCGCTGCTCAAAAACTCGCCGACGAAGGCAAGCGGGTCTTCCTCTTCGACTTCGACGGGCACCTCGGCGACGGCACTTCGCATATTTTCGAAGAAACCGACCAAGTGTTTTATTGCTCCATCCACCAGTACCCCGCATTTCCGGGGCACGGCTACGTGAACGAAATCGGGGTGGGCAAGGGCAAAGGCTTCACCATGAACATGCCGCTGCCCCCCGAAAGCGGCGATGACGTCTTCATGGACGCTGTGAACAATTGCATGCAAGTGCTCGAACAGTTCAAGCCTGACGTGGTGGCCGTTTCCGCTGGCTTCGATGCGCACCAGTACGACCTGCTGCTGCAACTTCGGGTGACGGAAAGCAGTTTCTACAAGGTCGGCCAACTGTTGCGAGAACGTTCCTCGAACATCTTCGCCACCCTCGAAGGCGGCTACAACGTGGCGGTGCTGTCGCAATGCGTCCACAATTTCGTGGCGGGCATCAACGGCGAGCCCATGCCCTTCGACCGCCAAGTGACCAGTTCGTTTCGCTCCATCTGGGAGGAATACGAGCTACGCAGCCACTCCGTCATGGGCAATTTGCGGCACTGGTGGAAATTTCGTTGATTTACGATTTACGATTTTGGATTTACGATTGGGCATCTTCGTAAATCCAAACGACCCGGAATAGCCCCGAATCCCCAATCGTAAATCGTAAATCACCCAATCGTAAATCCCTCACATGTATCCACTCGATAAAATCTTCAAACCCAAGTCCGTTGCCGCCATCGGCGCCTCCGACAAGGCGGGCACGGTAGGCTATGCCATTATGGACAACCTGCTCAACGGCGGGTACAAAGGCAAAATCTACCCCGTGAACCCCGGCCACCGTACCATCCGTGGGAGGAAGAGCTTTGCTTCCGTGAAAAAAATCACGGGCACGGTGGACCTCGCCATCATCGCTGTGCCAGCAAAAGCCGTGGCTGCCGTTCTCAGGGATTGTGGCGCAGCGGGCATCGGCGGAGCCATCATCATCACGGCGGGGTTCCGGGAATCGGGGCAGGAGGGCATGCGCCTGTACAACGAACTTGGGCAAATAGCCCGGCAGTACGACATCCGCATCATCGGCCCGAATTGCCTCGGCATCATTGCGCCGGCGCTGGGCCTGAACGCCAGCTTTGCCAGCCGGATGGCACTGCCCGGCAAGATTGCCTTCATCTCGCAGAGCGGCGCCCTCTGCACGGCCATCCTCGACTGGTCGGTGAGCCAAAGCGTCGGTTTCAGCCACTTCGTGTCCGTGGGGGAAATGGTGGACGTCGGCTACCACGACCTGATTGACTACTTCGGGGCCGACCCGAACACCGCTTGCATCCTGATTTACATGGAAAGCCTCGCCGACCCCCGCAAGTTCATGAGTGCCGCACGGGCTTTTTCCCGCCAAAAACCCATCATCGTGCTGAAGGCTGGGCAAAGCGAAGAAGGAGCGCAGGCCACGCTCTCGCACACGGGGTCGCTGGCTGGCAACGATGCCGCTTATGACGCCGCTTTTCGGCGGGCGGGCATCGTGCGGGTGCAGACGATTTCGCAGCTTTTCCACGTGGCGCAGGCACTGGCCATGCAGCCTCGCCCCAGCGGCAACCGCCTCGCCATCCTCACCAATGCGGGTGGCCCCGCTGTGCTCGCCACCGATTTTTTGATGAAAAACGGCGGTGAACTCGCCAAGCTCACGGACGAGACCATGCAGGCGCTGAACAAGTTCCTGCCCGAACACTGGAGCCACGGCGTGCCCGTTGACGTGCTCGGCGATACCCCAGCAGTGAACTACGGCAGGGCGCTCGAATTGATGCTGAACGACCCCAACGTGGACGGCGTGCTGACCATCACAGCCTCGCAGGCGGTCATCAGTGAGGCGGAGATTGCCAGACAGGTAGTGGCGTTTTCAAAAAACACCCACAAGACCCTGGTGTCGTGCTGGATGGGCGAGGCCGATGTGGCCGATGGCCGTGAAATACTCGAACAAGGCAGCATTCCCAGTTTCCGCTACCCAGAAGAGGCTGTGCAGGCTTTTTTGAGCATGTACAACCACGCCCGAAACTTGGAACTTTTGTACGAAACGCCGCCCACAACCCCGGAAGCATTTTTGCCCGAGAAAGAAAAAGCAACTGCCATCATCCGACAGGCGCTGGATGCGGGCAGGCTTACGCTCACCGAGCCGGAAGGCAAGCAACTGCTGGCCTGCTACGACATTCCGGTGGCCATCAACGTGGTGGCGAAAACCAGCGACCAAGCCGTCGAGGCAGCGCTGAGAATCGGCTTCCCAGTGGTGATGAAAATTGACAGCCCCGACATCGGCCACAAGGTGGACGTGGGCGGGGTACTGCTCAACATCAAGTCGGAACTGGAGGTGAGAGGGGCCTTCGAAGCGCTCATCAGCAATGCCAAGCACCACCGTCCCGATGCCCAGATTGTGGGGGTTTTGGTGGAAAAAATGATTAAAAAGGACTTTGAACTTTTGGTGGGGGCAAAAAAAGACCCCGTCTTCGGGCCTGTCCTCGCCTTCGGATTGGGCGGTACGGCGGTGGAAGTTTTTCAGGACATCAGTATCGGTCTACCACCGCTGAACATGGCGCTGGCCCGCCGCATGATTGAGCGCACGAAGGTCTATCGGCTGCTGCAAGGCTACCGTGGGCGACCCGGCGTTGACCTACAGGCGCTCCAATTCCTATTGTTGAAGTTCGCTTATCTAGTCATGGATTTCCCCGAAATCAAGGAGATTGACATCAACCCCTACGTGGTGGACGAGGCAGGGGGCGTGGTGCTCGATTCGCATATCGTACTGGAAAAACTGCCGGAGCGGCAGGGGCATTTCACCTACGACCACCTCGTGATTTCGCCCTACCCGG
>CAYTZS010000219.1:0-1355 GCA_964442355.1 uncultured Saprospiraceae bacterium | reverse complement strand
CACGAAGGAAGTAGTGATGAAAAATGGCGAGGTGGCGCTGTTCCGCCCCATTCGTCCAGAGGACGAGCCGCTGGAGGCTGAGATGTTCGAGAAGCTGTCACGGGAGAGCATCTACTTCCGATTTTTCGGGTACGTGCCGAAGATGAGCCACAAGTTCCTCGTGCATTTCACGCACATCGACTACGACCGGGAGTTGGCCATCGTGGCCGAAGTGGAGGAGCAGGGCCAGAAGATGCTGGCGGGCGTTGTGCGCCTCGTCAACGACTACACGAACAAGAGCGCCGAGTTCTCCATCATCGTGGCTGACCCGTGGCACCAGCAGGGCATCGGCGGCAAGCTGATGGACTTCATGCTCGGCATTGCCAAGGAGCGGGGCTTGGAACGCATCCAGGCCGAGGCATTGGCCAGCAACGAAGTCATGCTGCGCATGTTCGAGCACCGTGGCTTCAAAGTGGTGAAACGGGATGGTTATTCGTACCGGGTGGAGTTGGTGCTGTGAGCGTGCTACTGCCTGTCCATTTTTACCACCTTGAAAACCTCCTCCCGGCCCATTGCTTCCAGTTTGAAAAAATAGACCCCGGCAGCCCAGTTGCCAACGGGTATTTGCGCACCGTAAAAAGTGCTGCCTTGCGCGAGAACTTGCTGGTGTATGAGCCTGCCATTGACGTCGTACACGCTGGCCCGCAGGTCGGTGGAGGAAATGCCTTTTGTCTTCACGACCACTTGGTCGTAGGCGAGGGTGGGCTGTACGGCGAACGCCACTGGCCCTGTGGGTTCGTGGGTTGGGGATGCCGTTAGGTCGCCGCAGTTGGCGAGCGCAGGGAACTCGCTGAGTGGTACCTGCGTCAGGTTTGATGTGATTGGGCCGTTGACCATCCCATTTTCCACCTTCAAAAAGGTGATGCCGCACTCGCTGATGTACCAATTGTCGTCTTGTTTTGCCGCTGCGACAATCAGTTCCTCCCCCACGTTGAATTGCGTGACGAACATAACGCAGTCTGCCCCGTTGCCGTCTGCAAAGAAGATTTGGTGGCCTGTTATATTCTCTCCGTGGTAGGTCTGAGACACAAAAACGTTGATGCCATTGGCCGTTTTTGTCATCACTTTTACCCGGTAAATATTGAGCCAGTCGAGTATCTCCCCGTTGTTCTGGTAAGTGATGGTCTGGCAAAAATCAGGGATTGGTAGGCAGTCACAGGCAATGGTTTTGCCCAAAAAACAGGTGAAAAAGACAAAGAGGGAAGTAAGCGTTGTTTTCATAAAAAGACAAGTTTTAAAGATTGGGCGGAGCATACGTGCCAGTTTAGCGTGGGGGTCAGGGGGCGGGCAAATTCCGGAGGGCAAATTACGCCCCC
>CAYTZS010000218.1:0-8650 GCA_964442355.1 uncultured Saprospiraceae bacterium | reverse complement strand
ATCTCAAACTCCACCCGCCTGTTTTTTTCACGGCCAGGTGCGTACAAGTTGTCAGCAATGGGCTTGGATTCTCCGTAGCCAGTGTGACTAATCCGAGCAGCTGGTATGCCCTTTGAAACAAGGTAATCGTAGCAGGTTTTGGCCCTTTTTTCTGACAATACTTGGTTCTCGTCAACTTCACCAATGCTGTCCGTGTGGCCGCTGATACGCAGTTTTTGTCCTGGATTGTTGCGCATGATTTGGGCGATTTCATCCAAAGTCACGAATGAACTACTTAACAATTTTGCACTCCCAGTTTCGAACTGAACAGCTTTCTTGGCAAATTCCAGCACTTCTTTTTCTTCTGGTTTGAGTTCTGGGCATCCTTTGTTGGAGGCAGGGCCAGCAGTTTCAGGGCATCTGTCGTCTGGGTCAATTACCCCATCGCTATCTGAGTCAGGGCAGCCTTGATTGGCGCCAGAGCCGCGTGCATCTGGGCATCGGTCTTGGTGGTTTGGTATGCCGTCGTCATCTGCGTCTGGGCAGCCAGCTAGTGTAGGCTTGCCCGCTTCATCGGGGCATTGGTCCACCTTATTGGCCACGCCATCACCATCATTGTCAGGACACCCCATCAGGGCAGCTGTACCAGGTTCGTCAGGGCATTGGTCTTCGCTGTCGGTGATGCCGTCCTTGTCTTTATCGTTATCTTTTTTCTCTTCGGATTTGCCACCCAGTACCATCCAGATGCCCAGTGCGTGTTGGAGTTGATTGCGATTATCGTTCAAATCAAACCGATACTGAGTCTCGGCACTTAAGTAAAGGTTAGGGAACAGCTTAACGTTTAAGCCTAGGCCCACCGGGAATTCTGGGTTCATCGCCCAGTCATTTTCAGTTTCTGTCATCAGGCCAGCACCAGCGAGCAGGTAGGGGTAGAATCTGGATTCAGGCTTGGTGAATTTGAGTTGGAGCACAGCGTCTAGGCTACCGATTAATTCGGCATTTCGCACTGTGCCTTCACCATCAAGCGGCAAGTTGGCCTTGCCAATTTTCAGTGGTACGGCGAGGTTGAGCATTTTAGCAAGGTGACGAACGTAAGTCAGTTCAACGCCTGTGGAATAGTCGAAGCGGTCAAATTTTTGCGTAAGCGGATACTGGAAGTTGTTCCAAGTCCAACGAAATGCGAGCGCATTTGGTGCGCCCTCGTGCTGTGCGGAGAGCTGCGCAATCAAGAATGCAATTAGAAAATAGGTTGTGATAAATGCCTTTTTCATCTCAAACAGGTTTATAGTTATAACAAAATAGGTAGGAAATCGAATTGTCGAGCCTGTTGGGTGCCTTCTGGATTGAGCTTTTGCTTGGGTGCAATTATGGTGTGAATGTACCTAAACTTATTTGTTTGCTGACAGCACTAAATCGGCCGCGCCGTCAGCAACACTTACTCATCAATCAACCCCCGACCTTCTTTTACGATTTTGCCTTCTTTTTCCAGTTTTTTCATCAATCGGTCGAGGATGCCGTTGATGAAGTCTTTGCTCTTGTCGGTGCTGTATTGCTTGGAGATTTCGACGTACTCGTTGAGTGTCACTTTTGTGGGGATGGTCTCGAAAGTCATCAGCTCGCAGAGCGCCATTTTGAGCAAAATCATGTCCAAGATGGCGACTCGCTCAGCATCCCAGTTCTTGAGGGAAGGTTCAATGATTTCGAGTAATTCCTTGTCTTCGTTACTGACTTTTTGGAGCAAAATCTCACCGAACTCTTTGACCGTTTCGTCGGTAGGTTCAAATTCTTGGTAAAAATCACCGGTAGCAGGCAGTGCTTTCAGCGTCTTTTTCATGGCTCCAACGATGAGCGACTTGTCATCATACCATGAAAAATAGCGGTCTTCTACCATCTCGTTGAAGTGCTCGCTGCCGTTGAAGTGCTTGTACAAGTTGAGTATCGCCTGTCGGTAAGTTTCAGGGCTGTCATCTTTGTTTGCCAAGAACTCGACATAATCCTCTGTTTTTGCAAATTCGTTGTAGAGATACCGGGTATCGTCTTCGGAGAGTTTTTCCAGAATCTTGTGTGTGGTTAGCAATGTCTTGAAGCCCCGGTTATCCTGAATGGAGCGAATCATTTCATTGTCACATAGTTTTGGTCGGAAGGCTTTGTCCTCTTCGGTGGGTCTGTGCTTGGCCTGCTTGGAAGCGTAGTCAATCTTTGCGTACTCAGCCACCCGCTGGAGTTGGAGTACATTGAAAAGGTACATTTCAAAGGACTGGCGAATACTGTTGTGGTAGAGAAGCATGGCGTGTCGGAACGATAATTCCTTGTCACGGCTCATGGCATATAGCACCTGCATAACTTTGATGCGGATGTTTCTTCTGCTCAGCATAATTTGATTTCAAACTCACTTGCCCTAGCTTTTCGGGGCACCATTTTGCCCTAAATCCCGTCCAAAATGTCAAACCTAAGCAAGCGAGGTATTTCCGGTTTTGCGATTAACAGCTGCAAAGAAAGCGGTTTTTTTGGTAACTGGCTTAGAAAGTTTAGGAGGTTTAGCGGGTTTAGTTGAACGGAACTAAACCCGCTAAATCTCCTGGGCAGCCTAATTTGCCAACTATTGCTTAGCAGGTAATTTTATATACTGCGCTTTCATTTGCTCAAAACTTGGCATGTCTTTGTAGTGCCATTTTGCCAAGATTTTGCCATTCTGCCAGAGTACAATGCCCGGATTGGAGCGCTGGATTGTTTTCAGCAATAAGTCGTCAGCAGTGAAGAATGGATAGTCGCTCTCTGATTGTTTCTTGAATTGAGCGATGACCTCGGGGTCGTTGGGAGCCGTTGCTGCGAAGAACTTTACGCCTGTGCCACGTGCTGCATTGATGACTGGATTGATGATATCCTTGAAGCGGCTCAAATATTCGGGGTCAAATGTTACTAGTTCCTCAGTGACTTCCCTTGGTGTCATGCCTGTGAATCGTTGCACGTACTGGAAAGAATCGGTTCCAGTAACCAACATCGAGTCGGTGACGAATGTGGAGTCCTGAACCGTCGTTGTTTTGGTTTCCCGACCTGTCTCTTTCAATTTGTAGGAAACCACCATCAAGAAATAGCCAGAATCTTGCAGCAAAGCATCGGTCATGTTCGAGCCATCGGGCCCAGTGATTTCAAATTCGCTGATTTTGGAGTGCTCGTAGTCAGGATTGACTTTTACTTGCTCCATTTCCCACTCAGCTTCTGGGTATTTTTCGTACTCCTTCATGTATTGGTCAATCGGAAGTTCTACGACCTGACCAGTTGATTTGCTCTTCATCTTGTAAGCTGTCACTTTGAATGCTTCGGCTTCTTCGGCAGCTTCTTTTTCACGTTGCGCACGCACGTCCACGCCTGCACGGAATGGGCGGAAATCAACGACTGGCTCGTTCATGAAGGTGTTGTAATAACAGAAAACGCCAAAACCAGCTGTTACCAACAGTGTCGTCCAGAGACGAGCGCCAGCGGTGAACATCTGATGCATATTTTTATGCTTGAAAACGAAGTAGATGGCAGGCAGCAACAGGAAAACATCTTTGAAAAAGCTTACTTTGGGTTTCAACTTTAGAAAGTCGCCGAAGCAGCCACAATCGGTTACACGCATATTGGTCTTGACGTATTCACCCCATTTGCCAAACTCAAAAAAGTTGACACCTGAAGGCACGTAGCCTGTGAGGTAAGTGAATCCAGTGAGGACAGTGAAGAAGGCAACCAGTGCCAAGAAAAGCCAACTCGTCAATTTAGGTTTATAGGCCAGTATCAGCATGACACCCAATGCAATCTCAAACACAATCATGACGATGGAAAACAGCACCGAATGTCCAGCTAACCAGGGGAACATTGGAGCGATGCCCTTCAGGGACGTTTCGCCAAAAGTGTAGAAGAACTCCGCAAAATATTGCTCCATCTTGAAGGCCGTACCCAATGGGTCAACTGCTTTGACGAATCCTGAGAAGATGAAAAGCGATCCGCAAAAATGCTGGAGATAGGTCATCAACCAGCTTTTTTGAGCTTTTAAAACGAAGCCAGTGATGGCGGTAAGTGCCACAGCGGCGATAGCTACATAAAGAACTAAGGTATAAATCGTCATGTCTGTCTGGTTTACAAATTTTAGAAATGGGCTTTGCGTTTCGAGTTTTCAATAGTGTTGGAACAACTCGAATGTAATTTCAGCTTTGTTCGCCTAGTAATATCAGCGCAAAAATTGCATAGTTGGCAATGTCGGCGTAGTTGGCGTCTAACCCTTCAGAGATGAGGGTTTTGCCTTTGTTGTCCTCGATTTGGCGGATGCGCAGGATTTTCATCAAAATCATGTCGGTGATGGAACTGATGCGCATGTCCCGCCAAGCTTCGCCGTAATCATGGTTCTTTGCAATCATCAAATTGCGCACGATTTCCACTTGATTTTCATAGAGTTTACGGGCTTTTGCAGGTGAAAGTTCCATGTCGTCGTCCCCTGAAAGCTCCAACTGGATGAGCGCCATGTAGGCGTAGTTCACGAGTCCGATGAAGTCGCCCTCGATGGAATCCTCCACCATCTGCTTCGACTTTTCGTCAATGCTGCGGATGCGCTTTGCCTTGATAAAAAGCTGGTCGGTCAGCGAACTGGGGCGCAGGATGCGCCATGCCGTACCGTAGTCGTGCGTTTTTTTGAGAAAAATTTCCTGACACCGATTCACGACGGCGTCATATTGCGACAAGGTTTTTTCCACTGGAATCTGCTTTTGGAACGCTTGTAAACTACCAAACGGTAGACAAGTTCCGTATTTCAATTGCCCGGCAAAACTAGCCAGCCATGTCAAATTATTTTCTGAAAATTAGCCCATAAGCCATCTTCAATTTGTGGGACAAATCTCACCAACTTTGGGGCTTCTGTGGTGTTAATATTGCTCCAAAAAACTTAAGCACCTGTTAACGACTTTTGCAAACACATGGTCCAATTCTTCAAGTACATTTTCATCCTTCCCATTCGTCTTTACCAGCGTTTCATTTCGCCGCTTTTGCCGCCATCTTGTCGGTACCATCCCAGCTGCTCGCAGTACACGGTTGAGGCAATTCAAGAGTGGGGCGTTTTCAAAGGAATTTGGTTGGGGATAAGGCGCTTGGCAAGTTGCCATCCTTGGTCGCCGGGCGGCTATGACCCAGTGCCAAAAAAGAAGCCTTGAATTTTGAGTAAAATTTGAGGCGTATCAGAATTTGTCACTGCTGAAAAACAAACTGGACCAAGTTTGCTCCCATTTTCAAGGCTTGTTGGCGCTTTTCTTCTGGGTCGTTGTGAACAGACTGGTCTTCCCAGCCGTCGCCAAGGTCACATTCATAGCTGTAAAAACAAACCAGCCTGCCCTCCCAGAACAAACCAAAACCCTGTGATGGCTTGTCATCGTGTTTGTGGATTTTGGGCAAGCCATTTTTGAACTCAAATTTTTGATGATAAATGGGGTGACTGTAGGGCAACTCGATGAACTGCAACTCTGGGAACACCTTTTTCATTGCTGGCCGAACGAAGGGGTCAATGCCGAAGTTGTCGTCAATGTGCAGGAATCCGCCGCCAACGAGGTAGTTACGCAGGTTTTCGGCTTCGGCGTCCGTGAAAACCACATTGCCGTGGCCAGTCATGTGAATGAACGGGTAATTGTAAAGTTCAACGCTGCCTACCTCCACCGTTGCGTAGTCAGGGTCAAGGTCGGTGCCGAGCTGCTCGTTGCAGTACCGAGCCAAGTTGCTCAAAGATGTTGGGTTGGCATACCAGTCGCCACCACCATTGTATTTGAGCAAAGCAAGTTTGGTTGGTGCATTTTCGGAAGGGAAAAACCCAAGCAACGAGAGCAAAAACAGGGATAATATACTTTTCATCTAAGGTTAAGTATTGACTAAGTGAATGGTATGGCAAGCCACGATTCCTGCCGTTTCGGTGCGCAGACGATTGGCGCCGAGGCTCACTTCCAAGAACCCACGTGCAACTGCCTCTTGCACTTCGGCAAGTGAAAAATCACCTTCTGGGCCGATGAGTATGGTAACGTTTGCGCCGGGTTGACAGTTGTTTTTTAGGTGTGGCAAATTTGCGCTGTGGCAATGCGGAACAAAACGAGCACCAGGTGAGTTGGTTTCAAATTTTTTTATAAAATCCTCAAAATCAACGAGTTCGTTCAACTTAGGCAAGCGAGTTCGCAAGCATTGTTTGGCAGCGGAAAGGATTATTTTTTCCAAACGGTCGTAGCGCAATTTGCTGCGTTCAGTGTGCTCGGTGAGCAGCGGCGTGATTTCGTCCACCCCAATTTCCGTAGCTTTCTCCAAGAACCATTCGAAACGATCCATGTTTTTCAGCTGAGCAACAGCCATGTGTAGCCGGAAGCTGGTGTGGTCGGTGCCGACGTGCCTCGACTTGATTTTCACAATGACTTGTCGCTTGCTCATTTCCTCGATTTGCCCCTCGTACCAATGCCCTACGCCGTCAATGAAATGGACGGTATCGCCTAGTTTTTTGCGCAGCACTTGCGTGCAATGCTTGGTTTCTTCCTCTGAGAAGTAGGCAAAATCGCCTTTGATGTCGTTGCAGTAGAACAGAATCATGGTGCAAAAATAACATTTGTAGCTGCCAGTGCGCACGCCTGAAATCTTTTCCGAAGCGAGTCTCGGATTTAGCATACTTAACTTTCGACCTGCTCGTTTGTTCTGAAACTTGAAAAATGCTGAAAAAACCGAAATCAGCTTACTTTTGCGCTTCATCAAAAATTTGGAAATGCAAGCGGGAGGGTTCGCTTCCTGTTTTTCTCCAAAATACAGTCACGAAATATGGATATTCTAGTTAAGGTAGGGCAATTGGTGTTAAGCCTTTCTATTTTGATAGTGTTGCACGAACTCGGCCACTTCCTGCCTGCAAAATGGTTCAAAACCAAGGTGGAAAAGTTCTATCTTTTCTTTGATCCATGGTTTGAGCTTTTCAAAAAGAAAATCGGGGAAACAGAATATGGTATCGGATGGCTGCCGCTAGGTGGTTACGTGAAAATTGCTGGCATGGTGGACGAAAGCTTCGACACCGAGCAAATGAAGGAGCCACCACAGCCTTGGGAGTTTCGTTCTAAGCCAGCTTGGCAGCGGCTAGTCATCATGATTGGCGGTGTCACCGTCAATTTCATCCTTGGCTTCATCATCTACTCCATGATATTTTTCACGTGGGGCGAGGAATACCTACCTACCAAAAATGCCACTTATGGCGTTCAACCAGATTCTCTGGGTTTGTCAATCGGGATGCTTCCAGGCGACCACGTGATAGCGGTAGATACTTACCAATTGGAGCGCGTTAGCCCTGGTTTGGTTAAAAGCCATATCGTAATTGATGGTGCTCGGAAGCTAACCGTTGAACGCAACGGTCAACCTGTCGAATTGACCATAACGAGTGAAGCTGCCGAATTCATATCTTTGAACAAAAACAAGGACATAGCGCTGTTCAGCGTACGTCGCCCATTTAAGGTCGGTGGTTTTGGAAAGGGTAAATGTTCCGGCTTCCTCTTTTGGAAAGAATGTGAGCAAGCCCCCGCCGAAAAAGCAGGCATTCAGGTTGGCGACCAAATCATCGGCTTGAACGGACAGCCGATGCCATTTTTTGGAGATTTTTATGACAGTCTGACGAAAACTAAGCTACCGGACACCGACATTCAAGTCACCTTGCTTCGCAATGCTGACACCCTCAACCTGACCGTTCATACCGACGAAAACGGCCGCATTGGGGCAGCGCCAGTTGCCGATTTCGGCGAGTATTTCAAGACAGAAAAGCAGGAGTACGGCTTTTTTGAGTCGTTCCCAGCGGGTTGGAAGCGGGTCAAAAACTTCCTGGGCTCACAATGGAAAGCTTACGGCAAGATGTTTTCCGGTGATATCAAAGTGACGGAAAGCCTTGGCAGTTTCATTTCAATTGGCGGCATGTTTTCTCCAACTTGGGACTGGCAATCGTTTTGGAACTTGACAGCCATGTTGTCGCTGGTGTTGGCATTTATCAACCTGTTGCCAATACCTGCATTGGATGGTGGCCATGTGATGTTCCTGCTTTTCGAGGTTTTGACCGGTAAAAAGCCGAGCGACAAGTTCATGGAAATAGCGACCATGGTTGGTTTCGTCATCTTGATTTCTTTGATGGTATTCGCCTTGGGATTGGATATTTCGAGGTTGTTCTAAACGGCAATGCCCAAAGGCTTAGATATGGATTACTTTGATTTTTTTGGAATACCCGTTTCCTTTTTCCCAGATGAGACGGATTTGCGGCAGCGGTTTTTGAAAAACAGCAAGCTGTACCATCCTGATTTTCACACGATGGCACCTGAAGCGCAGCAAGCCGAGATTTTGGAGAAGTCCACGCTGAACAACCAGGCATACCTGACATTGGCTGACTTTGACAAACGTTTGAAGTACATTTTGGAACTAAAAGGATTGCTGGAGGAGGGTAAAAATGAGCTGCCCCCTGAATTCTTGATGGAAATGATGGACATCAATGAGGCCATCATGGAGCTGGAATTTGATTTTGATGATGCCGTTTACCAAGCTGCGCTAACCAAGGCAGGCGACATAGAAAATGAGTTGTTGATGGCTGTGAAACCTGCCATGGAAAACTATGTGGACGGTTTTACTACACTTGATTTCCTCATTCCCGTGAAAGATTTTT
>CAYTZS010000217.1:0-8694 GCA_964442355.1 uncultured Saprospiraceae bacterium | reverse complement strand
AAGATTTTTATTATGCCCAACTGAAAGTTAGGAATACTGCTTGTCGTAGTACTGTTGATACGCGCCAGAAGTCACATGTTCCAACCATTCCTCGTTTTCGAGGTACCATTTTGCCGTCAGGCGCAGCCCGGCTTCGGGTTGGACGGTTGGCTGCCAACCGAGCTCGTTTTTCAGTTTGGTTGCGTCAATGGCATAGCGGCGGTCGTGGCCAGGGCGGTCTTTCACGTAAGTGATAAGCCCACGGCTGGTGCCAAGCGCCCGGCCCAACAGTTCATCCATAATGTCACACAGCGAGGTTACCAACTCGATGTTCTTGCGTTCGTTGTTCCCGCCGATGTTGTAGGTTTCGCCGATTTTGCCCTTGTGAAAAATGGTGTCAATGGCATCGGCATGGTCCATCACCCAAAGCCAGTCACGGGTGTACTTGCCATCGCCGTAGATGGGCAGTGGCTTGTTGTGCTTGATGTTGTTAATGACCAACGGGATGAGTTTCTCTGGGAAGTGATTCGGCCCATAGTTGTTGGAGCAATTAGACACCAGCACAGGTAGGCCGTAGGTGTGATAGAATGCCCGAACAAGGTGGTCGCTGCTGGCCTTGGAAGCCGAGTACGGCGAGCGTGGGTCATAAGGAGTTGTTTCCACAAAGAAACCCTCGTCGCCAAGCGAGCCATACACCTCATCGGTGGAGATGTGGTAAAAAACATGGCCTTCCTCCCTACCCTTCCAAACTGTTTTTGCAGCGGTCAGTAGGTTCATTGTACCGATGACGTTGGTTTCGATAAACTCCAGTGGATTAGTGATGGAACGGTCCACATGCGATTCAGCGGCAAGGTGTACGACGCCATCAAAATCATATTTTTGGAACAATTCCATCATGGCAGCGCCTTCTGTTATATCGCCTTTAATGAAGGTATAATTTGGATTGCCCTCCACATCTTTTAAGTTCTCCAAATTGCCCGCATACGTCAATTTGTCAAGGTTAAAAATTTGATAATCGGGGTATTTATTGACAAATAACCGCACGACGTGAGAACCAATAAAACCAGCACCGCCAGTAATTAGAATCTTTTTCATATTTGAGAACGGAGAATTGAAAAATGAGAATTGAACACCCATGAATTTTCAATTCTCCACTTTAAATGCTCAATTAAACTTTAACCGCTTTCTTAAAATATTCATACGTCAACCGCAGCCC
This sequence comes from uncultured Saprospiraceae bacterium, assembly GCA_964442355.1. Classification (GTDB taxonomy): domain Bacteria; phylum Bacteroidota; class Bacteroidia; order Chitinophagales; family Saprospiraceae; genus UBA6168. Next base: position 7,499 of record CAYTZS010000217.1, on the reverse strand, counting down.
TTCTGCACGGTCAAACTTCGGTGCCCAACCGAGAATGTTGGTGGCCTTGGTGATGTCCGGTTTGCGTTGCTTCGGGTCGTCCGTCGGTAGTGGGTTGTAGATGATATGCGCCTTGGGGTTGTTGACCAGCGCAAGTATCTCCTTTGCAAACTCCATTACCGTGATTTCTTGCGGGTTGCCGATGTTCATCGGCTTGTCGTAGTCGCTGAGGAGCAGCTTGTAAATGCCGTCCACGAGGTCGTCCACGTAGCAGAAGCTGCGGGTTTGCGAACCATCTCCGAATACCGTCAAGCCCTCGCCACGGATGGCTTGGGAAAAGAATGCCGGGAGTACACGGCCATCTTCCACACGCATACGGGGGCCGTAAGTGTTGAAGATGCGAACAATGCGGGTTTCCACTTTGTGAAAAGTGTGGTAGCCCATCGTGATGGCCTCCAGAAAGCGCTTTGCCTCGTCATATACCCCACGAGGGCCGACGGGGTTCACGTTGCCCCAATATTCTTCTACTTGCGGGTGAACCAGCGGGTCGCCGTACACCTCAGAAGTTGACGCCACGAGAATACGAGCGCCTTTCGCCTTTGCCACACCGAGCATGTTGTGCGTGCCGAGCGCACCCACTTTCAGCGTTTGAATGGGCATTTGCAGGTAGTCAATCGGACTAGCCGGGCTGGCAAAATGCAGGATGTAGTGAATCTCGCCGGGCACGTGTACGAACTTCGTGATGTCGTGGTGGTAAAATTCGAAATCGTCACGAGGAAAGAGGTGCTCGATGTTGTCCAAACTGCCCGTGAGCAGGTTGTCCATTCCGATAACGTGGTAGCCTTCGGCCAACATGCGGTCGCATAGGTGCGAGCCGATGAAACCGGCTGCGCCGGTGATGAGAACTCTTTTTTTCAAGGTCTTAAGTTTTTGATGGATGCTCGGTGGGAAGTTGGGAAGGAGACAGCTCCACGCACCTTTGGGTCAATAATTTGTCAATAGCAGGGGAGATTTTAGGTGTGCAAAGATAGCCTGTTTTTTCTCAAATCGAAATAATTGGAAAAAACGGGCCGCCCTTGAAGGCGACCCGCCAATTTTTAATAACTATGTATTGAAAAAACTATGGAGATTGATTGGCAATTGGTTTCAGGTTTATGAGGGTTGATGTTTCGAGGAAAGCTCCATTAATCGTCAAACCCAAAAACCTTATTCCGATTTAACAACTTTCACGATTTGCTCCCGAACATTGTCGGACTGGATGCGCACCCAGTAAACGCCAAGTGCCAAGCCACTCAAATCCAATTCAACTTTTTCAGTCATGGCAGGCACTTCGATTGATTGCATGAGCCGCCCGTAAGTATTCCAAACTTCAATGTTGGACAAATTGGAGGACTGTCTCACAAACTCAACCGTCACTTTCCCAAGAGTCGGGTTTGGGTAAAGTTGGATGGGCATTACCCCAGCTGGCTGGTAGAAAACACTAGCAGTCGGTGAGATTCCATCGGGGTCTGAACTTCCGTCCTGTCGGCAAACGATGCGGTAAATGTTCTCGCCCAAACGCAATTGTTCGTCCACGAACTGGAACACACCGTTGGCATCGTGAGCCGTGCCAGACACAACATTGAGATTTTCAAATGCTGCCCCATCCTCCGAACGCTGCACGAAGAAGAACGTGGAAGCCGTCGGCACAGCACCTGAAACTTTCCAGCGAATATTTGCCACCTCACCGTCAAGTTCAGCCGACACGTCATCGAAAATGACAATCAACGGGTCACCGCAAAGATTGACCAATACTTGCATCGTCACCGTCACAGAGCAGCCAAAGCGGGTCACGGTCAGTGTCACGGTTTTAGTGCCGGGTGTTGACCAAGAAACCGGGTTGACGACCCTTGAGCTGGCATTTGCGGGGTTCGCACCATCGCCAAACTCCCAGTAGTAGGTCGCACCGCCACCAGCGATTGCCGCCTCAAAGCGGTCGCCAGTGTTATGGCAAATACTTACCGGAGCATCTATGATTTGCGCCAGCGGATTCGGCGTGATGGTTTTCGCAACAATGTTGGATTCAGCAGGATAATCTGAGCATCCCTGCCGGCGAGAGCAACGGATGTAGTAGGTTGACTGGTTTATCGGGCCTGGGTCGTAGCTTGGTGAATTCGAGTTTGGTATTGGCGTCCAGTTAGGGTCACCAGGTCCGTTGTAAATTGCCACGGTGCTCTTCAACCACAGGTATTCAAGCACACCAAAGCCACCAGATGGCAAGGTCAGGTTGACGATTTCAGCAGGGTCGGCACCGATTCCGCAAAGTGCTTCGTTGTAGCCGATTAGACCACCGTCGGTCACGTTGTCGCATTCCTTGTACACACCAGCGTCAATCGTCAGGTTGTCAACGGTGTATGGAAAAACCTGGAAGGTTGCCGTGCGGCCCGTTACTGGGTCGGGGTCACTGTCCACATTGTCGTTAGAACCTTGGTTTTGAGGCGAATAGAATTGTCCGTTGGGCAAATTAGCTACCGCAAACTCAACTTGGTACAAACCAGGGTACACATCTGTGAAAAGGTATTTACCACTTGTATTGGTTGTTTTGGTTTGCAACAATGTATTGCTTGGCATGCTATAAAGCCGGACTGTGTAATTGGCAATACCTTGTTCGAATTGGTCTTGAATACCATCCTTGTCAACATCCTGCCAAACGTAATCGCCGATGTTGATTTTCTCGTCCAGTTCAATCAGACCCACGTCCCAACGGCTTTCGTAGTTGCCGATTGCTAGGTTGAACACAATCGTGGAGCTATCTGCATGATTGATGTCGCTGTCCAAGAGGTCGTTGCCGATGTTGGCTGGCGAGAAGACGTGAATAGCTGGCAAGTCCACTTTCACTTGGTAGGTTCCGGCAGCTAGGCCATCGAAGGCATAGTTGCCTGTGGTGTCAGAAAAAGTGGTGTAATGAATCTGTGTGCCTGTCGATGTTGCACCAATTAGGTGCAACTTCACGTTGGCCAAGCCAGGCTCGCCTGCGTCCTGTATGCCATTTTGGTTGAGGTCGTGCCAAACGAAATTGCCGATTTTGGAGGGGTTCGTCAGGTTCACTGCCGATGAGGTTGTGCAACCATTTGCATCAGTAGTCGTGACGCTGTACGCACCGGCTGAAAGCCCAGTGAGCGTATTTGCAGTGCTGCCATTGCCCCAAACAACCGTGTAAGGTGCAACGCCGCCTGTCGGCGAAACTGTCACAGACCCGTTGCTGCCACCGTAGGTTGTGATGGGCGATGCCACGGTTGCAGTGCCAACTAATTGTGATGGTGAGGCCACCGTTGCGGAGCTAGAAACCAAGCAACCATCTGCATCGGTCACGGTGACTCCGTAAGTGCCAGCGCCCAAATTCGTATTGGCAGCTACGGTGACACCATTGCTCCAAATATAGCTGAACGGTGCCGTGCCACCCGTGACAACTGCCGTGGCAGCGCCATCGGTGCTCGTAAAACAGGTAGCATCAATTTTGGTAGTAGAAACAGCTAAAGTCGTGGTTGAAATGATTTGGACCAAGGTAGCCTGTGAGCAACCATTGGCATCAGTAACGGTCACAAAGTAATTGCCCACGCCTAAGTTGGCAATGCTGGCCGATGTTTGACCACTAGACCAAGCATAAGTGTAAGGCGCTGTGCCGCCCGATGGCAAGGCAACAGCCGAACCGTCAGTGTCGGTCACACAAACCACGTCAAATTTTTGGGTGGTCACTGCCAATGCAGCAGGCTCCGTAATTGTGCCCGATGCAAATGCAGTACAGCCAACGGAATCTGCAACGACTACGGCGTAGTTGCCCGGGGCAAGGTTGTTGATGGACGTGCCAGTAGCACCGTTATTGGCCCAAGCGTAGGTATATGGCAAAATACCCCCAGCCGCCGTGACGGACATTTGCCCATTGGCAAGACCGTTGCAAGTTATATTGTTGATTGTCAAACTGGCCGTGAGCACTGGCGGGGCACCAATTGTTGCCGTCCCAACAGCAGTACAGCCATTCGCATCTGAAACTGTCACTGTGTAGTTGCCGGGCGACACGTCGTCCAGCGAGCTGACGTTGGGGCTGTTGTTAGCAGTCCACTGGTAATTGTAGTCGCCGTTCGGCAATGGCGTACCACCAGAAGCTGTCACAGTAACGCTACCATCGCTGCCGTTGCCGCAAGTGGCATCCTCCGAATCCATCGAAATAACAAGTTGCGTCGGCTGGGTAATCGTGATTGATTCCGTAACGAGGCAGCCATTATTATCCGAAACCGTCACGCCATAAGTACCTGCCAAAAGACCCGTGACTGTTGGAGTTGTAGATGCTGCCGGGTCATCCCAGATGTAGTTGTAAACAGCAGGATTTCCATTAGAAATAGTTACAGAAACGGTTCCATCTTGACCATTAAAACAACTCAGGTTTGTACCTGAAATAACCACATCCGCCGGGATAGGTGCTTCAACGGTTTCAGTTGCTGTGGTTGAACAACCGTTGGCATCCGTGATGGTAACAGTGTAAGTGCCTGCCACGAGGTTGTTTGCCGTGGCGGTGGTTTGCGCTGCCGGGTCGTCCCAAAGATATGTGTACGGTGAAACGCCGCCAGTGGCTGCCACCGAGGCCGAGCCATCTGTTGAATAGTTGCAGGTGGCATCCACTGCCGAAATATTCGGAAAAATCTGCGGTCCGTCGGCAATGGTTGCCGATGCAGTGCCAGAGCAGCCTTGTGTATCACTTACCGTCACCGTGTAAGTGCCAGCGAAAAGGTTGCTGATGGTCGCAGTAGTTTGTCCGCCAATGCTCCAAAGGTAGGTGTAGTTACCTGAGCCGTTGACAATGCTAAAGATGGAGGCCGTGCCTTCGTTTTTCCCAAAACAAATCACGTCAGTTGATGCCAATGTCACGTCAATTGGAGGCCCAGCATCCACTGTCGCTGATGCAGTAGCGGTACAACCAAGCGAATCGGTGACAGTGACGGTGTAGGTGCCTGGAGCCAAGTCAGCGATTGACGAGGTGGTTTGAGCAGGCGTGGTGCTCCAAACCAAACTATATGGAGCTGTCCCACCGCTCGGACTATTTACACTGGCTGCACCATTTTCGGCGCCATTGCAGCTTTCGTCGGTGGCAGTTGCAGTCAAAGTGATTTGCACCCCGTCCAGTACGATTGCACTGGTCGTAGTTGTACAGCCGTTCGCATCGGTAAGCGTAACCGTGTATGTACCTGCGGATAGGTTTTGTGGGTCTTGTGAGGTACCAGCATTTCCTGACCAGAGGTAACTGTATGGTGCTGCACCTCCAGTGGGCGTGAGGTTGATGGAGCCATCGTTGCCACCAAAACAAGCAACCGCATCAGGTTCTGCCGTAGCAGCTAGGTCGTCGGAAACGTTGATTGCAACCATGTTGGAAATGCCATCAAAGTCCAAACATCCATGCCTGCGAGCGAGGCGGATAAAATAGGTCGTTTGGTTGAGCGAAGCAGGGTCGTAGGACTCGCTGTCTGCACCAGCAATAAACGTCCAATCTGTGTTTGTGGGAGAGTATGCTGTTCCAGTTGTACTCACAACCCATTGATATTCAAGGGCATTGCTTCCGCCAGTTGGTGGCGTAACGCTGGTAAGCTCAACAGGATCGAAAGGCGACTGGCAAGCCATTTGGTCTGCTTGAATTGTGCCTCCGTCCGTCACGTTATCGCAACAGATTGCCTCTTTGACAACGATGTTAGTTTCACCAACATACTCAAAGCAGCCTGCCCGCCTCGAACAGCGCCGATAATAGGTTGTAACTGAAATCGGCCCTGGGTCGTAGCTTGGGGTGTTGGAGCCGGGTATTGGACTCCACTGTGAAACTGGGATGGTTGGGTCGCCAGTTGTGTACATCCAAATATACTCCAAGGCACCTGAACCACCACTTGGCAGCACAACGCTGGTGATAATAGAGGGATCCCAAGTCGGGTTTGGACAACCGAACTCATCACCAGCAATGGAGCCGCCGTTGGTCACATTGTCGCAAGCGGTGAGGTTTGGAGACGACGGCTCATTGGCAATGGCCATCGAAATTGGTAGCGAAAGCAAGGCAAACAATATCGCCAAGGTCGCTTTGGATTTCAGCCTTCTACTGTCGAAGGTTGAAACAGCGGTGTTAATAATGGAATCACACCAAGGACGGAAGTGAAGCACTCGCATAGTCGTCTTTTTCAATACAAAAAACAATGAAAACCACGACGATTGAACGTCGGACATTTTCATCCAATCAATAAATAGTTACAGACAGGAAACTAGGAGGGAAATTCAATTTATGAGTGCTTGTCCCCGGCAGGAATTTATAGGAAATGTAAGATTTTTTTGCGCCGGCAGGTTGTTTTTTGCTTCATCGGCCCATTATTTTTGGGCTGTTACTTGGAGGTTGGTCAAAAACTGTACCATTTAGAAAAATAATTCATGTGTATCGTGAAAAAAGTTTTACGCTTGGCTTTCAAAAACAGCAACCAATTGGTGATGAATGTCCACCACTTGTGGTAAAATCAGTCGTACTCCATCATTAACTATCACGAAATCAGCCAGTTGCATTTTTCGCCCATCCTCCATTTGCATAGCCATTCTAGCTTCGACTGCTTCCATTGAAGCTCCATCACGTTGCATTACACGCTGCAATCGGACATCTTTTGGGGCATAAACCATGATGGTTTTGTCGTAAAAAACCTGACTGCCAATTTCAAACAAAATAGCCGATTCCTTCAAAGTATAAGGTACATCATGTTGGCGTTTGTGCCACCACTCACCATCTTTCAGAACTGCTGGGTGAACTATGGCATTGAGTTTTTCGAGCATTTCAGGGTCTTGAAAAACGATGCCTGCAATCATCTTCCGATTGAGCGTCCCATCTTCCAGATAAGCCTGAGCTCCAAACAGCTTCTTCACCTGACCAACAAGCTCTTCGTCTTGGAGTATGAGTGACTTGGCACGCTCGTCGGCGTAATAAACAGGGATGCCCAACTGCTCAAAAATGTGACAAACAGTTGTTTTCCCACTGCCAATCCCACCTGTGACACCAACCTTGAGCGGTGACTTGGAGGCTGACGATATTTGCTTGTTTTCCGACATAAAATGGTGGCAAATTTTCCTAAAATGAACACTTGCGGTAACTTGGGTGCAAGTTCTGCGATAAAACCCGTTTTATGAAATTTGAATTTAAAAGTATCGGTTGTTGGCTAGTCATTGTTTTACTCTGCACAAACTCCTTTGCTGCTTTGGGGCAGGACATCCACTTTTCGCAATTTAACAACTCACCTGCCAACCTGAACCCAGCGCTGACAGGCATTTTCGGCGGCGACGTACGCTTTTTGGCAAACTACCGAAGCCAGTGGTCGTCGGTGCCAGTTGACTATCGAACGCTGTCAGCGGCATTTGACTCAAGACTGAACCATAAAATTTTTGGCAAAAAAGCCTACCTCGGTTACGGACTGGTTTTCAACAATGATGTAGCAGGCGATGCTCAAATCGGCAGCTCACAATTTGGTGCCAAC
>CAYTZS010000216.1:0-8837 GCA_964442355.1 uncultured Saprospiraceae bacterium | reverse complement strand
ACCGTGAATGCTCGCGCAAGTTCAAGGGCGCCGTGGCCAGCATTGCACCCCTGATCGAGGATCGCGGAATCGACGAAATCTATATCGACTTCAGCGATATCCCCGAAGCTACGGAATCGCTCGCCAAGCGCATCAAGCAAGGCGAACAAACTGCCCTCGAAAAACTCACAAAAGCCAACCTGCGCTTCGTTGTTTCCGTTGCGAAACAATATCAGAACCAAGGTCTTTCCCTCAGCGACCTCATCAACGAGGGTAATCTAGGTCTCATCAAAGCCGCACAGCGCTTCGACGAAACCCGTGGCTTCAAATTTATTTCCTACGCTGTTTGGTGGATTCGCCAGAGCATTCTACAAGCTTTGGCCGAGCAGAGCCGTATCGTGCGCCTCCCGCTGAACAAGGTTGGTTCGCTGAACAAAATCAACAAAGCATTCTCCGAGTTGGAGCAAAACTTCGAGCGGGAACCTTCTGCCGAAGAGCTGGCTACCCTACTCGAAATACCAACCGAAGAGGTGGAAACAACCCTCGGTGTAGCTGCCCGCCACGTGAGCATGGACGCCCCATTCGTGGATGGCGAGGACAACTCACTGCTTGACGTGCTGGAAAACATCCACTCACCGAAGACTGACCAAGACTTGGAGTACACCGAGTCGCTTCGCACTGAAATCGAGCGTTCGTTGAGCACCCTCACCGACCGTCAGATGGACGTCATCAAGTTGTACTTCGGCATCGGTGTAGAGCATCCCATGTCATTGGAAGACATCGGCGACAAGTTCGGCCTCACTCGCGAGCGGGTACGCCAAATCAAGGATAAGGCCATCAACAAGCTGCGCAGCGCCAACCGCAGCAAACTGCTGAAACATTACTTGGGGGCTTAAGAATTCAATTCGCCAAAAGAAAAGGGGTACGTAGCAAACGCTATGCACCCCTTTTCTTTTTGGTTATCTACCCCAAACCTGCAATTCAATCCAAAATCACCGCATCCGTGTTGTTGGTCTTGTCACACTCCAACTTGAACTGGTCAGAGTCAAGTGAGAGGATGAGGCTTTTCATGTAGCGGGTCTTTTTACGCACATCAATCTTGATATAGCCAGTATATCTATCACCGGGGAGCAGGTCACCGGAGTGGCCTGGCTGTGGCTTAACTATCTGTTCACCAGCAGGCAAAGCACCCCTGGAAAGGGTTGGCACTCCTGATATAAAGGCTTTTATCAGCAATTTCTCTTCGTACTTGCTACCCTTTTCAAACAGCTTGAACACACCGTGCCCCTTGTTGGCAATGGCGTACTCGATGGTCGCTGACTTATCATCTTGCTCGACAATGCGCAGACGCTGGAAGTAGATGTCGGGGCAATCTTCGGTAATACCCGGAGCGATAGGCTCAACGGCAGCTGGTTCCTCTTCACCACCTTTGCCAGCGAGCACAACTGGGCTTTCATTTTCGGGAACCGCAGCGCTAGTGCCTACCTTCGTTTCAAAACCATTGGCAATTGGTGCAGGCTGTGCAGGTTTTTCGATGACCATCACGGGCACTTTCAGCTCTTTGCCACGCAGGGTTTGCCCCACTGCCAACTTGAAGTCATCGTCATACAGTGCTTGGCGAATGTTTTGCCGAAGGCCGCCCAATTTATTGTCGAAAAGTGTTTGGTCAAAATTGATTTGCACCCAATGCTCCGTCCCTTTTTTTGAAAAATCCACGTTCACCCGGCCAGAGTTGACAATGGTACAGCGGATTTTGACCCAATCATCTGTGCGTTTCAGCACTTCAAAACTGGTTAGGTCGAGGCGGTAACCCCGGTATTTGACAGTATCATCGTTCAAGAGTTGGAGGGCTTGAAGACTTGAAGACTTGAGGACCTGCGTTGGCTTGTAGGAAAAGGAAAAACATGCTAACCCAAACATGAGAAAGGAAAGCACCCAAAGGAAGAAGTTGACAGGTTTCAGATGGAACAACATAGTCAATTTAACGCACGCTGTCGAGCCATTATGAGTAAAAGATGTGGTTTTTTTCATATAAACCCAACCTAGTCACCACAATCATTAGACCAAAATGCTGCCAACCATTGCCAAAACGGGCAACCGGCACTAGAAGATGGAAGGGCAAAGCCTGTTATTCCCCGTCTTCATCGGTCAGAATGTCCACTGGACGGTTGATGCTTTCTTGCAGGGAAATAAAGGTCTCCGTGCGCTGAATACCTGAAATCTTCTGGATTTTATCGTGCAGTACGTCCCGCAGGTGGTTGGTGTCCCGGCAATAGATTTTAGCGAAGATGCTGTAAAGGCCCGTGGTGTAGTAGGCTTCCACCACTTCAGGTATTTTCTTCAGTTCCTCGGCCACATCGTCGTAGAGCGAACTTTTGTCGAGGTAGATACCGAGGAAGGCACAAATGTCGTAGCCCAGTTTTTCGTGGTCAATGATGAGGTTGGCGCCCCGCACAATGCCCATGTCTCGCAATTTTTTCATGCGCACGTGAACCGTCCCTCCCGACACATAACCGATTTTCTTTGCAATGTCTGTGTACGCCTGCTCTGCGTCGGTCATCAAGGTGGAGAGAATAAGTTTGTCTGTCTTGTCAATTCCGTTCATTGGCAATATTGAATGGTAGTTTTGGCAATAGCCAACAGGGAGCAACCTGCTGCCTATGCTTTCACTTTTTTTAACAAAAATGGTAAATCTTGCTCATTTCTTCAAAAAACAAAGCTGATTTGTCGGCAAGCGTGACAAAGTTTCAAAGAAAGGCAAAATTTGATATTCGAGAATCACCACCTCAAGTCTTCGTCCACTTCCTCGGAGCGTTGGCTTCCGTACTGTTTTTTCGTGGCGAGGCGCTGACGCTGGCGCTCCATGACGAGCTTGGCGAGTGCCACATTCGCAGGCTCTGGGTTGCCTGGTGAAAGGGCATCATGGATTTTGCGTTCCAGCACGTCGTTGCGGTAGAGCAGGCTCATCAGGTACTCCATGTTGTGTTCGATGAGCCACGAGATGCGGTCGCAGAGCATCTGGAACAATTCCGCTTCGGAAGGGGCATCCGCTTCGGGTGATACCAGTTCAAAATCTTTGATTATCAGCTGGTTGGAAATATCATCAGGCGAACTCATGGTCTATTTTTTAAGCATAAATGCGAGTGAATGCGAGTATTTCTTCCACATAATTGCGGTTATTTGATAGGCGAGGCACCTTGTGTTGGCCACCATACTTACCCTTCGCTCTGAGCCACTCGCTGAAAGTACCCTTGGGCACAGTGTGCAACCGCAGACGGTCAAGGGCGAGCGAATTGTATCTTTTTTGCTCATAGTTGGAGTTTACTTTTTGCAGGTTTTTATCCAGGCGCTCCGCAAATGTATCGAGGCAAATGGGCGCTTTTTCAAACTCCACAATCCACTCGTGGCCGCCTTTTTTATCTTGCTCAAAATAAACCGGCGCCATGGTGTAATCGCTCAAGATAGCGTCAAGTTCGTGGCAGGTCTGCGTAATGGCCCGGTCGGTGTTGGAGATGATGACGTCCTCACCGAAGGCGTTCACGTAGAGGCTCGTGCGGCCACTGACCTTGATTTTGAAAGGATTGAGCGAGGTGAATTGCACGGTGTCTCCGATGGTGTAGCGCCAGAGGCCAGCGCTCGTGGTGATGACGAGTGCGTAGTCTTGCCCGAGTTCCACTTCCTGCAACGGTATGGCCCGTGGGTATTCTGCGCTCCATTCCGATTTGGGTAAGAACTCGTAATAGGTACCGCTGTCGAGCATGAGCAACATGCTGCTGTCTTGGAGGTCGTTTTGGATAGAAAAATAACCCTCCGAGGCATTGTAGATTTCTTGGTAATAGAATTTTTGCGAAGAAAAATAATGGTTGAACTGCTTGCGGTGCGGCTCGAAATTTACGCCACCGTGAATATAGGTTTCGAGGTTGGGCCAAATATCGTAGATGCAATTTTTGCCGGAGGCTTGCAGTACATTCTGCAAGAAAATATGTGTCCAAGTAGGCACACCACCAATCATCGAGATGTCCTCTTCGAGCAGCATCTCGGACATCATCACGATCTTTTCCTCCCAATTGCGCAGCGTGGCCACCCTGGGATCCGGCACGTAAAACAAGCGGCCCACCAGCGGCATCTGCCGCACCAGCAGCGCCGAGATGTCGCAGATGGTCACAGCAGGGTAGCCCTCGTCAGGATAAAAAGTACCGCCCATCACCAGCGATTTATGGGCGAAAACATTGCTTTCGGGATTGTTGTCGTAGAGGAAGGCGAGGGTGTCCCAAGCACCCTTCACGTGGTTTTGCATGAGGCTCTCCTGCGTCACCGGGAGGTATTTGCTCACTGCCCCGGTCGTGCCGCTTGATTTTGCGAACCACTCCACGAAGCCCGAATAAAGCACATCCGTCTCGCCCCGCATCATCCGTTCGATGTAGGGTTTCATGCTCAAATAGGTCTGCACGGGCACTTGGCGGGCGTAGTCCTTGGGGGAGTTTATGCGGTCAAAACCATGCATCCGCCCCCATTCCGTGTCAGCATGAGCCTGCACCAAATCCATGAGCACACGCCGTTGGGTCTCGTGCGGCGAGGCCATGAAGTGGCGGTTGGCCTCCATGCGATATTCCAAGTACTTGGAAAATATTTTGTTGACAAGGGTTCTCATCGTTTGTTCAGCAACTTTTGAAATCCTTTCTACCTTTGGCGTCTCACGGGGCAATCATTTTATGGGAATGGGTCGGGGCGAAAATAAGAGATGTTCTGGATTGTTTCCATCAATCGAAACGTGTATTAAATCATTCAACTCAATACATTGGTAGGATTCATAAGTGTTGAAACGTTTTTGCAGGCTGTACTGGCAATGATCATGTTGAGCGTGGGCCTATCATTGACCACAAAGGATTTTCGGTACATCTTGCAGAACCCCCGCATCACCATCATCGGACTGTTCTTGAAGATGATAGTTTTCCCGTTCATCGGGGTTTCAATCGCCAAACTACTGGGGCTTTCCATCACCTTCCAACTTGGGGTTTTTATCCTTTTGATTTGCCCAGGCGGCACTACTTCCAACCTCATCACTTATTGGTTTTCGGGCAACGTACCTCTCACCATAGCCCTTACGACCATAGCCAGCTTTATTGCCGTGGTCACGGTACCCATTTTCACCAACTGGGCACACTCGTACTACTTCGGCGATAGCGTCATCGTCGAGTTGCCTGTTTGGGACACCATTGCCAATATTTTCATCGTAATGATATTGCCCGTACTGGTGGGCATGGTGCTGCGCTGGCGCTACGAGCAGCCGTCCATCACCGCCGAAAAAATCCTAAAATACCTATCGGTCGTGCTGCTCGCCATCATTTATTTGATAAAATTCTTTGGCAGCAAAGAGCAGGGCGGTACCGAGATTAGCCGAGAGGAGTTCTTGACCCTGCTGCCCGTTCTGCTGGCCATCAATGCTACGGCGCTGGTTTTCGGCTTCGCTGCATCCAAGCTGTTAAGGATAAAAACACAAGATAGCATGACCATCGGCATCGAAGTAGGGTTGGAGAACGTTAGCCTCGCCATCGTGGTAGGTAGCGTGCTCCTCCACAACGAAGACCTCGTGAAGCCTGGCCTCATCTACGCCATGTTCTCTTTTTGGACGGTGATGGGATTTGCGTTGCTTGTGAAGAAATTGTTTCATGGCAAAAACTGGTCGTAACCGTTTTCCTCCGTAATTTCTCCATCGGAGTTGACACTAAAAAACATATCATGAAAGAAGACCTCCTGCACTTCCTGTGGCGAACCCGCCGCTTCGAGCAGGCCAACCTGCACACCACCGAAGGCGAACCCCTCGAAATCCTCAGCCCTGGCTCACACAACACCCACGCTGGCCCCGACTTCCTCGACGCCCGCCTCCGCATCGGCGACACCACTTGGGCAGGCAACGTGGAGATGCACCTCACCGCCAGCGAATGGCTGCGGCACGGGCACCAGTCCGATGCCGCCTATGGCAACGTCATCCTGCACGTCGTGCTCGACGAAGACCAACCCGTGCTGCGACCCGACGGCAGCCGCATCCCCTGCCTCGAAATGCGCAAACTCATGCCACTAGGAATCGCCGCCACGTACCAGAAACTGCTGTACAACGAACACTGGATACCCTGCCACAACCACTTCCACACTGTGCCCCAAATGACTCGCACACTTTGGCTCGACCGCATGTTGGTAGAGCGTTTGGAGCAAAAAACCACGGCCATTCGGGAGGCGCTAGAGCGCAACGGTGGCGACTGGGAAGAGACGTTTTACCAGTTCCTCGCCCGTAACTTCGGGCTGAAAGTGAACGCCGAACCGTTCGAGATGCTGGCCCGTTCGCTGCCACAGCGCATCCTCGCCCGGCACAAGGACAACCTTCCACAACTCGAAGCACTGCTCTTCGGCCAGTCCGGCCTGCTGCCCGACGACTGCGCCGATATTTACCCAAACGAACTAAAAAAAGAGTACGATTTCCTTCGGAAAAAATATGGCCTAACGCCCATCGAAGCGGTGCAATGGCGGTTTCTGCGGCTACACCCCGGCAACTTTCCGACCATCCGGCTGGCTGAATTCGCTCGGCTCACAGCGCAGTCGGCGCATCTGTTCAGCAAGGTTTTGGAGGTGGAAAAACAAGGGGATATTGAGGCACTTTTCAACGTAAAACTCGATGGTTACTGGCTCTCGCACTACACGTTCGGGCAAGAGTCCCCCAAGAAAAACAAGTCGCTGGGAAAGGAGGCCATTCGGCTTTTGACCATCAACACCATCGTACCGTTCCTGTTTTTGTACGGTAAAATGCGGGGCGAAGAAGCCTTCAAGGACAAGGCGCTTCAACTGCTGGAAGCCTTGCCGCCAGAGAAGAATTCTGTCATTTCAGGCTGGGAGCGGCTGGGCGTGGAGCCGCCTTCTGCATACCAGACGCAGGGACTTTTGCAGTTGAAAAATGTTTATTGCGACAAGAAAAGGTGCTTGGAATGTGCGGTGGGGGCAGGGATTTTAAAGTAATCAATGCCTAAAATGCCGCACCCCCGTCATCACCATCCGCATGCCGTTCGCATCGCAGTAGTCCACGCTGTCTTGGTCCTTGATAGAACCGCCGGGGTGGATAACGGCGTCAATGCCCTCCAAGTGAGCGATTTCCACGCAGTCGGGGAAGGGGAAAAAAGCATCGGAGGCCATGACGGCACCACGTAGGTCGAAACCGAAGGACTTGGCCTTGTGGATGGCCTGCCGGAGGGCGTCCACCCGGTTGGGTTGGCCGCAGCCCATACCGATGAGCTGGCGGTTTTTCACGAGGGCGATGCCGTTGGATTTCAGGTGCTTCACGCAGGTGCTGGCGAAGAGCAGGTCACCAATTTCAGCGTCCGTCGGGGCGAGTTTAGTCACTTGCTTGAGGTCATCAGGCGTCTCGCCTTTCAGGTCGGCGTCCTGCTCCACCACGCCGTTCAACAGGCTGCGGAAGGAGCGGGACTGCACGAAGAAGTCCTTGATTTTCAACAAGATGCGATTCTTTTTGCCAGCCAAAAGCGCTTGTGCGTCAGCATCGAAACCGGGGGCAATCAGCACTTCGTAAAACAGTTGGTCAATCTCCTGTGCTGTCTCCAAGTCCACTGTCCGGTTGCAGACGAAAATTCCGCCGAAGGCGCTCACATTGTCGCAGGCGAGGGCGGCCTTCCAGGCTTCGGGCAAGGTCGGGCGTGTGGCCACGCCGCAGGCGTTGGTGTGCTTGAGGATGGCGAAAGTCGGGTCGCTGTGCTGGAATTCACGTATGAGTTGCACGGCGGCGTCCACGTCCACGAGGTTGTTGTAGCTGAGGGCCTTGCCGTTCAGCACCTCAAACATTTCCTCCAAGTTTCCATAGAAAACGCCCGACTGGTGAGGGTTTTCGCCGTATCGCAGCACCTCCGATTGATGGATGCTGTGCTTGAACGACAGCTCGCCGCTGCCCCGGTTGAAGTAGTTGAAAATAGCAGTGTCGTAGTGGCTCGACACTTTGAAACCCCGACGGGCAAGTTCTCTGCGGTCTTCGAGGTCGGTACAGCCGTCCTTTTGCTGCAGGCAATCCAATAGGAAAGCGTACTCGTCCTTGCTGGGCACCACGGCCACGTCACCGAAGTTTTTCGACGCCGCCCGGATGAGCGAGATGCCGCCGATGTCTATTTTTTCGATGATTTCAGCCTCGTCCTGCGTTTTTGCCACCGTTTCCTCGAAGGGGTACAAATCCACAATCACGAGGTCTATTTCTGGGATTTCGTACTTCCGCAACTGCGACTGGTGCGCTTCCTCTCGAATAGCCAAGATGCCGCCGAACACGCTGGGGTGCAACGTTTTCACCCGACCATCAAGGATGGAGGGGTATCCGGTCAGCCCCTCAACGGTCTTCACGGGCACATCGAGGCTTTCGATGAAAGACTGCGTGCCGCCTGTGGAGTAAATGGTGACGTTGTGCTTTTGCAGTTCCCGGATGATTGGTTCGAGGCCGTCTTTGTAATAAACGGAAATGAGTGCGGACGTGATTTTCTTCGTTTTCAACGTGCTATTTCGAATTGCGGATTCCAGATTTCGGAAGCGTTGCCGAAGGCCGAAAGCCTGATTTTACGGAAATTGTGGTTCTCTCAATTAGGCGGCAAAGGTAGGTGGTTTCGGCGCTTCGCCAAATGATACAGCTTCTGATTGCCGGGGAAAATCTTAACGAAGCTGAACGCCAGAAACCTGACTTTTGGGATAGTTTGGTTAGTCAGCACCTGTTTTGCGACGTTACTTTGTGACCATCAAAGCTGTTATGAAAGCTGACAATTAGGTTAACGTGAGGTTTGGATTAGAACCTTTGTAAAAGGCTGGTTTTCAAAGTTTTA
>CAYTZS010000215.1:0-8886 GCA_964442355.1 uncultured Saprospiraceae bacterium | reverse complement strand
CATCCTTCGCCAGTTGCAGCTCTCGCCAGATGTTTTCAGAAGCGATGGCACTGCCGCCGCCAGAGTTCACTCGGAGCACGATGGCCTTTATTTTTTCATCTTTGCGGATTTCCCGCAGCAGCTTCACGTATTTTTGGTCAACGATGGTACCCCTATCGCCTTCGTTCATCAGGATGTCGCCTTCGGCAAAAACGAGCGCAATTTTATCCTTGGCTTTGTAGTCTTTTTTCTTCACAAAGCTTGTTGCGTAATCCTCCAGCGTTACGATGTTGAGGTCGTCGTCAGCCTTCAAAGCCATTCGCTGTTTCATCTGAGCAATGATTTCATCGCCGTAGCCAATCTTGTCCACCAAGCCCACCGCCACAGCATCTTCGGCAGTGCGCACTTTTAATTCGTCGGCAATTCCACGTAGCGTAGCCACGTCCAATTTCCTTGAAGCTGCAATGTCAGCAAGAAAATTTTTGAACACTGGCTCCAAGAACTCCCGCATTTGCAGGCGGTTGTTGTCGGTCATTTCGTTCAGACGGAAAGGCTCAGTAGCGCTTTTGAAATCACCTGCATAAAATACTTCCATCTTGATGCCCACCCGGTCGAGCATGTCCTTGAAAAAGGGAATCATGGCCGAAAAACCATGAAAATCAATGCTGCCAAGCGGGTTCAAATAAACCGTATCGGCAGCAGAGGCGAGGTAGTAGGCGCCTTGCGTGTAGTATTTTGAATTGGCAATGACGAATTTGCCGCTTTCCTTGAATTTTAGAATGGCATTTCGCACCGTGGTTGCAGAAGCCATGCCCATGCCAAGGCCGTTTTCGGGATTCAGGTAGATACCCTTGATTTTGTCATCTGTGGCAGCATGTTCCAACGCTTCCACGATGTCGTTGAGGCCGATAATGTCCTCGCTCTTGAAGGCCATCGCACCGGCTTCCAAATTGTTGGTCTGCTCTGGTACCGGCTGGTCGAACGTCAGGTGGAGCACCGAGTTCTTGTCAACGGAAACTGTTTTTTCACTTCCACTACCTGCCAATGCCCCAACGACAAAAATGCCAATGAAGAAAAGCAGCATAAAAGCCAGTGATACCCCCAGACAGGATGCAAGTACATTTTTTAGGAATTGACTCATGTATTGATGAATGAATAATGAACGGTTAATGATAGTTTATCCCTAACAACGAATGTAACATACCGTTTTAGGGCAACCGTTTTTTATAGATTAAACAGGTTAAGACAGATACCAAAGCCTACCCGTTTGGGACAAACAGCATTATTTTTCCGGTAAAAACACTTCCGCCATCATACACCTTGCGCTGCCGCCGCCATAGGTTTCGATGGTAGTTATGGGCGAGTAAAGGATGTTGGTGTGCTTCCCAATCTGGGCAATTTGCGCTGCATCCAACGACTCGTAGGCTTGCTCGGACATGACCAAAAATGTCTCCCCCTTGGCATTACGCACTTGGAGCATATTGCCAGCAAACTGCATCATTTGGCCGAGGGTAATCTCGATGATGTCCTTGCCAGTTGCGGCAAACTTGTTGCGCAGCATCTCCTCCTCGATTTCACTTTGGACGGTATCGAAGCAGATTACCACAAAGGTTTCACCGAGTGCCATCATCACGTTGGTGTGATAAATCTCCAGCCCCTCGCTGTCCACCGCATGGAAAGGCACGGCGGTGTAGCCCATGAGCTTGCAGAACCTGGCCAGCAAATCGGGATGCGTACGGGCACTGAGGCAAGCATACACCAGCTTGTTTGGGCGGTCAATAATCATGCTGCCCGTGCCTTCGAGGTACTGGTCAATGTCCTCGTACTCCTGCAATTGGATTTTTTGCTCCACCCTAAAACGCTCTTGAATGCTCCGCACGATGTCATCACGACGCTCCAAACGACGCACAGTGGCGTACATCGGGTAGGTGACGATGGTGCCGTTTTGATGGAAAGTCACCCAGTTGTTCGGGAAAACGGCATCCGGTTTCAGCGGGCGATTGGTGTCTTCGGCTACGATGACATCCACGCCTACGGAGCGCAACTTTTCCACAAAAGCATCGAACTCGGCAACGGCTCGGCGGCTGACCTCGGCGTTGGAGAGTGTATCGTCGTTGGTCTGAAAAGCATTGCTGGCAGCCGTTTCCTCATTGAAACCAAAATTGGCAGGGCGAACCATGAGAATGTGCGAAGTGGTTTGTGCAGTTTCTTTTAACATCGTTGAATTGCTTTGTTGCTGATTGTTGGGGCGTGGTTTTCAAAATTTAAACGCAAAGAACTGGCTTTTTCAAGAAAAAATGATGGGAACGATGGAATGACGACGGCATTTTTTTAGCATTGCTTCGCATTTGGTTTCCACCAAATCCGACAATGCCAACGCAGCACTAAAACAATTCAACATTTCAACAACAAAATCATGAAAAACTCCCGCCGTTCGTTCGTCAAGAAATTAGCTGCCGGGGCCATCGCCGCCGGATTTATCCCCAAACAGGCCGTTGCCGAAGGCAAAATCACCGTGCTCGACTATGAGCGGCAGGTGAAAAAATTTGGGCCAAACGACAAAATCCGAGTCGCTGGTATCGGCCTCGGCATCATGGGCTTCAACAACTGCCGCACCACGGTGAAAGTGCCGGGCGTAGAACTCGTGGCGACCTGCGACCTCTACGATGGCCGCCTCACCCGCTCCAAGGAGGTTTTTGGCAACCACCTTTTCACCACCCGCAGCTACCGGGAAATCCTTGACCGAAAAGACATTGACGCCGTCATCATCTCCACTTCCGACCACTGGCACGACCATATCGCCATCGCAGCGATGAAGGCAGGCAAGCATGTTTACTGTGAAAAGCCGATGGTGCAGCACCTCGACGAAGGCAAGGCCGTCATCGAAGCACAAAAAATGACGGGCAAAGTGCTGGTGGTGGGCAGCCAGGGCGTGAGCAGCATCACCCAATTGAAGGCCAAGGAGTTGTTCGCCAGCGGCGTCATTGGCCAGTTGATTTCGGCGGAGGCTTGGAACGACCGACAGTCCGCTGGGGGCGCTTGGCAGTACTCCATCCCCACCGATGCATCGCCGAAGACGGTGGATTGGGAAAACTTCATCGGCGATGCACCCAAAATGCCGTTCGATGCCACCCGTTTTTTCCGCTGGCGCAACTACCGTGACTACGGCACGGGCATCGCCGGCGACTTGTTCGTACACCTATTTTCGGGCATCCACAACATCACTGGCTCGGCGGGGCCAGAGCGCATATTCGCCAGCGGCGGCCTCCGCTACTGGAAGGATGGCCGTGATGTGCCGGACATCTTGCAAGCCATCTTCGACTACCCGGAAGCCAAGACGCACCCGGCCTTCAACCTGCAGCTTCGTGTAAACTTTACCAGCGGCGACGGTGGCGGCCAGAAGACCCGCCTAGTGGGCAGCGACGGCACCATCGAACTCGGCTGGGGCAGTGTGGTCGTGCGCAAGCACAAGGTGGACACCGTGCCCCCGATGGGTGGCTGGGACAGCTATGACACGTTCTCCAGCGCCCAACAAAAGGAATTTGAGGCATGGTACAAAGCCAAATATCCTGGCCTACCACCCGTCATTCAGGAGCCCGCCGAGCAGGTTTATACCGCTCCCGAAGGTTATGACGACCACTACGACCACCATTTCAACTTCTACGACTGCATCCGCAACAACAAAAAGCCCGTCGAAGATGCCGTCTTTGGGATGCGGGCCGCTGCGCCGTCCTTGGCCGCCAACTTGAGCTATTTTGAAAACAGGGCCGTGAAATGGGATCCGGTAACAATGGTTTTGAAGTAAAGTGAAATAAGAATTCCGAAATATTGGCTTTCAAAAGCCCCGGCATGTTCGACCATGCTGGGGCTTTTTTGTTAGCACAAACCCGATGGCGTCCTTGGAGGCAGAACCATTGTTTGTTAAATCATTTTGGAAGTAAAAAAGGCACAGACGATGCCCGTTGCAACGGCAGCATTCAAAGATTCGGCACCACCACCGGGGCCTTTCGGGATGGCGATGCGATGCGTGAGCTGGGACTGGATGTCTGAGGAAAGGCCACGACTTTCGTTGCCGATGGCGATGATGGCAGGGCGCTGCAAGTTTTCAGTGAAAATGGATTGGCCATCGAGTACGGTTCCGTACACCGGCAGATTGGGTAATTGCGACCGCAAATCTTCGAAGTTCATTTCCGTGCATTTTACCCGGAGGAAAGCACCCATGCCGGACTGCACCACTTTGGGGTTGTAAGCTTCCACACTGCCTGGCGAGCAAATGACCCACGAAATGCCGAACCAGTCGGCAATACGGAGGATGGTGCCGAGATTGCCTGGATCACGAATGTCGTCGAGGAAGAGGGATAACCTATTGGTTGCAGCGCTTGTGTCAAAGTTGATTTCGGGCTGTTTTACCACCAAAAAAACTTGATTGGGTGTGGTGAGTAGCGAGATTTTTTTCAACTCGCCTTCCTCCACGGGCACGGTGTTCGCCACATTGCGGAGCAGCGCTTTGTTCTTCTCCAACCAATCGGAGACAGCCACCACCATTTCCACTTCGAGCGAACCAGTTGCGAGCACTTCGTCGGCCAATTTCACGCCCTCCACAATGAAATTGTGGTACTTTTGGCGGTACTTCCGTTCGTGCAAAGATTTAAGATACTTTAACTGGTTGATGGATAATTTCATGCAGCTACTGTCGGTTAGAAGGTTTGAGGATTCAAGAAACAGCGGGGTTTGGCACGTTTTCTTGACAAGTTAATTTTTATGAAGCTAAGATTTCTACAAATCACCTTTCCCTTTTTTTTGGCAGTGCTTTGCAGCTGCAATACTACCCAGTTTCTGGATAAATCAAAAGGCGAGCAGTACCTGCACAAGAACGTGATTGAAGTAGATGAAAGCGCTCGCAAAATCAAGAACAAGTCGAGCCTGATTGCTGAGTTGTCAAACTTGTTTGTAAAAAGGGAAAACCGCAAGTTCTTCGGCGTACCTCGGCGTTATCACTACTATGCCGCACAGGATACTTTCGATCGGTCAAAAGTAGGCATGGCTTTCTTGCGATGGCTGGCCAAGCGGGGCGAAGAACCTGTGCTTTTTGACAGCATTTCAGCAACGGAAACGGAATTGGCGATGGAATCCTACCTTCGAACGAGGGGGTATTTTTATGCCGACATCCAATACGCCATTAAGTCGAACAAGGCCAAAACAAAAGCCACTGTCACCTACACGGTGCATCCAGATAGCCGGTATATTATTGACAAATTGGAGTTCCAATGCAAGGACACGGCGGTGCTGCGGATTTTGAACGAAATAGCGCCAAACTCGCTGCTAAAACCGGGCAGCCCAGTAGACGTCAAGCTCTACGACCAAGAAGTGGCCAGGATAACCCGGCACATGCGGGGCAATGGCTACGCCTATTTTTACCCACAGTACATCACCAGTTTGGAAGGGTTTGACAGTTCCAATGTCAAAAAGACAGTCAGCGTCCGATTGAAAGTGCTCACGCCACCCAAGCAAGAAACCCATCAAAAATACACCGTCGGCAACATCTACATTTTCCCCGACTTCGACCCAAGTTTAGAAGGGTTGCAGCCAGACACATTGATTGAAGGGATGTTTTTCGGTACAGGCGGCAGAGGCTTTAGGGTAAAACCCCGCACGCTGGCCAATTCCATTTATATCCGTAGTGGCGAAACCTACAACCAAGAAGCACTAGACAACTCCATTCGGCAATTGGGGTCGTTGGGGGTTTTTCGCCCCCCTACCCTGCGCACCCAAGAAGACACCCTTCACCCTGGCAACTTGGATTTTTATATTTACTTGACAGCCAATAAAAAATGGGAAATAGGGCTGGATTGGGGTATCAACTTCACAGAACGCTCTGCGTTGGCCACCCGTCGAAACCTGATCGGCGTCTCGTTCAACCCATCGCTGCGAAACCGCAACTTCCTCAAAGGTGCCGAGCTATTGATTGCCAACCTGAACTTTGGGGCCGACTTCAACTTTTTTGACGAAAAGTCAAAACTGCTGAACTCCCTGGACTTCAAATACCAAAACGACCTGTATTTTCCGAGGTTTGCCGATTACTTCGGGCTTTGGAACCGGCTGCGAAAATGGGGCATAACCGGCACCGACTTCAACCGAAACCTTCGTCAAAAGGCTACCAGCCGGGCCTCGGCGGGTTACAACCTTTTGATTTTGGTGGACAACTACGAGCTGCACTTCGCCAACCTTTCCTATGGTTACGAGGTCCCGGTTTCGGTAAACCACAGAGTCTCCCTCAATCACTTTGGCCTCGACCTCCTGGTGCCCGACGTTACCAAAGGTTCAATTTTTGACGCACTGCTGCAAGAAAATCCAGCGCTCAGGGCAAGTTTCAGCAAGCAGTTCATCACAGGGCTGCTGTTCCGTGACATCAATTTCGTTTACACCAGCCCCCCAAAACCATCGGGAGCATCGTGGTTTTTTAGGTCGTACTTCGACCTTTCGGGGCTTGAAATGATGGCTGCCAATGCGACTTACAATGCTGTCTCTGGTAAAAACAAAGTTTTCAATTTGGCAGGAGTTGACTTCTCGCATTACGCAAAATTGGAGTTGGATGGCCGTCGGTATTGGCAATTCACTACCGACCGCAGTTTCATTGCTAGATTGAACATGGGCCTTGCACTACCTTACTATCATTCCAACGAAATCCCGTATATCAAACAATTTTACGTAGGTGGCCCCTATGGTATTCGAGGTTGGTACATTCGTGAACTAGGGCCTGGCCTCTACAAAGACACCGCTTCCATTTCGACCAATAGAAACTTGTTTTACCAAGCAGGAGACATGAAGTTGGAGTTCAATCTAGAATACAGGTTCCTTTTAACGAGGCCATTTGGTCTGTTCAACTTTTACGGTGCTGTATTTTTGGATGGTGGGAACATTTGGACGAAGGATTATGATGCCTCCAGACCTGGTTCACAATTTACATTGAAACGGGAGTTGAAGGACAATGTGATAGTCAAGGATGCTTTCTACCGAGAATTGGCCATTTCCACGGGGGTTGGAGCACGATTCGATTTTTCCTACTTTATCCTGCGCCTCGACCTCGGCACACCCATTCGCAACAACTATCCAGACCCGCTTCGCAACAACACCTATTTTGTTGATTCAAAAAATTGGGAAATGAACAAGGTGGGCGATATTTTTAGAACCGTCAACAAGAACATTAGCTACCAACTGGCTATCGGTTATCCGTTCTAATTCTTTCAAAAGAACATGTCAGCTATCACCATCCCGCAAAACACGAGGCTGGCAATGCCGTTCGTGGTAAAAAATGCCAAATTCACTTTGCTCAAATCATTTGGCTTCACCAATGTGTGTTGATAAAACAACAGGCCACAAAAAATTGCCAATGCCAGCCAACTCAAACCACCCAGCGCATCGTATTGGCCCATCGCACGCCACAAGGCAATCGAAACGAAAGCCGCACAAAGTAGGTGAAGCAGTTCAGAGAGCCGAAGCGCCTTGGTCTTGCCAAGATAGGCCGGCACAGATTTCAAATTGTTGTCCCGGTCAAATGTCTCATCTTGAAGTGCATAAATGATGTCGAAACCTGAAACCCAGAGAAAAACAGTAGCGGAAAACAAGATTGGCAAAACAGCAAACTCACCTGTAACAGCCAAATACCCTCCAAGTGGAGCCAATGCCAAGCCAAGACCAAGTACGAAATGACAAAGTGGTGTGAACCGTTTTGTGTAACTGTATCCTAAAACCACCAACAGCGCCAGCCAACTCAACGAAAAGCAACTTTTATTGATGAAGTAGGTAGCGATGATGAACAATGTAGAATTGATGATGGTAAACATCAGCGCCGATTTCGGGCTGATTACGCCTGCTGGAATTTCTCGGACTGCAGTCCGAGGGTTTTTAGCGTCAAACTCTCGGTCCAAATAACGGTTAAAAGCCATCGCAGCATTACGGGCGAAAACCATACACAGCACTACCAGCAACAGTAACTCCCAACTTATTTCACCCGAACCGGAGAATATGCCAAGAAAAAAACCAAGTAATGCAAAAGGCATCGCAAAAATGGTATGGCTGAATTTGACTAGGGAAAGGTAATTTTTCAAGCTACTCGAATTTGCACGCAAGGATAATGAAAAAACAAAGTTCAATGGTTTGGGTTGTCCAAAGGCAAACAAAAAAGCCTGCACAACGCTAAGGCTATGCAGGCTTCATGTGGATATTTTCAATCAATTATTGCTTCTGTGGAGCAGTACCGCCAGCAGCAGGTGCAGCAGTTGCTGGGTCGCCAATTACATCACCTTTGATGTAGATGATAGACTGAACAGGGTCAGTATTGGCAGTGATGGTAACCTGCTTGGTTTGTGGGCCACTCTTGCCTTTGCTATCAAACTCGACTTTGATCTTGCCAGACGCACCTGGAGCGATTGGCTCTTTTGGCCACTCAGGCACCGTGCAACCACAGCTACCTTTTGCATTGCTGATTACGAGCGGCTCTTTGCCTGTGTTCTTGAACACGTACTCGTGCTGTACTTTTTCACCAGCCTTCACCTTGCCGAAGTTGAACTCGGTTTCGTTGAAGCTCATGACAGTGGTTGGGCCAGTTTGTGCAGCAGGCTCAGCAGGAGCAGTGCCTGGAGTTGTTGCAGCAACATTGGAGCCATCGGCAGGCATACCAGGCGCTGCAGCAGCAGGAGTTGATGCTGCATCAGTGGTTGCAGCCGCTGTGTCGGCAGCGTCATTTTTGCAGCTTGCGAGTGCAGCTACTGTGAAAACTGTGAGAAAACCAATTTTGATTAACTTCAACATCTTCTTAAATTTTTTGTGATGAGAAAATTTTTATTGCGATTGGAAATTGCGGCGCAAAATTAGCGATTTTCTTGATTAGTAAAAATGCATGTTTTG
>CAYTZS010000214.1:0-8903 GCA_964442355.1 uncultured Saprospiraceae bacterium | reverse complement strand
AAGTTCCTATTTTCGTGCCAGATTGTGAAGCACTACTTATTCTTATGAACGAACCAAAGCCCACCATAAAGCATGTCGCAATCGCCGTGAACATCGGCGCCGGAAAAACGACGCTTTGCTCCAAGCTCGCCCGTCACTTCAATTGGGAGACCCATTTTGAAAGCACGGACGACAATCCCTACCTCGCCGATTTCTACCACGACATGCAGCGCTGGTCGTTCAATCTGCAAATCTACTTTTTAAACAATCGTTACCAACAGGTTTTGGAGATTTTGCAGGGCGAGCGTACGGTCATCCAAGACCGAACGATTTACGAAGACGCTTATATTTTCGCTCCGAACTTGCACGATATGGGGCTGATGACCAGCCGTGACTTCGAAAATTATTTCAGCTTGTTCCAAACCATGTCCTCACAGATTCAGGCACCCGACCTGCTTATTTACCTCAAGGCGAGCATTCCTACACTCGTTTCACACATTCAATCGAGGGGGCGTGACTACGAGGGCAGCATGAGCCTTGACTACCTCAGGCGACTCAACGACCGCTATGAACAATGGATTAGTGGTTACAAAGAAGGGAAACTGCTCATCATCAACGCTGATGAGATTGACTTTGAAACGAACCCGGAAGACCTCGGCAGCGTGGTCAACATGGTGCAGGCTGAGCTGCACGGGTTGTTCTAAGGTCGATTGACAGAAGGAGCTGCTACCGCCTTTTTTTCGATTGCTGTTTGGAGCTTGACTTCCCCATTGCGAAGCAAAATAAAAGCAGCCAAGCCCAAATGTATCAACAACGTCACAAGCAAAGCCAACCGGCTGCGGTAGGCGGCATCTCTTTCGAATTTCCGATTCACCATCATGTTGTTCTGCGTTTTTGGTACGGAATAAAAACGGCTGCACATTCCACTTATTTTGGCCCAATTCGCATTAATAAATATTTTTATCCCACAGGGCTAACAAGCCCGAATAAATCAAACGATATGACTTCCATCGAGCAACTTGTTGAAGACTTCAAGGCATTCTACGACGACAGCCCATGGTTCGGCGACAGCTACTGCGACATTATAGACGACATCACCGCAGCAGAGGCATTGGCTACACCTCCAAACGGTCACTCCATCGCCGTCATCGTTTGGCACATGGTGAAATGGCGCAGGGCTATGACCGAACGCCTGCTCGGCAACCTCGACGTGCGGGCCGATGTGACCGATGCCGACAATTGGCCCGACGCCAGCTCACAAACCGCCGAAACTTGGGAAGCAGCCAAAGCAGCTTTTGCGGAACAACAACAAATCATCGTGGAGCAGCTTTCGGTAAGGGACGAAGCTTTTTTGGAAACCGATTTCGTGCCGGGGAGAAAATTCAGGAGGCTGGCACACGGTGTTTTACAGCACGACATTTACCACTTGGGGCAGGTGGCAATGGTAAAGGGGTTGGTGAGGAACAATGGTGCTTGGAGCTGACTTCCTCTGAAACTCAAATAGAAAAAGGCCGACGCAGCACATGCACGTCGGCCTTTTTTCATACAAAAACTCAAACGAAACGATTACTTACCTCCAGCATTCGGCTCCAGCAACTGGAAGAACTGGTCCAGTTTGGGCAGGATGATGATTTCCGTGCGGCGGTTCAAGCTTTTGCCGGCATCGGTATCGTTGGTTGCCTTTGGCATAAACTGGCTGCGACCACCTGCCGTCATGCGCTCTGGTTTCACACCATGCTTCCATTGAAGGTAACGCACCACCGAAGTTGCACGAAGCGCGCTCAAGTCCCAGTTGTCCTTGATGAATTCAGTCTTGATGGGTACGGTGTCCGTGTGGCCTTCTACCAGGATGTCCAATTCGCTGTGGTCGTTCACCACCTTGGCAATCTTGCCTAGCACCGTTTCCGCAGCAGGCTTGATGTTGTAGCTGCCTGAATTGAACAGCATCTTGTCGGACAACGAGATGTACACCACGCCCTTTTTCACCTCGATGGTCACGTCTTCATCGTTCACGTCGGCGAGGGAGCGCTTGAGGTTCATCACGAGGGCGAGGTTCAGCGAATCCTTGCGTTGGATGGTGCCAGTCAGGTCTTTGATGTATGTATTCTGCGAGTTGATGGCTTCCAGTGATTTCTGGATGTTCTCTGCGCCTTGCTTGCTGATGACGGAGAGGTCGCTTAGGCGGTCTAGCAGGTTCTTGTTCGTGCCTTGCAGGTTGTTAATCTGGTCTTCGAGCGACTTGGAGCGACTGCGTTCGGCAGCTAGCTCGTTCTCACGAGTGTTCAAGCGGAGGTCGTAGTCGGATCTTTGTGCCGATTTGCTGCGCTCGCATTCTTTAAGGTCTTCTTCGAGCTTGCTATGCGAGGTACGGATGCTGTCACGTTCAGCCTGCAACTCCGTGAATTTTTTCTTGGAAACACAAGAAGCCAAGAGGGATAGGCCGAGGAATAGAAATAAGATTTTTTTCATGATTTCAATTTTTTAGTTGTGATAGCCCAGTTCTAGGGGCTCAAAATAAAATTTTATCAGGCGATGGGATAACTCGAATACTGGCTGATTGCAGTGCAAAATTAATAAATGTATTCAGCTCATACCCTTATTTGAACGGAAAAACTGTCGAGCCTATCATTAAATACAGCTGAAAGTTGAATTAATAAAAAATTAAATTGACGCCCCAAACTTATTAACCTCACACACGCCTCGCCTTCAACCGCAGCGAGTTCCCAATTACCACTACAGACTAGAAGGCCATGAAAAGTGCCCCCACTACCATTTCGTCTCCGACGATTTATCCCTTTGGGAAAGGCAAGCGCCGATTGCCAATCTTACGCATGTCAGATACAGGCTGATAATCGGTTCAAGTCTGATTCCGAAAGCTATCGGAAATGAACCAGCGTTATTGGGAAGACCCTGTGCCAGCAGAGCGATACAGTTAGGAGGTACCTTCAAGTTTAATGTCGTCAACTTAAGGAGAGTGCATTGATGGAAATTGTCAGAATTGTTTTCAAATTAGTTCTTTGAAAACATTTTTGACGCTTAAAATGATAAGATTCTAAATTTTGTTAAAATTCTCAACAAAATACAGCCCATAAGTTGACGACATTAAACTTCAAGTTACCTCTTAACTTAACGCCAGTATTCAGGCTTTCCCCCGAAACCAAATTGGAACTCGGCGACCCAAAAAACGCATTGCAACCGGGCAGGAGCATCGCTGTATATGGCAACCGAAAGGCGTTTAGTTTGGATTATGAAGTGGAGTTGGTGCGGGAAACGCAATGAAGGCATCACAGTTGCACCATCGCCTTAATCACCCCCGCCGCTGGGTCGAGCCAGCCTTCGTACTGACCAATCATTTCTTCAAAACCGACGGTATGCGTCACAAAGGCATCCGTCGGGAACTGCCCAGCTTTCAAGACGGCAATCACCCGCTCGAAATCTTCCAGCGTGGCATTGCGGCTGCACATAATCGTGCTTTCTTTGGCGTGGATAGCCGGATGCTGGAACGTCAGTTCGCCCTTGGACAGGCCCACCAGCACGTACCTGCCGCCGTGCGACATGAAGCCAATCCCGCTTTCCAGCGCTGCCCGATTGCCAGTGGCATCGAACACGGCAGTGGCCATATCTCCGTGCGTTATTTCAGCGACAGCTTGGATTGGGTTTTCCGTAGCGTTGACGACATGCGCCACGCCGATTTTTTCCTTCGCAAAAAGCAACCGCTGCTCCACCCTATCCACCGCTATCACCTGAGCGCCCTGTGCCTGAGCCAAGCGCATGATGCCCAGCCCGATAGGTCCGCAACCCATCACCACCACACACTCACCAGCCTCCACGGCCGCCCGCCGCAGGGCGTGGGCACCGATGGCCAACGGCTCCACGATGGCCAGTTCACGGTAACTGAGGTCGTTCACGGCAATCAGCAGGTTGGCTAGTACGGCAATCTGCTCTTGCATCCCGCCGTCCACGTGCACGCCAAGCACCTGCATCTGTGTGCAGCAGTTGGTCTTGCCCCGCCGACAGGCGATGCAACCGCCACAGCTCCGGTACGGCATCACCACTACCCTATCGCCAGGCCGTACATTGCTGACCTCACTGCCCACCGCCAGCACCTCCGCCCCTAGCTCATGCCCCAAAATGCGGGGATAACTGAAATAAGCCTGGTTGCCAGCATAAGCATGTAGGTCGGTGCCGCAGATGCCGATGGCCTTGATTTGCAAAAGCGCCTCATTTTCACAAATGCTCGGCGGTGCCTTTTCTTGCAATTGGAAATGGTGCGGGGATTGGCAGTTGATGTATTTCATGGTGCGAAAGTGGCTTGGGTTCTTCGATGTAGAATGGAATAAGCGATTGGTTTTTATTCAAAAGATGATTCTACAATTAGGCAGTGCAGCCCTTAATTTTTCAATTTCTTCTGCTTGTATTGGGTTGCTGTTCAAATCCAGCCAGGTCAGGCTTTTTAGTTCCCCGATGCTTTCCGGCAGGCTGCTCAATTGGTTTCCGTCCAAATCCAGGGAGGTCAGGCTTTTCAGTTCCCCGATGCTTTTCGGCAGGGTACTCAATTGGTTGTTCGTCAAAACCAGCTCGGTCAGGTTTTTCAGTTCTCCGATGCTTTCCGGAAGACTGCTCAATCTGTTGCTATGCAGTAGCAAAACGTTTAGTTGACCCCATTCATAGTCTTCTTCCGGAATCATAGCTAATTCATTTTCCGATAAATCAAGCGCAGTAATTGAGTCATTCAAATCTTTTAGGTCGTAGGCAACTGGATAACTATTGCCGAGAATATCCAACAGGAAATCCTTTAATTCCCCATCCACCTCCTTCTTCACTTTTGCAAAACCAGTCATCCAGTCAAACTGTTCTGCATTGTCCCATTGTCCAAGCTCGGTGACGACATCGCCGTTTTTATCTATAAAGTAGAAATATTCATTTGGCCCTACACTCCCAAAAGCCAAAGCAAAACGCCCACCATAAAAATAGAACGCATTGATGATTTTCTCGTTTTTGTAGTTAAGGAAACCTGCAAACACTGCCAAGCCCAGTGCAATTACGGAAACAATGGCAGCAAGTCGGGTGCGCTGCCGTGACCTTTGTTCATTTACCTCCGCTATTTCTCGGAGCTGCTTTTCCCGCTCCGCCTTTTGCCGTTCCTCCTCTGCCTTCCGGCGCAAGTCGACAAGTTCCAATTCCTTGATGCGCAGCGCCTCTTGCTCGGCTTCGAGTTTTTCAGCTGCAATTCGTTTGGCCTTGGCCTTCAGCACGGGTGCTACGAGGGTGTCGTGGCTGAGTTCGTAGGTATAGCCCCCTTGCAGGCTTGGCTCGGCCCGCAGCAGGTGGCTGTCCACCAGTTTGCGCAGCGTATCCGGTGCGATGTCATAGACTTTCAGGATGATACCTTCGTAGAGGCTCAGGCGGCGCTCTTCTTCCTCATAGACCAAGCCTTCTTCCACGAGGCGGCGGGCAGCCAATTGTTCTTCTTCGTCGCCGATGGAGGCGATTTTTTCGAGGTAATAGTTTTCAATGACGGCATCGAGGTCGCCCACGTCTGCGGGGCGGATATGGGACAGTTTTTGCGCAGCCGCCTTCCGTTCCAGCGAGTTGCAGACGATCTGCAACTGGGTGCTTTCGATTTTCTCCTTGCCGCCCTTGGTTAGGAAGTGCAGGATGTCGGCCAGCGCTTGTGCTTCGTACTGGAAAGGGGCAGAGAGATAGTTGCCCACCAGTGCTGCGGGCTGTATGATGGCTTCCTTCGCCTGCACATCGTTGAGCGGCTGCAGCTCAAACCAGGTCTTGCTGATGGTGGGAAGGTAGTCGTTGAGGTTGCCGAGCAAGTGCATGCGGTCTTGCCGGATGGCCACCACCACCCGCAGGTCGAGCGGGGTTTCGAGCAGGGTCTGCTCATCATGGCTGAGGGGGCTTTGCTCCTTGCCGTAGAGGTCGAGCATGTCCCAGTAGCGGCGGGGCAGCGGGGTGTAGAGCGCCTCGGCCAGTTGCTTACGGAAGGCCAGCACCGCCTCCGGCGGGTAGGTGAACAGTTCTTCGAACTGGTCAAAGACGAGCAGGAGTTTGGATTGCGGATTGCGGATTGCGGATTGCGGATTGGAGGGCTGCGTCATAAAGGCCAGCAACTGCTGCTCCTTGAGGTCGTGCCAAATGGTGGCCTCGTTTTCGATGAGGCAGTCGAGGAAGGTAGTTGCCGATGCTTTGCCGCCCCGGATGGTTTCCATCGTGCGGATGGCGGGCATGGGCTGCCCCTCCAGCGGTGCATCCTTGTCGAAGGCATTGAAC
This sequence comes from uncultured Saprospiraceae bacterium, assembly GCA_964442355.1. Taxonomy (GTDB): domain Bacteria; phylum Bacteroidota; class Bacteroidia; order Chitinophagales; family Saprospiraceae; genus UBA6168. The sequence continues at coordinate 2,642 of CAYTZS010000214.1, read as the reverse complement.
CGGAAGCGCAGGGGGCGGTATTCCCCTTCTGCTTGGATGGCGGGGATGACGCCCGCATTGAGCAGAGAGCTTTTTCCCAAGCCCGACTTGGAGTACAACACCGTGAGCGGCTCTTGCCGGACGAGCCTGCCGAGCGACTCTACGTCCTTTTGGCGGCCAAAGAAAATCCCTTGCTGGTCCGTCTCGAAAGGCTGTGCGCCGGGGTAACGTGGCATTTGCTTGCTCATAGCTGGATGTTTAGTTGGGGCCATTGGTTCATCAGTTCGTTCACCAGGTCGAGGAATGCCTTTCGCAGCTTGTTCATTTCCACGGTGGCCTCACTGGAAAGCAAGATGCCGAGGGAGATTTGCTCCGAGAGGTCGGCATGGCGGCCTTTCAGTTGAATGAAATTGGTCAACAGTTTGCGGCCAGTGTCACCTGTTCCCGTCAGCACTTTTTTTACCTGTTCGTACACCTCCACGAACTCGTTTTCGATGAGCAGTTCGGTGAGATTTTCAAACAACTGTGCCTTGCCGTCGTCGTCGGAGGCGGCTTCGCCTTTGATGACCGGGGCTGGCCGCAACAGTTTGCTTTTGTTGGGATGCTGGTCGCAACGCTGGTAAAGCGCCTCCACAAAAGCCGCACTCTGGCTGTCCACAAAGCGGATGGTATATTGTTCGGTGCAACTATCGGCACTGGCAGCGTCGTAAGGCACGGCCAGCTTTTGGGTCTGCCGCTTTTCTTTGTTTTGCTGCATGATTCGCATGAACAGGTGAATGTACCACTGGTCGAAGGGGATACCAAGGAAAAGGAAGTACTCGGCCTTCAACAGGGCATCTTTCAGGATAGGCGACATGCTTTTGCCCTCAAAAATGGACTTTAGGTAGTCGTAAAAATCGTCGTAGGTAAGCACGAGGGAATTGCGGTCTTCAAGCTGGCCCAGCATGTTGAACACAATGGGCCTGTCGGACGTGGGCGGCTCCAGGTCTTCCCGGTAGGGTTGGTTTCGCACGTAGGTCTCAAAGCTGGCCGAATGTCCCTGGAAGGCACGGCGCAGCTTGTCGTCGGGGTTCAGGGACAGTACCACCGGAAACTTGATGCGTGCCAAGGTCTTCAAGATGGCCTCAGCATAGGGCATAGGTTGGTCATAAAACGCCTTGACCTGACGGACGGGTGAGCTTTCGTTGCCCAACGGCAAAGAATGGAACCAGCCGTTGTCGTACACCCGGATGCGGAGCTGCTCGGCCTGCGCCCGCAGGAACTCGGCGAGGCGTTTTTCCGTGGGCGGTTGCCCCTCGGCGGTGTAGATTTCCGGTCCGAGTACCACGAGGCATTTCTGGCGTTCGATGCCGTCCAGCAGGTCGTCCCACTCGAATTCGGACATTTCCGGTGAGGCAGTTGCGGGTTGAGGGTCTGAGGCCATGTGCTTGTTGGTTTGTTTTGCTGTTTTCTTAATTGGCAAATATCGTAAGTCCAAAGGTAGGAAAAGCAGGCACAAATGCACATCATCAATGATGAGGCTTCCTTCTTGTTGTTTCGGCTTAGTATCGGCGCTAATTGAGTCACGCCGATACTTTCCTTGTTTTCAACCGTATCGAGTTCCCAATCACTACCACGTCCGAGAACGCCATGAACAGTGCCCCCCAGGTCGGGTTCAGGAAGCCCATGGCGGCCACGGGGATGGCCACCACGTTGTAGGCGAAGGCCCAGAACAGGTTTTGCTTGATGGTCTGGAGCGTGGCCGTGGAGATGGCCAGCGCCTTGCCGAGGCGGTCGAGGTGGCCGTTCAGCAGGATGATTTGGGCGCTCTGCATGGCCACCTGCGAGGCATTGCTGAGGCTGACACCGATGGTGGCCTGCGCCAATGCAGGGGCGTCATTGATGCCGTCGCCAATCATGGCGGTTGGGGCTTCGGCACTGAGTTGGCGCACCATTTCGAGCTTGTCGGCAGGGAGCTGCTCGGGGTAATGGCGTTGGATGCCGAGTTGTGCGGCCACCTGTGCCACCTTCGCCTTTTGGTCGCCGCTGAGGAGGATGGGCGTCCTGTTTTCGCTCCGCAAATAGTCCATCAACGGAGCTGCATCGGACTTCACGGCGTCCTCGATTTCGATGCTGGCAAGTGGCTGGCCGTTTTTACTGAAAAAAAGGGCAGCGTTTTCCTCCCTGAAATTTGCGCCAGCAAATCGGCGGGAGCCGAGCCGTAGTTCGTTGCCATCGGCATCTTGGGCGGTCACGCCTTGCCCTTTCAGTTCTTGGATTTTGGAGACAGTCACCTTCGGCAAATCCTGCTCGTTGCCCAGTTCTTTAATCAACGACTGGGCGATGGGATGCGAGGAGTGGCGCTCTATTTTCAAGAGCATCGCCCGTATTTCCGCATGATTCTTCCCGAAATAATTGATTTGCTTGATTTTGAAATCCCCGTTGGTCAGAGTCCCCGTTTTGTCAAATACGAAGTTTTTGATGCCAGCGAACACCTCAATGGTCTGTGCACCTTTGACGAGGATGCCGTTCTTCGCCAGCCGCCCGACGCCCACCATCACAGCGGTCGGGGTCGCCAAGCCCATCGCACAGGGGCAGGAGATGACCAGCACGGCGATGGCGTTCAGCATGGCTTGTTGCGGAGCGATGCTAAAGAAAAATACCGACACGAAGAAGGTCAAAAT
>CAYTZS010000213.1:0-8927 GCA_964442355.1 uncultured Saprospiraceae bacterium | reverse complement strand
TACACCATCACGGTGACGGACGGTGGTACAGGCGCTTCCGCCACACAAATTGCATTGGTGGGGGGCAATTACTCAAGCCCCGATTTGTCCTTGTTTTGTGGGAGTTGCAGCATCGAAGCGGAAGTGGCGGGCGGTTTGTCACCTTTGACCTTTGCTATTTCTTCGGGCGGCTTGAATGGCCCCTACTCCAACAATTTCCCGACAGGCAACCCCATTTTTGACAACATTCAAGCTGCCACGAACTACTGGATAAAAGTGACCGACGCTTGCGGCAATGTTTCCGTTGAGACTTGCCAAACTGGCGAGGGCACCATCTCCAATTTTACTTACGAAGTTGGGCTTGACAGTGCCATCCACGTAACTTCCGTGACTGGCGGACTTGGCAATTTTGAGTATACCCTCAGTAGCTCAAACGGTAGTTTTTCAAATTTTACGGGAGTATTCCCCCAAAACCTCTGGGGCTGCAACATGACCTTGACCGTTGGCGACGGCTGTACTACCATCACAAAAAACGTCTCTATCCGACCCAAAATCCTTTCCATCTGCACCAATTTCGCAGAAGGAACAGCCACTTTGGGAAATGTAATTTACGGTGTACCACCGTACACCTTTATCTACACCTCACCAACAGGCACCATCATTTCGACCGCCACCGATAGCCTTTCTGGCTTGCCCATCAACGCCAATTACTATCAACTTCAAGTAAAAGATGCTTGTGGTGCTGGCAGTGACGTCATTTTCAAGCAAAAGAAATATCCCGTCTTCCCCACAGAACCCCTTGCGCTGTGCAGTGAGACTAGCATCACACTTTTCAACCCAACCGACGACTGCGGCGGTGGATTTGATGCCGACAGCTGGCCCTTCGATGTCACCTGCCTCACCTGCAACCCCGTTCAAACAGGTCAAGTGGACACTGCGGGCGTTTCCATTAGCTTCAGTGGCAACCTGCCTGGCAATTGGGAGTTTGCCGTCGAGGATGGCTGCGAAGATGAAATGGTTTGCCGTGATTCGGTCATCCTGCTCCTCCAGCCGTTTTGTGATTCGCTGCGGGCCAGCTTGGTTGACCGTTTCATTTGCGACAATGGCGCAATCTCTGACCGACCGCTCAGTTCCGAGAATGGTGTGTTCGAACTTTTTGATGAAAACGACAACCTCCTCAGCTCAAACTCAACAGGTTTGTTCACTGTCACGGATTCTGGCAGTTACAAAGTCACGCTAACCATACCCAATTGTGGCAGCTACGAAGCGACTACCAACGTTGGTTTTTGGCAACCAGTGGAGCCGCAGATGTACACTTATATTTACAATTCCGTGGTAGGTGGGAGCTGCAAAACCCTGTACCAACTGGTCATCAGCCCGGAGCAGGGGCCATTCACCCTGACTGGTGGACCGAACAATGTTTACCTGCAACTCAATCAAGAAGACCTTACTTCCTCCTGCCAGTTTTACAGTATTTCAGGACTTTTGCCCGGTGACTACCAGTTGGCCGAAACTGACCACTGTGGGGTGAAAAACATTCACTTGCCTGCCCCTGAATTCAACTTGGAGGCCATCCCTTTTGGCAATTGCCCTGGCAGCGGCACCATCACGGTGACGGGTGCTCAAAACTTACCACAATGGCAAGCTTGGGGTACTGCCAACAACGCAAACATTATTTGGCCCAACAGCATCACCGACTACTACAGCTTGGACGAAGTCGTAGATGCTGCTTTGACCAACCAGTCTGGATCTCCATTCACTTTTGTAAATGTCGAAGCTGGGGAACACACCATTTATTTGTACACGCTGAACAGCAGATGCCCAGTGGATACTGTGACCGTCATCGTACCGGAGGCGGAAACACTGGCTTTTGATGCCTCCAGCGGCATCCTCTGCGATGGAAACGGCACGACCACCCTGCAAATGGATGTGCTCAGCGGCAAACCACCCTACATCATCGAGCAGGTGGACTGTGCCAACCCAGCGCTCGTGTTGGCTACTTACAACGTGCCCGACTCCACTTTTTCGCTGCCCGGTTTTGCCCTCGGCGACTACTGTTTTCGCCTGATTGACAGTTGCATCACCAGCCTCGACCACCAGTTTTCCGTGCAGTATTTTCAGGATGATATTGAACTGGTTTTCAATTGCGACAACACATTGACCCTCAAAGTGGACAGCATAAACGCCGAGTACACTTGGCTCGATGCCAATGGCAATTCGCTCGGCAATTCTCATAAAATCAACCTGCCTAACCCCAATACCGATGCCAGTTTCACTGTGCAGGTGGACATCGGGGAGTGCGTCGTGGAGCGCAGCATCACCGTGCCCGCCACCGAAATCGTGCCTGTGCTTTCCATCATCGGTGAACCCTATTTTTGTCAAACAGACACTGTCACACTGACCGCAACTAGCAACGCCAGTACCTTCCTCTGGAATACTGGTGCGCAAAGTCCAACCATCACAACAACCACACAGGGGCTGTTTTCTGTCACAGTCACCAATGGCTTGGGCTGCACTTCTACAGCCGATTTCCAGCTTACCCTTGACCTTCCGGACATGGAAATCCAAATCCTGAGCGGTGGCAGTGGCTTTGGGCTGAACTGCTTTCAAGACAGCAACGGCGTACTCAAAGTAAACCCGCTAGTGGGCATCGCACCGTTCAGCTACGATTGGTCAAACCTGTCCACAGAACAAACCATCACCAACCTGAAAACTGGCGAGTACACCGTCGTCCTCACCGATTCCATCGGCTGCAAAGACACCACAACGGTACTACTCACCGAGCCTGACTTGTTTGTGCCAATGTTGGAATACACCGCCCCCAAGTGCTTTGGCAATGACGATGGGTATATCGAAATCCCCGGTTGGAGCGGAGGTGCGGGTGGCGTGACGGCCAGTTTGCTCGGTTCTGTGCCAAAATTGGCTCCCGTTATGTTTGACAATTTGCCTCCGGGCGATTACTTCTTGGAAATAAAAGACGCAAATGGCTGCACAGTGGACACCAGTTTCTTCTTCGAAACACCATCGGAATTGATGCTGGAATTAGGCGATGATTTGACCCTTGAACTTGGCGACAGCATCTACATGGAACCGCAAATCAGCTTCGAACCGGTGGACAGTTTTCTGTGGCTTTCAAACGACCCACGCCAACTGACCGAGCTATCACTTTGGCTCCGCCCAATCGAAAGTTCGCACTACACGCTGACCGTTTGGGACGAAAAAGGCTGCGCTATTCAAGACAAATTCAACATCCGGGTCACCAAGGAACTTGACGTTTATGCACCCAATGCCTTCTCGCCAAATGGCGATGGCGTAAACGACCGATTTACCATTTACGCCCGAAAGGCATCCGTCCGCAGCATAAACCGACTGCAAGTTTTTGACCGCTTCGGCGAACTAGTCTTCCAGCAGGAAGCCTTCAACCCCAACGACGAGCCGATGGGCTGGAATGGCCGATTCGACGGCCAATCCCTTAACCCCGCCGTCTTCGTCTGGAAGGCCGAAATCGAGTTCATTGATGGTCGAGTGGTAGTACTCTACGGCGATGTTTTGCTGGTGCGGTAGCAGTGATTGGTGATTTGATGTAAACAAAAAGGCGACCCGAATTGGGTCGCCTTTTTTTATGATACCAAGTGATTGCGAATCTCAAATCACTAATCACGATTCACAAATCACTACATATTAGCAATCATCTCGTCGCCGAACTCCGAGCACTTCAGCAGTGTGGCATTCTTCATCAAGCGGTGGAAGTCGTAGGTTACACGCTTCTTCGTGATTGCCCGCTTCATGCTCTTGAGAATGAGGTCGGCAGCTTTCGTCCAACCCAAGAAGCGGAACATCATCTCACCAGAAAGAATCACGGAAGATGGGTTCACTTTGTCCAAGCCAGCGTACTTCGGTGCAGTACCGTGGGTGGCTTCGAAGATGGCATGGCCAGTGATGTAGTTGATGTTGGCGCCAGGAGCGATACCGATGCCACCAACCTGTGCAGCGAGGGCATCAGAGATGTAGTCGCCGTTGAGGTTGAGCGTAGCAATCACAGAGTACTCGGCTGGACGGAGCAGGATTTGCTGAAGGAAAGCATCGGCAATCACATCTTTCACGATGATTTTGCCAGCCTTCACGGCCTCGCTCTGTGCGGCGTTGGCAGCAGCTTCGCCTTTTTCGTCTTTGATGCGGTCGTACTGTGCCCATGTGAACACCTTGTCGCCAAACTCCCGCTCGGCCAGTGCGTAGCCCCACTCCTTGAATTTACCTTCGGTAAACTTCATGATGTTACCCTTGTGAACCAGCGTCAGCGAAGGCTTCTTCTCTGCGATGGTGTACTCCAAAGCACTGCGCACGAGTCGCTCGGTTCCTTCAATCGAAACCGGCTTGATGCCGATGGACGAAGTTTTTGGGAAGCGGATTTTTTTCACGCCCATTTCATGCTGGAGGAAACTAATCATCTTGTCGCACTCGGCAGAGCCAGCTTGGTACTCGATGCCAGCGTAAATGTCCTCGGTGTTTTCACGGAAAATCACCATGTCCACGAGGTGCGGCTCCTTTACGGGCGAAGGCACGCCTTTGAAGTATTGCACGGGACGCACGCAAGCGTACAAGTCCAGCTCTTGGCGCAGCGCTACGTTCAAAGAACGGATGCCACCACCAACAGGCGTGGTCAAAGGGCCTTTGATGGCCACGAGGTGCTCCCGGATAACGTCGAGCGTCTCCGTGGGCAACCAGTTACCAGTTTGGTTGAAAGCTTTTTCACCAGCCAAGACTTCTTTCCAAACGATTTTTTTCTTGCCTTTGTAGGCTTTTTCAACGGCGGCATCCAGCACACGCACAGAAGCTGCCCAAATATCGGCACCCGTACCATCGCCCTCGATAAAAGGGATGATCGGGTCATTCGGTACTTTTAATTTACCTTTGACAATCTTTACTTTTGTTCCGGTCATTTTGAATATTTTTTAAGGATGGAATGATTGAATGATTGAAGGGTTCGATTGCACTAGCGTAAATTCAACCCTTCAATCCTCCAATTCTTCACTATCCTTTCTTAAAAGCGGCGCAAAGGTAGCGAACCCTCATTTTTTTCGGTAATGTTAAATTATAGATTTTCAGTGATTTTGCACGTTCAAATGGCAATTTTGATAGCCCTCGCCGCAATGCTGGGCTGTGGCAAAACAAAGATTGGCAACAATGCCAGCAATTGCCAAACCCACGGCACGGTGGTGGACTACGACGGCCTGGACGGTTGCGGCTACCTCATCAAGCTCAAAGACGGCAAGCTGCTCAACCCCCTAGCCTACCCTGAGGGTTTCCAATTCAAGCACAACCAGTCTATCCACTTCGACTATCAGGTGCTGCACGACATGGCCAGCGTCTGCATGGCCGAGAGCGAAATGGTGCAAATCACTTGCATCGAAGACGCCAAAGCTGCGTCGGGGCCAGTGGACTGCTCCAAAATCAGCAACCCCTTTGCCGTGGATTGGATGAACAAAGCCATTGACCGCCACAATCCCGTCCGCATCATCAAGTACCAAAAAGGCGGCACTTGGGCTTTTGCCTTCAAGGCAGAACCTAGCAGCACGTTCCTATACGACTGCGACGGCCAACTAATTTGCGAATCCAAAGGCGATGAAACCGACGACTGCCACCGTCAACATCTCAACTTTGTCACCAAAGGAAAAACCATCTGGCAAGGCGAAGGTGTTTGGGATTGAATTGGCTTTTAGCTATTGGCTTTTAGCAGCGACAGCCAATAGCCAACGGCTAACAACCAATCAAAAGACATTCAAATGACCAACCCAAATCTAGATGCATCCGGCTCGGCTATGAGCAACGACGAAAAGCTCATCGAGAAGGCGCTTCGTCCGAAGGAATTGGACGACTTCAGCGGCCAGCCGCAAATCGTGGACAACCTGCGCATCTTCATCGCCGCTGCCAACCAACGGGGCGAAGCGCTCGACCATGTGCTGTTGCACGGCCCTCCCGGCCTAGGCAAGACCACGCTTTCGCATATCATTTCGACGGAATTGGGCGCTTCGCTTAAAATGACCTCTGGCCCCGTGCTCGAAAAACCGGGCGACCTCGCCGGACTTTTGACCAACCTCGAAAGCGGCGACGTGCTCTTCATTGACGAAATACACCGCCTGAACACCGTCGTGGAGGAGTACCTCTACTCCGCCATGGAGGATTTCCGCATCGACATCATGATTGACTCCGGCCCGAATGCCCGGAGCATACAAATAGCGCTGAACAACTTTACGCTTGTCGGTGCCACCACCCGAATGGGCCTGCTCACGGCTCCCATGCGCAGCCGCTTTGGCATCACTTGCCACTTGGATTATTACGATGTGGAGACCCTCAAGCGTATTTTGGCCCGCTCCGCAAAACTGCTGAATGTGCCTATGACCGATGAGGGTGCGTATGAAATCGCTCGACGCAGCCGTGGCACGCCTCGCATCGCCAACCTGCTGCTGCGTCGCATCCGTGACTTCGCTCAGGTGAAGGGCAACGGCACCATTGACATCGAAATCGCCAAGATTGGCCTCAACGCCCTCAATGTGGACGAGGGTGGCCTCAACGAGATGGACAACAAAATCCTGGACGCCATCATCAACAAGTTCAAGGGTGGGCCTGTTGGCCTGACGACTATTGCCACGGCCGTCGGTGAGGAACCCGGCACGATTGAGGAGGTACACGAGCCATTCCTTATCATGGAAGGCTATCTTCAGCGCACGCCCCGTGGCCGAGAGGCAACAGAGAAGGCCTACAAGCACATTGGTGTGGTGCCAAAGGGAAGGGCGGGCACTTTGTTTGAATTCTAAATTGCCGAATCAGCACATTATTTACACCCAAAAATGCTCACCTAATCTTGTGGCCAACATACCTGCCGTTGAGTCATCTTTCTTGTAATTTCTTACTTCCTTCCTTTCTTGAATTCAATCCAACCGCGGTTCATTTTAGGCTGTTTTTGGGCAAAAACAGCCTAAAATGGTACTACCCGTTCCCCTTCTTGTAATCTGCCAAGAACTGCGCTAGGCCGATGTCTGTAAGCGGGTGCTTGAGCATGCCCATGATAGCGCTTAGCGGGCAAGTGCAGACGTCCGCCCCGTTCTTCGCAGCCTCCACGATGTGCCTTGAACTACGGATGCTGGCTGCCAAAATCTGCGTCTCGAAGCCTTGGATGGCGTAAATCTCAGCCATTTCTTTGATGAGCAACATGCCGTCCCAGTTGGAATCGTCAATGCGGCCAATGAACGGCGAAACATAGGTAGCACCTGCCTTCGCTGCCAAGATGGCTTGCGCAGCGGAGAACACGAGGGTGCAATTGGTAGCGATGCCATTGTCAGTGAAGTGGCGGATAGCCTTCACGCCATCTTTGGTCATGGGAACTTTAACCACAATATTCTCGGCGAGGCTGGCAAGGTGCGTACCTTCCTTGACCATGCCCTCAAAGTCGGTGGCAATGACCTCGGCGCTCACGTCGCCGTCCACGATTTCGCAGATTTTCTTGTAGTGGTTCTCAATATTGGCCTGCCCGGTAATACCCTCCTTGGCCATGAGGCTGGGGTTGGTGGTCACGCCGTCGAGAATGCCTAGCTCGTGCGCTTCTTGAATTTCCTTGAGGTTGGCGGTATCAATGAAGAATTTCATGTTGTGCTTGTTGTGTTGTTGAATTGTTGTATTGCTATATTGTTGAGGTTTGGGAAGCTACTCGGCTAGTTTTTCGTTGGTGAACTTGATTAGGCTTCCGATAGATGGCCCTAGCTTTTCTAACTCCTGAAAAACATGGAGATATTGTTCTTCGGTAATAAGTTTTCGTTGCCTGGCCTTTTCGTTCCAATCAAAGCACTCTTTCCTAGAGCCTTGGCTGTATCGGTAAAACTTGACTTTATCCTTTTTACCCCAGCGCCCAAATCCTTCCGCAATATTAGCAGAAATTGAATCAGCGGCCCTCACAAACTGGCTACCAATCGTGTTTTGGGCAAACAAATTCCAGCCAATTACCAACTCCCAAACATAGTTAGACAAGTGAAATGCTGATTTGTAAGCCCCGATGTCATTGAGTTTCAGATATTTAGCTTCGCCCATTGTTTGTCATTTTGGTTAGCCAACAAAAACTGCCCAACAATTCAACAATACAACAATACAACAATAATACAATATAGCAATTCAACAATTCAACCCTTGACCAACACTTCGTCCAAATTGAGGACAGCATTTGCCACAACTACCAACGCCGCCATCTCCGGGGTACTATCGCAAGCCTCCTCGCCACAAAGCTGTTCGGCCTTCTGTTTTTGCTTCTCAAAATCGACGAGCGATTTTTTGTACAAATCAGCCAGCACAGCCGTCTTGGCTGCATCGGGGAGCCTGCCAGTGGCCAATTGGTAGGCAAGGGCCACTTGCTCGTTGGGCGTTTTCTTTCCTGTTTCAACAATACGGTTGGCAAAATGGCGGGCTGCCACAACGTAAGCCTCGTCGTTGAGCGTCACGAGGGCTTGCAGCGGTGTGTTGGTGCGCACCCGCCGGGCGGTGCAGACCTCCCTCGCCACGCCATCGAAAGTAATCATGGCGGGGTAAGGCCCCGTGCGTTTGAGGAAAGTGTAAATGGCCCTGCGGTAGCGGTCTTCGCCCTCGGCGAGCTTCCAGTCGTCGCCGTTCCACGGGCTTTTCCAGACGCCAGCGGGTTGGTGCGGCATTACGCTGGGGCCGTACATTTTTTGGCTCAAAACCCCGGCAATGCTTAGGGCCTGGTCCCTCACTTGCTCAGCAGTTAAGCGAACACGAGGGCCACGAGCGTAGTAGCGATTGTAGGGGTCTGCTTCCAACACTGCCGGGCTTACGGTCGAGCTTTGGCGATACGTAGCGGACATGACCATCGTTTTCAGCTGTAGCTTCATGCTCCAGTCGTTGTCGTGCATGAACTAGTAGGACAGCCAATCCAGCAGTTCGGG
>CAYTZS010000212.1:3524-8999 GCA_964442355.1 uncultured Saprospiraceae bacterium | reverse complement strand
ATGTCGGAGACATGCAAATATCGGGTTAAAGTCAGGAGACTTTAACCAGCGGGTGGGTTTAACCAGCTGGTACTATTTTGATAACCAGTTAGTCTCCGCTGGGCACTTCCTGTTTTTTCAATTAAAATACCCCACTGCCGCACAGGGTCATCATTTAGAACCATCGTCCCTTTTGCAAGTAAAGCTCAGTGTCAAATCTTGCTGGACATCCTGTTCAATGACATTGCAAAGATAAATCTTGGATACCCTTGCCAGCGAGAATTTACGGCTGCCATTTGGCACGTTTGGAATCGTGTACTCCATGAAACCATCTACAAATTTCGCTTCCATATCATAAGGGACTCCATCAACTGTGGGCTGAATAAGTTTTTCACTGGATTTATAAATGGCAATATCCACCCGCACCCGTACCGTGTAGCTGGTCGAGCTGCCATCCTGGTTGTTATCCTGTTGCAACTGTACGCAGTAATCCAACACAGACGTAACGTTTGCCTGCACATTCACACCTTCGGCTTTGCAAAACGTATTGCCATCTGAAAGGGTCACTTCAACATTGTGCAACCCATTTTCAACTTGCACAGTAAAGCTGGTTCTCCCGCTCGCATCTGGCTGCTCCTCCCCATCCACCTTCAAGGTCTCGAAAGGGAGGGAAGGGGAATTAATTGTCCATTCATACAAGGTTGAAGAAGGCTTGTCCACTTTGCAATCCATTGGATTGGTCTGGTATAGCAAGTCGCTGCCAACGGTGACGGTCAGGGTGCAAGACACATTGTCCTTCGCAGCTTCTATTGTATAGTTCTCGCCTATGGTCAGGTTGGGGACGGTGATGGTGGAAGTATTGGCATCATAAGCTGCGTTTACGACGGTTCCGTTCACGCTGACGATGGGGTTTTGGAGTTCCTTGTCGATGCCAAACTTCAGTTCCACCGTCTGTTCCTTGTCTTGGATTTGGGTGGGCGGGCTGAAATAGTATTTGAGCGCAAGGGCCAATGCTGCAACTGCCACAAGGCTGGCGGCGATAGCCAGCAGCTTGGAATTGCTGCTGCTTTTGGATGGTAGGTCGAGGGGTTCAGGATGAGGCTGGGTTGTTGGCGGTTTTGGCGGAGCTGTAGGGAACGGCGGCGGCTGCACGTTCTTTGGATAGTCACCGGTCCATTCCTCCGATACTTTCCCTGATTGCTCCTTTGTTGGGTCAAAATAGGGGGGTATCACCGGGGTAGCCTTCTTTTGGTTTTCTTTCAGGAGGTCGAGAAGGGTAGCGCCCTTGTCTTCCGATTCCGAACCCAATGCAGCCACACCTGTCCAGCCAGCAGATGGGGCATTGTGATGGCCAAAATGCGAAGCCCTGGTTTCCACCACTACGCTGATGTCGTACACATCTTCAGCATAGCGGTCCTTGCCGTCAATATACTTCACGGTTGAAATCTTCAAGGTGAGGCTGAACTGGCCTTGCCGCAGGGGGGTGACATCGTAGCGCCACTGTGCGTAATTGTCGAAATCCACCTCCTGCTCCGAGCGGTTCACGGTTTTGATGTCGAAGGCATCCTGCTGTTCGGCCAGCAATTGCACCTCCATCAGTTTGGACACCTTGATTTGCTCCACCTTAGCAAACTGCTCCTGTTCCATACCCTTCATCAATGCTTCCTTGATGGCCCCGATGCGTATGGTGCAGCGGGTGGGCAAGCCCATTGGCATCCGCTGTGGGATATTGTGCATGAGCATCCCCTGCCCGGAACGTTCGGCCCGCACGGCGGCATTGGTTTCGTAGTCCCGGAGTTTGCTCAGGAAAATAGTGATGGCATCAGTGAGTTGGGCCTCCAGCACTTTGATTTGGTCGTACATCAAAGTGCTGGCAAGCTTGGCATTTTGGATCGTGCTATACTGCCTTCGCAATTGGATGACGTCCCCGATGAGCTCGTTGGAGTTGGCATGTTTGTGAAAAACATAAATGTCCACCACCTTGACGGCTTTTTCAAGGTCGCCATTTCCAAGCAATTCGTACACCCCACGAAGTAGGCCTTCAAGTTCCATAATGGATAAGGGTTGGATTCGTCTGCAATATCCGTAGAAATTGGGGGATTATTTTACAAATAAAAGGAGGTTTCCCGCGTTCTGCCCCGCTGGCGCAAGTCTTCCCGCACCCGCTGGTTAAAGTCTCCAGACTTTAATCAGGTATAAGCACGTCTCTGACGTGCGTAACCGCACCGTCAACCCGCACATGTAGTCAAACGCATGTCGGAGACATGCAAATATCGGGTTAAAGTCAGGAGACTTTAACCAGCGGGTGCGAAACTGCTCCACTTCGCCCGAAACACATAACCAAAACCCTTAAGTCATTCATTAAAATTGGTTTAGAATTAGATGCAACCAATTGAAATTCAGGCAGTTGTTCAATCGTAAATCGTAAGTATAAAATCGTAAATCTATTTATCTTCGCCACCATAGTGCATCCAACCACCACCAAAATGAAAGTGCATGAAACCCATCTATTGCATCGAAGAATACGAGTACTTCAACCCTTATGGCAGCCATGCAGCAGACCACGACCACATTTATTTCCTGATCATATTCTCCTGCCGGGAGGGCACGGTACAGTTTCGGTATCACCTGTCGGAGATGGTGGACGCCTGCAAGAAGCACGAGCCAAGGCTGTACCGATATTTGCAGAACCTATTGGCTGATATAGAGGAGTTCTACAATAGCGATACCCGGCTCATTCGGGCGCTGGAGCAGGACGGGTTCGATATTTCGAGGCTATTGTATGTTTTATTTGACAATGCCGACTTGGAACATATCGCCAATTGGATTAAAAAGCATGGGAAAAACCAGGAAAGAAGAACCGTTTATGAAATCCAAAGTTCCATGACCAAGGACGAAGACATGCTCGATTTTGGGGAGCAACTGGCCACGAGAAAAAAAGTAGCCCGCAAGGTGTACAAGGCCATCAAGGAGCTTGCACTGGATTATCTGCCTACCTTCAATCTTTTGGAAACTGAGCTGATGCGCAGCTTCAACACTTGCCTGAACAACTATGCCGTGGTGATGGTGGATATGGCAGTGTCGAAATTGGAGCAATTGGAGCAAATGGGTATCGAAGCGGAATATGACGAGGACGACGAGAACAACCTGACCACCTTGGCGGGCCGCCGCCGGTTTTATTTGGACTACCGCAAAAAATCCCCGGTCAAGGGTTGCGAGGAGAGCCCCATTTTTTGCGTGGAAATTGTGGAGTTTGTGGAAGAATGGGAGTCGAGGGGCTGTAACAGGGTGAGTGTCTGGTACAAGCTGACCTGCGCCGAGGGAGAATGGTACAACGATATCAATTTCGAATGCTTGATACAAGAGGCCATGTTGTACTTTCCCGACATCTATGCCGATGCCATGGAATGCTACAGGGCATCCAGTTCGCCAAGGCCAAGGCACCCGGCCATGCTGCGTGGGCTTCGGCGCATGGGGCACGACCTTACGCCTGTGCTGGCATCGTACCTGGCCAACGAGCGAGATTTCCTGCCCAACCTAAGAGAGGAAATGCGCATGAAAAGTATTTTCCCTGACTATCAAAACGACTACGTGGAACGCAGAAAGTCGGAAGAGGAAGAGCTGGACCCGGTAGGTGTGGAGGAGTTCCGGCTCATCAACTTCCTGCGTGACGACTTGGTGAGCGAATGTATAGCGGGCATTCTTGGTGCATTGCCTGAGTTTCAAATTCGTGCCCCACAATCGTTTTTGGACTATATGGAGCATTGGGCATATCACGTTTATATCGACCCTATCAACGACCTCAACAAGGAACTGGAGCGGGCATTTGAATTGAGGCGGGGGATAAACGAGCGGATTGATAATGCATCGCTGTAATAGGTACGAGCTGTCGCAAGTCTAGCGCAGCATGACTTGGAAGAGCTGGTTCAGGTTGGGTATTCGCTGCCCAGCGTTAATTTTACCATTGCAAATCAGGCGGAAGTAGCTCAGTTGGTAGAGCATCAGCTTCCCAAGCTGAGGGCCGTGGGTTCGAATCCCATTTTCCGCTCGCTTGATAATCAAGGACTTGCGAATCGTGCATTCGTGAGTCCTTTTTTGTTGGTTTCCGCAAAAGCCTGCGGAAATCCCAAAAATCAGTTTTGTTTTGGATTGTTCCCTTTTCACCTGCTAAAAAGCAACTCTTCACCGACAGGTTTGTAAAATTCTTAGCTTCCTGTAAAGCAGCTGACTCCCGTTTTTCTGTGAGTTCTGAACATTTCTAACTGGACTAGCAGAAACGCTTGCATTGTTCTCATGTAATGAAACTTTCTGCGAGAGCATTGTCCTGCAAAGATTTGGCATCTAAGTCGGGAAGATTTATGGTCAGCGGGTATGCAGCATCCGCTCTACATTATCATCTGTCCAGCCTTTTTTGTCGCATACTTTGGCCTGTGAGGCGCAGTTCTATTCACCAATGTACAGCTAGTGGATTTATGAAGCACGGGCTATCGGCCTCTTGCCCGCTAATACCCATGCAAATCCAGCTCGTCCGTTTCCTCCAGCGCCACCCGCCGGCCCATTTTCTTCTGGATGACATAAAAATGCGGCTCCTCCGCTTTCTCCACGAAGGAGATGGCCAGGCCCTCCACGCCAGCACGGCCCGTGCGGCCAATGCGGTGCACGAAATCCTTGGGCGAGCGGGGCAGCTCGTAGTTGATGACCACGGGCAGGGCGGGTATGTCGATGCCTCGTGACATCAAATCGGTGGCCACGAGCACGTTTATTTCGCCGGATTTGAGATGGCGCAGCGCCTCCGTCCGTGCGCCCTGGCTTTTCTCGCTGTGCAGGGCAAGCGCTTTGATGCCGTTGTTTTTCAGTTTGTGCGCCACCAAATCCGCCTTGTGGATGGAGGAGGTGAAGACCAAGACCTGCTGCATGTTTTGCGATTTAATCAGGTACCGCAACAGCGGCCCTTTGCGGGCGTCGGTCACGAAATAGCCCACTTGGCGTATCAGGTCCAGGTTCTCGACTTCCTGCGCTATCTCCACTTTCACGGGGTCGTGCAGCAGCATCTCGGTAATGGTGTTCACCTCCTTGCCGAGGGTGGCCGAGAACAAGAGGTTTTGGCGTTTTTGTGGCAGCAGCTTGAATATCGAATTCATCTCGTCCCGGAAGCCCATGTTGAGCATCTTGTCGGCTTCGTCCAGCACCAGTATGTCGATTTCAGACAGGCGCATGGCCTTGCTGGACACCAAGTCCAACAGGCGGCCCGGCGTGGCCACGAGGATTTCGACGCCCTGCATTTGTATCATCTGCGGGTTGATGGACACCCCACCGAAGACCGACAGGCATTTGACGGGGCGGGGCAGGCCCTCGCTGAACAACTGGAAAACCTCGCCGACCTGCACGGCCAGTTCCCTTGTGGGTACCAGCACCAAGGCGGTGATGTGTCGGTTCTTGGCTGGCGGTTTTTGCTGGAATTGCTGCAAGATGGGCAAGGCAAAACTGGCCGTCTTG
>CAYTZS010000212.1:3024-3514 GCA_964442355.1 uncultured Saprospiraceae bacterium | reverse complement strand
GCCCATACGCCTTGAAAGCGCGCTCCAGCTGCATGGCCAGTTCACGCGATGGCGCCAGGACAAGCACCTGAATAACACGTTTCTCGGCGGGCTTGACCAGTTGCAGGACCGGCAAGGCGAAACTGGCCGTCTTGCCCGAACCTGTTTGGGCCACGCCCAGAACGTCCTTCCCCGCCAATATCGCAGGTATGGCAGCCGCTTGGATGGGCCGGGGCGTTTCGTAGCCGTTCTTTTTCACCAGTGCCAACAGGGGGGCGGATAAGCCGAGCTCGGAAAATGTCATTGTCAAGTATTTGCGGCGAAGGTAATGGCTTGTGGGGTGCTTTTGAGATAGTGTCGTCAACTTAGGTACACTCGGCACACGGATGACACGGATTGGACACGGATTTCGGTTTTAATGCTTTGTAAATCCGTGTCCAATCCGTGTCATCCGTGTGCTTCACAGTCAAGTCGGGGTTGCACCACGGAGCGATGAACGAGCGATACTTCG
>CAYTZS010000212.1:0-3014 GCA_964442355.1 uncultured Saprospiraceae bacterium | reverse complement strand
TCTCCCCATCGTCCACTCAATCCCGAACTTCGTCAAAAAAAACAGTCGCCCGCAACTTTCTCGTTGCTGATTTGTCCTTTCATCTCACATTTTTCACCTGACTAAAAAAGTATGAAGACCATCAACCTCTGTTTATTCCTGTTCCTCGCTGCCATTGCGCAAGCACAAACTTCCAGTATCAAAGGCCAGCTCAAAGATGCCGACGGTGCCCCCGTGGTGTTTGCCAACGTGGCGCTGTTCAACGTGGCCGACAGCCTGCTACAAAAAGTGGAGACCACCGACGAAGCCGGGCAGTTCCAGCTCCGGGGGCTGAAGGCCGGGAACTACTCGCTCATGGCCACTTTCGTGGGCTTGTCCGACTTCCGCAAGGACGGTATCACGGTCACGGACGGCCAAGCGCTCGACCTCGGCTCGCTGGCGTTTCCGGCGGCGGCGGTGGAGCTGGCCACGGCCACCGTCACCACCACCCGCTCGATGGTGGAGGTAAAGCCCGACCGCACGGTGTTCAACGTGGAGGGCACCATCAACAGCGCTGGCTCGGATGCCTTGGCGCTGCTGCGAAAGGCGCCGAGCGTGACCGTTGACAACAACGACAACATCAACGTGCTGGGGCGGGCCGGGGTGCTGCTTTACGTGGATGGTAAACGCCTCCCGCTCACCGGGCAAGACCTCAGCAACTACCTCCAAAACCTGCCCGCCGAGCAGATTGACCGCTTCGACATCATCACCAACCCTGGGGCGAAGTACGAGGCTGAGGGCAATGCGGGCATCATCGACATCCGCCTGAAAAAGGACAAAAACTCGGGCGCCAACGGCTCGGTGAACATCTCGCCGAACACGGGCCGCTACAGCCGCCTCAACACCTCCGCCAACGGCAACTACCGCAACAAAAAGTTGAACGCCTTCGCAAACGTGGGCGCTGGTGACGGCGGCGGCTTCAACGACATGAAGTTCCTCAGCTTCCAAAACGGCATTCAGTTGAAGGAAACCAACGAGAACGTCAACGACTGGAACTACCTCAACGCCAGGGGTGGTATTGATTTCTTCTTGGCAAAAAACCACACGCTGGGCTTTCTCGTGAGTGCCAACGGCGGCAGCAGGGAGAGCGATTCCGAGAACCGCATCGCCATTTCCAACCAAAACACGCCGAACGTGGTTGACAGCTTGCTGGTGGCCAAAACCGCTGGCGACCACAGCAATCGGCAAACCACCTACAACCTCAACTACCGCTTCGACAACGCCAAGGGCCGCAGCCTGAACATTGACCTCGACTACGGCGCCTACCGCAACAAGAGCAAGCGCTACCAGCCCAACCAGTACTTCGATGCTGGCGAAGACGTGGTGCTCACCGAAGTCATCAACAGCTTCGACATGCCGTCGGACATTGACATTTACACCTTCAAGGCCGATTACGAGGACGATTTCCTGGGGGGCAAACTAGGCTTCGGCACCAAGTTCAGCAAGGTCGTCTCCGACAACACCTTCCTGTTTTACGATGTGGTAAACGGGACGCCCGTGCGCAACGACCGCTCCTCGAACCGCTTTGAGTACGACGAAAACGTGTACGCTGGCTACGTGAACTACGCCCGCCCGTTGGGCAAAAAATGGAACTTCAGCGCTGGCCTCCGTGCCGAGCAGACGGATGCCATGGGCGATTTGCAGGCGTTTTTGCCGGAGTTGCAGGAGCCGCCCGTGGATTTGAACTACCTCAGCTGGTTCCCCAGCGCTGGCCTCACTTGGCAGGTGGCCGAGCAGCACAGCCTCGCCCTGAACTATGGCCGCCGCATCAATCGCCCGGACTACAACGTGCTCAACCCGTTCAACAACCAGTTGAGCCAGCTTTCTTACGAAAAGGGCAACCCGTTCCTCAAGCCTGAAATCGTGAACAACGTGGAACTGGGCTACACGCTGGCCTATCGCTACAATTTCAAGCTGGGCTACAGCCTGACGGAAGACCAAATCACCCGGCTCATCGGCCCCGACCCGATTGACCCCCGTGCCAGCTTCATCAACTGGGACAACCTCGCCACGCAGACCATCTGGAGCGCCAGCGCCAGCGCCCCCGTTGAGTTTGCAAAATGGTGGAACGGTTACTTCAGCCTCAGCGCCTCCCACCTCGACAACCAAGCCGACTATGGCAACGGTGCCGTGGTGGACATCCAAGCGTTCACCTACAACATCTACCAGCAGCAAACCTTCGACCTCCCGGCGGGCATCAAATTCGAAGTATCGGGATGGTTCAGCGGCCCCGGTGTTTGGGGCGGGGTGTTCGAGTACGAAACGAGCTGGAGCCTTGACCTGGGCTTGCAGCGCAAGTTTCTGCAAGACCGCCTGAACCTGCGGGTAGGTGCCAGCGACATCTTCTACCAGTCCGGCTGGGACGGCGTTTCCAAGTTCAACGGCATGGTGTCAGAAGGTGGTGGCCGCTGGGACAGCCGCCGGGTAAGCCTCAGCGCCAGCTACCGTTTTGGCAACCAAAACGTCAAGTCGAGGAACCGCACGACTGGCATGGAGGAGGAAGGCAAGCGGGTAGGGAGTGGTGAGTAATATTATGCTGGCTCAATTCTGGGTTCAAGTTGCTCCTATTAACCCACAGCTAAATATCCGTGACTTAGGAAAGGGGTTTGAGGCGGAACGCCCCAAGATGCCCCTCCTTCCGGCAGCGCAGCCTACGGCTACGCTGCCGGAAGAGATATTTGTGGATTGAAAATGCGAAGCAATTTTTCAATCCACTTGTTAAAAGCGGCGTAGCGAACTGGCAGCTTGTCCAACAATTATTTTTTCATTCCACCAACGAAGCTGGCCATCTGCACTGTCTGTTTTCATACATCGCTAACTACTGGTTAGGCGGAGCTTGTACTCGTAAGTGTTTAGCGGATAGGGGGCTTGGGGGCGGAACGCACCCAAAATCTCCTTACTCCCCGGCAGCGGGGGGGGGGGCCCCCCGGCCCGGGGGGAATTGAGGGGGGGGGGGGATGTGGGGGGGGCAGTGTCGGGCCCCCACCCCCCCCCCC
>CAYTZS010000211.1:0-9112 GCA_964442355.1 uncultured Saprospiraceae bacterium | reverse complement strand
GCCTGTTCGAGTGCCAGTATCGGTTTTGGATTCCCAGTCAATTTTGTTGGACCAGAAGTCAGCCCGCACGCCAATGCTGGGGCCATTGAAAAAGCGATTGAAATAATGCTTGTAGCCCGCCGAGCCACCGTAGCCACTGCCCGTTTCGTCGTCATGCTCCCCTTGGTCACGGTGGTCAATGATTTGGTAGCCGAGCCTTGCCGTCACCAAATCCCGCTTGCTGAAGCTTTTTTCAAAACGAACGCCTGGGATGACCCCCGTGGGGTAAACCTGAACTTCTAGTCCGAAGTCCATAACTCGTTTTTGCCCAAAAGCCAACGCTGCAACGCACAGTAAAAAGAATGTAAAACAGAGTTTATTTTTCATGTTGTATGGTTTGTTTTCGGGCAAATTTAGCGTTAAATCCAATCCGCAGAAATTAACTTTGACGCCAAGGGCAAATATTGCCGAATACCATTCCGTTTCTCGACCAACCTAATGACTGAAATGCCAGAAAATTTTGCAATCAATCCGGAAATCGCAGAAGCCCTTCGCAGGAAAAATGTGCATGTGGAAGCCGATGTGCACGATTTGAAGAACCTTGCGGTCAGGGTTCCCTCGCTTTTCATCGCCAACTCCGCCCTCGACGATGTGGACGAACTGGTGCTCATCAGCTTGCTCGAAAACAGCAAGATTCCCTTCAAAATCATCACCCGACGGAGCGTTTCCAAGGAGCTGCATTCCCAGCATTTTCTGGTGCTCGACTTCAATATTTTGCAATGGGAAGACTACGTACGAGCAGTTTTCAAGGAGTTGGTGCGGGCAAAAAACGGTGGCTATTCCCTCTGCCTCATCTTGCATTTCACCGACCGCACGCTCGATACGCCCGTGCGTGACCAGTTCCTCAACCGCCTGATGCGCTCCGTGAAACGAGCCGAAATCCCAGTCGTGCCAGTTCGCCTGAAAACACCGTTTCCCGGCTTCGTTCGGCCTGGTTTGGGCGGCCGCATTGTGCAGTGGATGCGGGGCGAACCTTACAAAGTCATTGTGCGGGCAGGGAGCCAGATTTCGGTGGAGGACCAGCACAAGTTTGAAAAAACCAAGGACTTCAAGCGGTACATCCAGTCGAAAATCTTTTCGCTTGGCTCTGGCTTGGAGATAAAACCTTTTTACTTCCGCAATATTTTCAAACTGCAAGAACAAGAAGAGCCAATCGCAGACCCCATTGACGCTCAATTGATTGCGGAGGAAATTGGGCATTTGAAGTTCAAGTCGCTCGTTGCTTCGCAGGGCGATTACGACATCTTCGTGGTGGAGGCCAAGGACATCCCCAAAACCATCCAAGAAATTGGGCGGCTCAGGGAGCTGACCTTTCGGGCAGTGGGGGAGGGCACAGGCAAGGCCCGTGACCTCGACGAGTTTGACCTTTACTACCGCCAGCTCATTCTCTGGGACCGGGAGGCAAAGCAGATTGCTGGCGGCTACCGGATGGGTGTGGGCGACGAGATTTTCGAGCGCTACGGAGCCGAGGGTTTCTACATCAGCAGCTTGTTTAAAATCAAGGAGGGCTTTCACCCGTACATGAAAAAAGCAGTGGAACTGGGCCGTTCGTTCATCGTGCCGGAGCACCAGCGCAAGCGTCTGCCGCTGTTTCTGTTGTGGAAAGGCATATTGTTTTTTTTGCTGAAAAATCCAAGATTCAGCTACCTCTACGGCCCGGTGAGCATCAGCAAATACTACTCAAACCTGTCACGGGGCGTCATTGTGGCATACATCAAGAAGTATTTCTTCAATGAGCATTTGGCCCATTTTCTCAAGCCTCGCAAGCCCTTCAAAGTCAGGGTGGACAAGGTGGACATCGAGATGCTTGCCGAAAACCTCGGCGACGAACTCCACGCCCTCGACAGCCTCATCGAGGATATTGAGCCGGAGCACTTCAAGCTGCCTGTGCTCGTGCGGCAGTACCTCAAGCTCAATGCCCGCTTCATCAGCTTCAACGTGGACCCCAACTTTTCCGACGTACTCGACGGCTTCATCATCCTCGACCTAAACGACATCCCATTGGCGATGATAGAGACGCTGAAAAAGGAAGCGGGTTGAAAAGTGGGGGGCTCTAGTTTCCGGGGTAGGCGTAGCCTTGCGCCTGAAACCCCGTGAAACCCAAAAGCTATTTGTAGCTTTACGGCCATTTTTAACAAAAGCGGCATCGCTCACCATTAATATTTGATGAAGACACTTCGGGCAACAACTAGGGGCATCCTGCTGCTCTGTTATTTGATTTACCATATTTCATGGGCGGTCATTCCAGCACTCTTTCGGGGTAAAAATCTCAAACATGCACTGATGGTCAGGCAGTTGTGGGTTCACCGCTCGCTGCGAATGCTCGGCGTGGTAGTTGACAAACACGGCGCACCACCACCCGGCAACCATATTTTCGTGGGCAACCACCGTACCTACCTCGACCCCATCGTGGCACTGATGGATGTCAGGGCACTCCCCGTGGCCAAGGCTGAGGTGGCCGATTGGCCCGTGATTGGCTATGGCGCACGGGTAACTGGCATCATGTATGTAAAAAGGGACAGCAAAAAAAGTCGTGCTGCCGTGCTGACTGCGATGCGGGAAACCCTGAAGTTGGGCTATTCCGTGCTGGTGTACCCTGAGGGCACGACGCATGTGCTGCCCACCACGATTGACTTCCGCACCGGGGCGTTCAACATGGCTGCAAGGGAGGGTTTCAGCGTGGTGCCGATGGCCATTGACTACGCTGATATGGGCGACGCTTGGGTGGGCGACGATACGTTCATCCCGCATTTTCTGCGATGTTTTGGCAAGAAGCGCACCTACGTGAAAATAAAATACGGCGAGCCGCTCCAGTCCGACAGCGTTGATATTTTGGTATCGGAATCCAAGAAATGGATTGATGAAAATATGTTGGTCATCCGACAAGAATTCGAAGCGGATAAAACAAGGTTTGAGTTTCCGGCGTTAGCCGGGTGAGTTCTGAGAAATAGCCCCCAATTCAAATCCAATCTTTAGCATGAAAAAATTAAACACTACAGCTTACCTATTGCTTTTAGCTTTCTTTTTGTTGGCCCAAAACGTCGTTGCGCAACAACGCTTCAAAGCGGGGATTATCTTTGGACTAAATGCCTCTCAAATCAGGGGTGATGAGTTTGCTGGCTACAAGAAGCTAGGGCTGCATGGTGGTCTGCGAGCTACGGCCATGCTCAACGAGAAAATGGACTTGGTCGTTGAAATGCTCTACTCCCAGCGAGGCAGTTTTCAGAGCTTGCCACTGAGTCCGGCAGGTGACTTGAAAATCAACTTGCAATACGCCGAGGTGCCCATCATGCTTTCCTACAAAGATTGGTACAAGGAAGATGAAGAATACTACAAAGTCCAAGCTGTTGGTGGGTTTTCGTACGGGCGGCTGATAGAAGCGTCAGCAATCGGCAGCTTTCACGACACCGAGGTGGAGAACTTCAACAGCAACGACATCAGTTTTACCATCGGCGCCGATGTGTTCCTGACGAAGCATTTTGCCATTGGGGGCCGCTGGACCCGCTCCATCAACCTGCTGTTCAACAACAAAAAGCACAACCCTAACCTTGATGCCCTGCTTGGGTATTTCCTTTCGTTCCGTGGGATGTACGTGTTTTAATTTATGAGTTATGAACGATGAGTTATTGCACTCATAACTCATCGTTCATAACTCATAACTCATAACTAACCAGCCCTTCTTCCAATGTGATTGGATGAAAACCTGTCCCCATTATTTTGCTCAAATCCAGTGTCAGGTTGGCAGGCCGAAAAGCTGCTGTTTCCACGTCTTTTTGTGATTTCTTGATGATTTTCGCCGTTGGCAATTGGAAGGTTTGACTGGCCATGACCGCAAACTCATAGCGACTTACCGAGGTCGCACCACCGAGGTTGAAGATGCCTTCCGCTCCTGTTTCCAACAAATGCCAAAGCCCTGCTGCCGCTGATTTCCCACTCAAAAACGAACGGATTTCATCATCGAATGCCGTTACAGACTCGCCACGCTGCCAAGCATAGAGCCATTGCTGCAAGAAGTTGCTGACACCGGGGGCTGCCTGCCCGTACATCACTGCCACCCGCACGATGGCTGCCGCTGGGTCGATACTTTGAAAGGCCTGCTCCGCCGCCAGCTTTTGTCGCCCGTATTCATTTTTCGGAGATGGGGTAGGGGCTTCATCAAATGGCGGATGCTCCCCATCGTACACCTGCGAGCTGGATGTGAAAAGCAGCTTGCACCGCCGCTCGGCGCACATCTCCGCCAAATGGGCGGTGGCATCCACATTGAGCGGTCTGGTTTCTTCGGGTTTCGCTTCGCAATGGGCAGTGTTCGAGGCGGCGGCGAGGTGGAAGACGGCATCGGGGCTAGTTGCCTTCAGCAGCCGCCAGGTGGCGTCACGGTCGGTGAGGTCGAGGGGCATTGCCTCGGACTTGGGTGGCAGCCTCTCAGCGTTGGTTTGCCAAGTGCCCACCAGCCGCCAGCCCGATGGAGCTTGGCGGGCAACATGCCAGCCTAGGAAGCCGGATGCGCCAGTTATTAGTAGTTTTTTTGTCATAACTTGATGTTTGCTTACTCATTCGTAATTTCCCCCAAAGGGAAAAAATTAATAATAAAAGAGCCGTGACTGATTCGTTTAGTGGGTTTAGTGGGTTTAGAGTTGCCAGTACTGTGTTCCTTCTAAACCTCCTAACCCTTCTTAAACCTCCTTAACCTCACACTCCCATCCATCTCGCCGCCCATTCTCTGCCAAGTAGCACATTATTCTTTGCGCAGCAAACAGATTTTTTAACTTCGCCGGGATTTTTTTTCGGGATAAATGGGGCAGGAATCAGCACAAAATGATGACAATGAAACAAATCTCCGCTTTTGCCGAATAAAACCTGTTGTCGTTTTTTTTTGTACACCTACAAACCAGTTGTGAAATATGTCTGAGGTCGGAGTGGATTACAAGTTGATAGAAGATGCAAATGGAATGGCCGAGTTTGCCAAAGAGAACCAAGGCATCAAGTGGATGTGCTTCGACACGGAGTTCATCGGGGAAAAGCGGTTCCTGACGCTCATCTGCCTGATACAAGTGGGCACCGAACATGGTTACTACCTGATTGACCCGCTAAAGGTAAAGGACATACAGCCCGTGGTTGACCTATTGGCTGACGAGCGGGTGCTGAAAATCGTGCATGCTGGCGACAACGACTACCGCCTCTTCCATACCCACTTTGGCATACTTCCCCGCAATTCATTTGATACGCAAATCGCTGCATCGTTCATTGGCTACAAGCACCCCGTTGGGTTCAGCAAGCTGGTGGAAAGCGAGTTGAACATCGAGGTGAGCAAGGGCTACACCGTCACGGACTGGGAGAAACGTCCCTTTCAACCCAAACAGCTTAAATACGCCCTGCTCGATGTGGTACACCTGTATCAACTCTGGATAAACATCACAAAGCAGTTGGAGAAAACGGGCCGCCTCACATGGGCATACGAGGAGTTCAAGCAATTGGAAGACCCCGCCACCTACGAGCAAGACCCCTACAAGGAGGTGCTCGAAAGCAATATCATCAAGAGCCTGCGCCGCCGGGAGCAGGTGTTCCTGCTGCGCCTCATGCTCTGGCGCACCGAGGAAGCCCAGCGCCGCAACCACTCCAAGGAAATGGTATTGCCCAGCAAGTACATCAGCGCCATCGTGCGGGCGGTACACTCAGGGCTTCATGCCTTGCAAAGTGACCGCCGTTTGCCCGAAAGCTTGATTGGCAAGTTCGGGAAGCAGTTCGTGGAGATGTTCGAGCTGCCCGCCACACAGGAAGAGAAGGACGTACTCAACCGCTTGCCCCGTGACAACAGCGACAACCCCAAGCAGGACATCCTCATGGAAATGCTCGACCTGTTGGTGCGCTACAAATGCCTGCAAGAGGGCATCTCCCACCATATCGTCATGCCTCGCAACGTGCTGAAGAAGATGAAGAACGACAAGGATTACTTCGACGACGAGGTATTCTCTGGCTGGCGCCGGGAGTTTCTCGGCGAAGAAATCGTGTCGTGGTTCAAGTACCGCCGGAACCTGGAAATCAAGTTTCTGGATGGTAAGTTTGAGCTAAGAATGCAGGAGACGGAAGGATAGGAAACAGGAGGTTTAGGAAGTTTAGAGGGGTTTAGATAGTTTAAAATGGGACGTCCCAAACTAAACCTTCTAAACCCCTCTAAACCTCCTAAACCAAATCAACTAATAGCTATGAAAAATGCGCTTCTTCTTTTGCTGGTAGTTGCCTACCTGCCAACCCATGCCCAGTTTTTTGCCTATGTCGTGGATGTGGCCACCTACGACCTGGTTTATGACGCCAATACGGACAGAATTTATGTGGCCATACCAAGTGCCAGTGGCCCAAACGGCAACAGCATCGGCATTATCAATCCAAATACTTATACACTGGAGAACACGGTGTTCATCGGGAGCGAACCGGCCGTGCTGGCCATCACGGACAACGGCCAGTACATTTATGCTGGGTTTGCTGGAAGTGCAACGGTGCGCCGCTTCAACGTAGCCGACCAAACTGCGGGCCTGCAATTCCCGCTCGGCAGCGACCCGACCACTGGTTCGATGTACGCCGAGGACATCGAAACGCTGCCCGGCAACCCCAACGCTGTGGCGGTGTCGAGGATGAACAACGGCTTCTCGCCCCGGCACGAAGGGGTGGCCATTTACGACGACGGTGTGCAGCGGCCCATCACCACGCAAGACCACACGGGCAGTAACCGCATCGAATTCAGCAGCAACAACCAAATCATCGGCTTCAACAACGAGACGACCGAGTTTGGCCTGCGGCGCTTGTCCGTTTCGGCGGGGGGCGTCAATGAAGTGACCGTGAACTCGAACGTGCTTTCTGGCTTCTACGTTGACTTTGTTTACCACAACAACTTTGTGTACGGAACCAACGGCGTTGCCGTGGATATGTCGGCGCAACCGTTTGTGGCTGGCCAGTTCAATGGCGCTTACGGTGCGCCTGTGTACGATGAGGCGAACGATTTGGTGTGCTATGTCTCCTCCAATTCGGGCGTGATGACCTTTCAACGGTTCAGTCCCACCAATTTCCTGCTGCAAGATGCCACACCCATTTTTGTTTCCTTCGGAACTGCCTTCAAGCTGATTACCTGCGGCAACAATTGCTACGCATTCAATACGCTGGACAACAAAGTGGTGATACTGAAGACCGTGTCTTCGACGGAGGACGAAGATGGCATGGGTGCGGGTGCATTCCAGCCGAGTATTTTTCCCAATCCGACGGCGAGTTCGTTTCAAATCCTGCCTGCAAACGCCAAATTGGCCAGCGCCGAAATCGTGGGGCTGGACGGCAAGACCTGGAAGTCGTTCGACCTCAGTGGTGGCGACCCCGCTTGCGACGTGAGCGACCTGCCCAGCGGCGTTTATCTTGTGAAAATGGTTGACCAGCGTGGCAACTTGGCCATGACCAAGTTGATGAAAATCTGATGCGCAGCCCCATTTGGCGTGTATTGGGGCGCAGGTAGCCTACCCCTGTTGCGAAGCGCCTTACTTGCGTCGCCAAAGCCCTTACTTGTGCTGCGAACACCCGTACTTGCCTAGCGCAAGCCCGTACTTGTACCGCCAATACCCGTACAAGTGTCGCCAAAGCCCGTACATGTAGTGCGAAAGCCCGTACACGTGCCGCCAAAGCCCTTACATGCAGTGCGAAGACTCGTACACGTCCCGCCAAAGCCCGTACATGTAGTGCGAGAAGCCTTACATCGAAGGAAAATACCCTACTTGCGAATACTTGGGGCGGAAATGGCGGATTTGTAATCAAATAGATGACATTTTGGCTGTTTCTGCCATGAATTTGTCTGAATCACGGATTCAACGGATTTTGGGATTTCGCTTAATGGTGTACTGCCAAACCCAAGTTCGGCTTTGCAATTCTCCACAAAATTTTATCAAAATTTTTTGCCAGATTTTGGTTTTTCAGTATGTGTTTTTACATTTATCCCAACTAAAAATACCCGACCTGTGAAACTGAAGGACTCCCTGTCAAATACGCACACAAATACTATCAAGACGCAAGACCTGACGGGTCTTCCCACCGCCCAATGGGTGTACAAGATGGACGAGGCACATTCCTTCTGGGACGAATTCCTGCAAATCTTCCCTATCAGACGCCGACAGTTTGCTCGCCACGAAGCACGGGGCATCATCGGCCTGTTTTGGCCGGGCATCGGTAGAGACGTTGCATGCAACGTCTCTACGTTGTCACTGGCAGATTTGTGTGACCTGCTGAAAATGCCAGAATCACTTTTAGCTTTGCATAAGCAACTTGACCTCGCTTTGGATGTTTGCTATGGAATCAAAGAAAAGGTTTCAGCGTGAGGCGAAAAGGGTGGGGTGGTTGCTTGGGAGTTGGGGGGAATGGTAATAAAACATCAATTCAATAAAATTCTGATTTTATGACCTATATATTTCTTATACAATTTGGTGATTGGATAGCCAAAATAGACAACCCATACTCGATGTATACAGCCATTGCGTTTGGTGTATTTTGGGTGTTAAAATACATTCTCGATAAACCATTACCCAATGAAAAGAACAGTATTATAACAACAATAATAAGCACCTTAAACAAGGTCATTACCTACTGTTTTTGGTTGGCAGCTTTTGGGCTTTTGACCACACTTTTGCTCCCATTTTGGGACCATGTAAACTTAAATAGCAAATTCGATAGGGAACGTGCGATGATTGAAAACGTTTCAGGCGAATACAATGGTGTGATAGATAGCACAAGTTATTCCGTAAAGATTGACAG
Organism: uncultured Saprospiraceae bacterium; assembly: GCA_964442355.1. Lineage (GTDB taxonomy): Bacteria > Bacteroidota > Bacteroidia > Chitinophagales > Saprospiraceae > UBA6168. The sequence continues at coordinate 292 of CAYTZS010000211.1, read as the reverse complement.
TGTGGTGGAAGTGAAGACAGTTGATAAAGTAACTACTTACAATTTTAATTTTGAAATCAAACCCTCCAATTTGATTAAGTCTGAATTAGGTAAAGGGAAAATAAGGGCTCAACGGTCCAATTTCTGGGAGGGCAAAGACTTTGAAATTGACTTCACTAACAGTGACAATTTAAAGAACAAGCAGGGCACTATCTATACACAAGAGATAGGTTCTTCTACTACCTATACCATTCAATTCAACAAAAAAGAGGATTTTCTAATTAAAAAATTGAACTAGATGAGATTCATTTTA
>CAYTZS010000210.1:0-9113 GCA_964442355.1 uncultured Saprospiraceae bacterium | reverse complement strand
AAATACTACCACTTGTTCCGGCACGAAGAATATTAGGTGGACCACCTGGCTCTGACAGTTCAAGCGTCAATTCTTTAAATTCTTTACTCATTACTGATTCAGGAGTAAAACCCAAAAAGCCAAGCTGATGAAATTGAGGTGGGTCATTAGGGTCCTCATTTCGCTTGGTGTCTGCAACCAGTATCCTGGTGGGGGTCGGAATATCAATATTGCCTTTATTTTTGAAGTCAATACGGACAGGAAAGAGTCTGCCTTGCCGAACCGTTTCAGGATAATACAATTCAATTTCCAGCAACTGCCCCGAGTCAAAATTCCCCGCAAGGCAACCCGGCTGCGCAAAGCCTTCCCAGCCAATAGTGCCAGCTTTTACCTCAAAGCCATCTTGGAAGGTACTTTCCTGTAAATCAGGGTTTTGCACCGCAAGGTCGTACATGCCGATGACTGCACCAGATAGGTTGAACGAAGCGAAAATCAGGGTGGAGTCCTTGAATTCGGTATAATGCGCCATCAGCATTCCGCCGCCGGGCGGCACGAGCCAGGCTTTGATATTGGGCTTGAAGTTTTGCCCTGTGATGCGGAGTGTGGCAGCGCCTGTGTTGCCACCTGAGCCGGGTGTTGAAGCAATGATGACAGGGCCAGCCCCTGTATTGACGGCGATGTTGACCGATTTTTGATTGGTTGCCGAACAATCATCGCCTTGCCTGTTGGTTTTGGCAACAGCGGCAATCGTGCCAGGCATTGTAGTCGTGTAGGGTGTAAACTGAATGGTGTCCTTCTGACCGGAGGCGAGGCTGACGAAAGACTCGTCGTGGTAGCTGCTGCCGATGTCGAAGGTGACAGGGAAGACGAGGTTGCCGGGAGAGAGGTTTCTAACGACGACCCTTGGAACAATCGTAGTGTCCGGCGGCAGTACGCCCGGTCTGGGATGCAGTATGGTGTCAATGCCCACGTTGTTTTCGTAGCCGCAGGAGGTGTAAATGACGGTGCCGGGTTGTGCCAGTGCGTTGGGGCTGTTGACACCTTGCGAGGCTTTGACATTGCCTGCTGGCAACAATGGGTTATTGGTGTAAATGGCGACCCTACCGCCGCCGCCATTGCCAGCGTATTCACCTGGTCCGAAAGGGCCAACCCCACCATTTGCCTGCACTTGGCTTGTGCCGGATATTTCTCCGGCAAAGAGCAAAATAGCACCGCCAGCACCGCCACCAGCTAACCCACTGCCATTGTTGCCATTGGCAGTGATAGGGCCGTTGGCGATGAGCAGGGGGGTGTTTATGTTGATTTTGCCGCCACCATTCCCCCCAGTGGCGCCCCACCCTGCCGAACCACATCCACCGGAACCAAGAAATTCGGGGAAATGCTTGTCTCCATAAACTGGTTGTATGGTATTGCCAGCAGAGCCGCTACTGCCAAGCCCCCCATGACTTGCGCCGCACATATTGGCACCGAAACGGATAATATTGCCATTGGCATCGAATGTTTCGCCAATTTGTAAAGCAGCATTGCCCACCTGGTTAATGGCATTGCCAAACCCGCCCAGCAACCCTTTGGCGTCGCAATTGATAGCTCCGCCCGTTTTGATTTCCACTTTTTGGGTTGCGTTCAGTTTTAATCCTTTAACGTTTCGGACTGAGTGTGTCAACACCCCTCCTGCATCAATGGTGACGGAATTCAATTGGTCTTGCGCTCCAAGCTTACCGTCCTTAATCAGGATACCATTTTCGATGGAAATGTCATACGAGTTGAGGTCAATTCTGCTACCCGATGTTACCCATAGTTCACCAGCAGCTGAAAATAGGGTGTTGTCAATTGAATTCAGCTTCAAGGTTTTCCCATCTTCCACCACAAATTTTCCCTTCCGCTTTATCGTCAATGAGGTAGTTGTGGTGAGGTTGGAAAGGAAAGGAGTAAAGGCATTGCAGTTTACATTGTTGTTGTCAATCACTATTTGCCCAGCTTGGTCGCTGTTCTTTTTCAGGTACAGGGTACCTGCACTGCCATTTTGGGATGGCCGGTCAAGCACTTGGTTGTTGACAAAACATTTTCCACCCTCCAATAAAATATTGGCAACAGGCAGGGATAGGTCATCATAAAACAAAGCTATTCTACCACCGCCTCCGCCGCTGGGATTGGCGAAATGAGTGACACCTCCACCTTTTGCCTGAATAGTGCCTGCACCAGAAATTGAACTTGAAGTTACCTTGAGGCTACCGCCAGACCCACCTGCTCCTCCGCCACTGGTGGGGCAACAGGTACAACTGCACCATCTGCCATTTTCACCATTGACATTGATGCTTCCATTTACGACCAAAGCATTTGAATTGATGGTAACCCTACCGCCGCCGTTTCCGCCATAGGTTGTCCCATCATTGCCATTACTTGCACCACCAGAACCAAGAAAAGCAGGGTCTTCAATCAAGCCGTAGCATTTGTTGGGCTCCCCACCCGGTCGGTTAACTGTTTTGCCACCAATTCCCCCATAGCTTCCGCCAGGGTCTTGGTCAGAAAAGAAAAGGTTGGTTTTTCCGGAGCCGATAACGATAGTGCCATTTGCATCATAAGCCTCACCGAAATATCCAAAAATAGAACCGCTGAGACCGCCACCTCTAAGCCCCTTTCCAACAGTGTTGATTTGGCCTCCGGTCTTTATATCCAATGTGCCAAGCACATTCAGTGTCAGGCCTGGTTCATACCTTACAGAGTGGGTTACAGTACCACCGGATTCTATGGTCAGGTTGTTCAATTGGTCTGCAATACCTACCTTACCATCCTTCATCCAGATAGCGCCATTGCCAATTGTAATGGAATTGGAGGCTACTTCTAAGGTGCTGCCACCAGTCAAGTGGAAGGTTCCATTGTTGAAATTGGTGGGCTCAAAGGTGGGGATAGAGAAGGTGGAGTTGCCCAAAACTTTGACTGTGCCGTTGCCGGTTAGGAGAAAGTCACTTGACTGAGCAATAGTGAAGTTTCCTCCGAGGTTGCAGGTGGCATTGTTGACAGACATGGAGTTTGCAACAATGGTTGTGTTGGTGCCAATATCCAACAATGCACCACTTGCAAGGACAATATCGAACCCTATCGGATTAGAGATGCCAATATTGCTTCCATTGGCGACATATAGTTTTGAAAGGCTTTGTAAAAGAATGGGGTTGGTTATGGTTAATGGGGTTCCATTGGAGTTGTCAAATTTAACTTTTGTGTCGCCTACCAATACTAACTCATCAAGGTTTGAAAGGCTTGTTCTGAGTTTAGTTTCAAATTGGCTAATCGTGCCTTGGTTATCAACCAATACCTTCCCAAATTGCTGGTTTGCTGCCTTTAGGAAAACAGTGCCTGCATTTGCATGGAATAATTGGCTGTATGGGGATACACCTCCTTTACAAGAAATCTTGTTAGTAGGAATGGTAAGGGTTGTATAATACATGGCGATTCTACCCCCTCCACCTGCGCCCGGAATAATACCATAAACTAACGGCGAACCACCTTTCGATGATATATTACCATTTCCTGAAATATCCGTAGCCGTAATTTTTATGCTGCCACCAGAGCCAGAGCCTCCACTTTGAGCTTGGCCGTCAGCGTTAATAGCACCATCCACTATTAACTGTCCAGCGTTAATTGTGATAAGACCTCCTCCATTTCCACCTGGAGCATTTGCTCCAGCTCCAGGCGAGCCGCCTGCTCCTGCTCCCAGCTTGTTGGGATTCTCCAAAGTGCCATATTCCAAGTTCGAAACAATATCAGGGAAGTTTGACCCAATCCTTCCAAATGCACCTCTTCCCCCATAACTTCCACCTGCACTACCCCAAATCGAAGTGTTGCTGCTTAAATTGTCTCCTCTTTTGGAACCTATCGCAATTTGTCCAGCATCATTATAAGTTTCGCCATCGGGACTAAATATCGAGCCATTAAAGCCACCTTTCAACCCCTTCCCCACCGTAGTGATTTGGCCACCTGTCTGAATATGGAGTGTGCCTGCGACGCTCAATGTCAAACCAGCCTCAAACCTTGGCGAGTGTGTCACTGTTCCACTGTTCTCCACGGTCATGTTCTGGTTCACGGTCAGCACCCCATCCACAGTCAATACTCCGCCAGCTTGCACCGTCACATTATCGTAAGTGGCGCTTCCGGTAATCGTCTGCGCCCCTGTCACGATGAGGTTATTTTGGCTGACAGCTTGCTGCGCCCAAAAAAACAAGCCCATTGCAGTGGTTAAAAAATAGCGTTTCAGGCTTCGGAAAGCCAAATAGTATTTGTTCATCATAAACCTGTGTGTTTTGATGGTTATATGTTATTTTCTGGAAAAGACGCTGAGTGGAGACTCTGAAAAAGACGTGTGCTTGAAAAATTAGATGAAGTCAAAACTAATTCTCCTTTTCAAACCACAAACAACGACTTTACCAGCGCCTTAAAATCTGCTGTGAATGCTGCTTTTTTCTTGATAACTGTCATTTTTTAAAAAACCAACAACCGCTCCATTAAGACCTTTTTACGCCTTTCGGCCAGCGTAACGCTCATGCCATTGGTTAGCAATAATGATTTCCCATCACCTTTCAGCACCTTTCTAACATGGGCGAGGTTGACGATCGTATTATTATGTACACGAACGAATACTTCCTTGGGAAGAAATGCTTCCAGCTTGGCCAGGCCTTTTGCTAGCAGCAACTCGTCTTTGCTGTCCAAGTGTACCCGGGCATAGCCTCCTTCAGCTATGCAGCACACAATTTCATGCAGTGCAACGACTGTGTAGCTTTCCAAAGTGGAAAAGGCGATAAAGTTTGTATGGCCATTTGAATTGTCGGTGTTCATCGTTAAGTGGCTTTTCATTTGGTGTTCATTGGTGAAAATATTTGGTGCTGTATTGTTTGCCGGAAGAAAGACCGTGATTAGAACTTGCAAGTCAAAAATAATATTACGCTTAATGGTTTGTACCTGCTATGGTTGATTATTGAAACCAAATTGTCCTTCGAATAAAGCCTTGTCTTGTGATAATTATTTTTTGTATAAAGCAGTAAATCAATTACTTAGCTTGATATTTACAAACAAATCTTGTCCTTTTTCAATTTCCACTACATTTGCCCCAATGAGGGTGGTTTTTGCTGATAAAAGCACATTGAATTGGATGGCCCATGGAAAAAATGAAACTCTACCAACTGTTGTCTGCTTTCAAAGAAGAGGACTTGAAAGCTGCCAAGAAGTTCTTGGTATCCCCCTACCACAATACCGACCCGCTGGTTAGTCGCTATTTTGAATACCTCCAAAGGTTTCACCCGGGCATGGACAGCCCGCTGCTGAAAAATGAGGCGGCTTTTCAGTTCCTTTTTCCCAAAAAGCAGTTCGACGAGAAAAAGCTTCGCAACCTTCGGCACAAGCTTACCCAGCTATTGGAGTCGTTTTTGATGCATGATTCGCTTGAAAAAGACAAAGCTACTAGCCAGCGTATGCTTGTGACCGCCTTGAGCAGCAGGGATGCCTATACGCTTTTCGAAAAAGAAGTCGAGGCGCAGGTATCGCAACTTGAAAAAGGAGACAACAGGGGATTGGATTACCATCGAGAAATGGTTTGGCTACAGCATGAGCTGTATTTTCACCCTGAAACGGAAAGGCTCGAAGCTTACCACCCGGCGATATTCGCAACCGTAAAAAACATGGAGCTATACAGTTGCCTGGCCATGTTGACCTATACCGCTGAGATGGTCGCCCGAAAAAGGATATTGCAGGAAGACTGGAACCCCGGCATCTCGAAAGATATACTGGAGAATATCGCCAAACGCTTGGCTCCTGAATCATTGCCAATTGACCTATTCTTGAAACTGCTACATCCCGAGGCAAATCAACTGGAAACAATGGTGACCGTACTCGAAGCATGTGAGAACCAGCTGAGCAAATGGGAGCTGGGACTGGCGTTGAAGATGCTAATGAACCTTGCCATTACCCGTTCCAATGAGCGGGATGACCTTCCGTCCCACCGGCTGGTTTTTGGGCTTTATCGCAAGGGAATCGAAAAGGGGCTTTATACTGAAAAGGACGCCAAAAATCCGTTGAGGTTTTTGAACATTGCGGCTTTGGCCACGCTCGCACAGGAGTTCGATTGGGCAAGGGGCTTCATCGAACAACACCAGTTGCATTTGGAAGAAAATGAAAGGAACGATACCGTGTGCCTTGCTCTGGCACATTGGCACTACCACCGTGGCAGGCAGCAAAAGGTTGCCAATGATTTTAAGGTGGCACTTTCGCATTTGGCACTGGTCAGGCACACGAACGATGTTACAGAAACACGGGTTCGTCCGCTACAGCTTCGTTTATTGTACGATGACCTTGCTAATGACCCAAGTTCCTTAAAGCCTCTGCTCAGCTACACTCGAAATTTCCAAAACTTTCTTTCAAGAAATACTGTGCTTCCTACGCAAATGGTGGAGAACTACCTGAATTTCACCAAATATTTGAAGTGGTTAATTGACCTTAGGAAAAACCAACCGCCTGATGCTTCGGCTGTAACGGCATTTATGGAACAATTGGCGAATGAAAAGAGTATTATCATTAGAAAATGGCTAATGGAAAAGGGGGAGGAACTGAGATAGACCCTCCCCAATGGTTGGTCCGCATCAATTTGAGACAATGTCTTCCACGCCGATAAACCCACTTGTTTCATCGCCGCAAATCACAGCAAAGAAGAAGGTGTAGGTTCCCGAAGGCAAGCTGGAAAAAGTGTGCGAATTGGCCGTGGTATAAAAAAAGTCACTCGTGAAATTGTCTTCCTGTCGAGAAAACCAAACCTTGTACTGTGTGGCGGCGAGAGACCCGCTCCAGGCATACGTAACAGCGCTTGATGTTTCGCCCGTCATGTGCAAACCAGTGATGGAGGGGCAATCGCAATCCATCGTTTCAGGCTTGTTCGAAAAATTGGACACGAGTGGCATTAGCCACATCAGATAAATGAAGCATAATTTCATAGCACAAATAGTTTTGATGAAAAAACATGGCCCTCGGATGGCATGTCACCATGCGTCCGTCAAGCTTTTCGTTGTGGTACACCTTGTCAGGTCTGACCTTTTCTCTAGAATATGTTTTGGGGTATCTTGTATGCAATCCACATGATTGCTTCCGATTCAATTTTGGCAGTTATTGCCTTTTTGAATATTCTTTTCCTGTTAGTTTTGTGAAGCGTCAAAAGGAGTAGGCCAACTGAAAAAAATTAATTTTTATCTACACCTTTGCTCGTCACATCAAACTAAAGCATGAGTTCTTCAGCAGACGATGAGATAATCCGGTCTATTCGGGAAGGTGGGCAGGCATTGGAAAATGCGCTGGGCCAACTATATGTTGATGGCAGATACAGGCGGCTTGCAGCGTATGCCGCCCGACGATTCAATGGCAACAGTGAAGATGTGGAAGACTTGCTCCAAGAAGGGCTATGGTTACTTTTTCAAAAAGTAAAGCATGGAACATTTGAGGAAAGAAGTGCTTTGCATACCTATTTTGGCAGTATTGTCAACAATATCAGCCTTAACCGATACGCCAAGCAGCAACGACGTTCCGTTGCACTAGCTGGGCTTGCCCCAATGGTTGACGAAGACAATGTGGAGGTGGACTCAATTTTATGGAAAGATAAAATGGCCTTGCTTGACATGGCCATTGCTGCATTAGAGGAAAAGTGCAAACCTGTGCTAGCGGATTGGTCAACTGGCTATTCTTTAAAGGAAATAGCGGAGCGGGTAGGACTTAATGACGAAATGGCTGCCAAAAACAAGAAGAAAAACTGCTTGCAAGCATTGAGGGTTTGGATGAAAAACAATCCCCAAGTCGCTAACAGCTTAAAAGATGGATTATGAGTGAGTTCAAATATTCAGAGCGGATTGATGCTTATCTGGAGGGTGAGATGAATGAAGCGGAGAGATTGTCCTTCGAGCAGGATTTATTGGTTAACGAAACGCTTCGGGTTGAGTTTGATGCTTGCAAGGCAGCTCAGCAGGCAACTGAACTCATAGCCTTCAAGGGGATGATGAAGCGTTTTGAGGAAAGTAAGAAAGACTCATCTAAACATGTATGGTATTCGTCTGGCCCACGTACTTGGGCAGTTGCTGCGGCAGTTCTTGTATTGGGGGTAGTTAGCATTGTCTTATGGGCCAACTTGAAGTATTCGAACGGCAATTTATCAAAGCAGTTTTTCAAGGAAGCATATCCAAATTTCTCAGGAGTAAGGTCTAAAGATTCAATCATTGCCCCCTTCGACCAAGCGAAAATTGCTTTTGAGAAAGGTGATTTCCAGTCCGCAATTAACTCCGCCAACAACATTACGAACGATAAGAATGACTTTGCAGCTGCACAATTCCTTATTGGCTGTGCCTGGCTGGAATTGGGAGATGGAAAGAAAGCAGTTGTCGCCTTTCAAAATGTCGTGCCAACAGAAAATGAATACAGCAATCGGGCAGCATATTTCATAGCACTGGCCCATTTGAAATCTGGCAACTTGGAAGCGACAAAAAGTCAACTTCTTCAAATCATCAGTAATCCAAAGCAACCTTATCAGGAGGAATCGCAAATACTACTGAACCAATTGAATACTGTGTGGCACAGCTTAACGTGGTGAGCGTGCTTTGTGCCAGCCAAAATAAACAAGCACAATGCCTAAAGCCCCTGCCACCCACCAAATCCAATTGGTTGACATTCCATCGAAGTGCATTGCTGCCATGTCGCCAATCGGTATAAATCCTGCCCAATAAAATGGGTGTGCCTCCACCTCCTTGTGGTCGCCCAGATAGGCGAGCTTTGCCATCCGAAGCGCCTCGTCTTTTCCCATTCCAGTGCTCAGATTTTTATAAAAAGCTTTGACAATTTCAAGTGATGCCTTGTCATTGACCTTCCACAAAGTAGTGACAAGACTTTTAGCCCCAGCAAATGAAAACCCCCTTGCCAAGCTCAAAATACCTTCTCCCCTGTGATAGCTTCCCAAGCCTGTCTCACAGGCGCTTATAAAAACAAGGTCAGCCGGAAGTTGCATGGCATAAAGGTCACTTAGATAAAGTCGTTCATTGTCCAAGGAATCCTCAACTTCAGTAAATGCGAGGTAAGATAAATCAGTATCCTTATCATTTAAGATGGCATGTTGTGCA
>CAYTZS010000209.1:0-9126 GCA_964442355.1 uncultured Saprospiraceae bacterium | reverse complement strand
TGGTTTGATTGGTGACTAAGAGCTGGTAAGTGCCAGCTCCGTTTACTTGAATGTTAATCGTGTTGTTTGCACCAATGATACCTGGGCCTGACCACAAGTAGCTGATGCCAGCTCCAGTTTGCGAACCTTGACCCGAAACCATGACCATTTGGCTGTTGCAGTCGAGTGCTTCGTTCGCCTGTGCTGCTGCCGTTGGGTAAACGCCAGTAAAAGTGACCGAAGCCGCTGCTGTGGCCGTACATCCTTCGGCGTCGGTGATGGTGACGGAGTAGTTACCGACTGGCAGGACTGTTTGGTTCTGCGTGTTCGGAAGGCCATTTGACCATGAAAAATCAAAAGGCGAAGTGCCGCCACTGAGGTTCAAATTGATGGTGCCGCCATTAGGGTTGAGGCAGTCAACCGTTGAACCGACAGCAGAGGAGGTCAATGCGGGTATTTCGATGATGGTGCCGCTTGCCGTTGCCGAGCAACCATTTATGTCCGTGACGGTGACGGTGTAGCTGCCTGGCAAAAGCCCTGAAACGGTTGGAGCATCGGGCAACCCTGTGCCCCAGTCGTAGGAATATGGCGTCGTGCCACCAGTCGTGATGACGGTAATCGTACTTACAGCACCACAAGAAAGCGGCGTAGTTTGAACTTGATTTGTTAGGTCGTTGACGAAGATGTTTGCCTCGCCAACGGCAGTGCCCGGACAGTTTCCTGTCACCGAGCTAACGCCCGTAAGTTGGTAATGGCCTTCGGCATTGGTTGTAAAAAGGTAGGGCGATGCTGTGACTAAAATAGGCGTTTGGGGTATGCCGTTGAGGCTGTAATTGAGCAGCCAGTTGGGCGCTCCGGTGAACTCAATGACCAGCGTGTGCTGGCTATTGGGTTGGTTCAGGCAAGTGCTGCCACCGCCACTCACAAGCGTAGCAGTTGGTGCTTCCAGCACATCAATGTTGGAGATAGCTGATGCCAAACTGCCACATTCATCCGTCACCGTTACAGATATTGTCTCGTCCGTGATAGGCGTGACAGTGATAGTCGAATCTGTTTCACCACTGCTCCAAAGGTAGGTGTAGGTAGTACCGGGAATGCCTCCAGAGGGTGTAGCCGTGAGCTGGGTTGGTGCACCCTCGCAAGCCTGCAAGTCGGGCAGCGTTACCTGTACCGCTGGAGGGTCAAGTATCTCCAATGTAAAAACTTGATTATTGCAAGTACAGGCATTTGCCAGGCTAAGGTTGATGGTTTCAATACCTTCTGGCAAGCCATCGGCGATGATGTTGACTGGCAAATAGCCATTGGTTTCAAAAGCAGGTATGGTCAATGAAAGTGGGAATGTGTCGTAGTCAACTCCCAGAATTGCTGTGCTGGAGGGAAGTAGGTTGAATTCAAGGGTAAGTGGCTGGGAGCTATTGCCATCGCCCCTTGCGAAGACAAAACTGCCGTCACTACAGCCCTCGTAGGCTACGTATGGCCCCGGTGGTGTCAAGATGTCGGCTTGCCCTGAATTGCCACCCGCATTAAAAGTGCCAGACCCAAGAAATATTGCAGAATCATAAATGCCGTCGCCGACATCAGCAATCATCAGGCGGAGATGGTATGTTTCGCATGGGACAACGACCATAGAGGCAGTCAGTGTCACCGTCCATCCGTCAAACTGAATGTCCGTCATGTTGGTCAAGCCTCCGCAGTTGACTTGGTTGGGCACAAAGTAGTTACTGTTGGTGAGGTGGCTTACATTGTCAATGGAGACGTACATGTTGGAATTGGGCACCAGCGCAATGTTTTCACCGTTGGACGAAAACCCACCATTGATGCCCGGGCCGCTGATGAAAAAACCAAAGAAGTCGCTCACACCTTGATTCACATATTCGCAGTATTCTTCCGATGCAAAGACGTATTGAAAATGGACAGTGTCAGCGGTAGGCGTAAAGTCAAATTCAATGCCCTGTACATCGTATAGCCCGAGGTTGCCCGCCAGAATACTGAGGTCTGGATCGTTATTCGGCCCACCGATATTGATACCGGCATCGTTCTCGTCGTTTGGGCCTTCAGCAAATGTTACGTTGCCAGTGGACAAAATCACCCCGCTATCAAGGTCAATGGTATTGTTGCCATTGCTGAAGCTCCCACGGCCTTCGTCTTCGCCGATTGCTTGTAGATTGGTGATTTCGTAGCACGCTCCACCTACGAAAATGTCATCTATCAAAGATTCTGGTGTTTGTGCGCTCGCAATGTTGATTTTGCTGAAAGGGGATGCTCCTTTCTTCTGGCAATTTTTGCAAGCAATGGAAAACCAAACCGTGCCTTTTGAGCAAATGGAAGGGCCAGCGTCTTTTTTCAAGTCAAAGAGCATGCATGCCGATGTTGCCTCAAACTCAAAACTAGGTGCAAATGCAGAAGCGCTTCCATTCAATTTCGCTGTTGGCTGACAGCCAGGCTTGATGGCCCAGACCTGGTAGGTTTGGCCAATTTTCAGGTCGCAAACTTGAACGGTTTGCTGGTTGCCAGTAAAATTGATGGCTTCCCGGATTTCGTTACCGGGCAAGTTGATGACGTAGGGGCTTTGGGCAAAGGCATAGGAACCAAGTATCGTCAACAACGTGGTCAAGACATGGGTGGGTACAAGTTTTCTCATCCTTTTGTGCTTTGTAGTAAATAGTATCAAAAAAATCAGTAGTTCGATTCAAAACCGATTTGCCCTTCACAAAGCGTTGAAGAAATGAAGAATAATCGGTTTTAGCCCTTGTTCAAAGGTTTGCACGTAGGGTGAGGCATTCATTCGAATGTCCTAAAAATGCACTTGAATCAGTGTTTTGTTCAAAATGTTCGAACGTTGTGGAGTAGGAAAGAGAAGCACACTAAAAGCGGTGATACGCTTTTAATTCTAATTTGATGCGCTAGGATAGACTTTTTCTGACTGGAATTCGCAAATAGGATGCACAAATTTAAAAAAATCTCTTACAAGTTCAATAGGATGTTTGATGAATAGGCAATTTTTTGGCTTGAGCAGGCAATTCAAATCAACTTTCGCAGGTAGAAAGTGAATTTATGTTTTTTACCCTCCCGCTTTACGACCAACATGATGCGCTTGCCCTCCTTTTTTTTAAGCACTTTGTAGATACGCTCCAAGCTCAACATGCCTGCGGGAACGTGGTTCATCCGCACAATTTCGTCACTGGGCATAATCCCAGCCAGTTCAGCTGGCGAGCCGGGCAGCACGGAATGAACCAAGTACTGGTTCAACTGATGGTCAACGGCAATGACAATGAGACCGCTTTTGTCAAAATCAAATTCCGATTTGTAGTGCTTGTTGGGTTGGAGGTAGAGTTTTTGAGCAGGGTAGTCGATGATGACCAGAAAGCGGCTCAGTATGCCGTTCCCGATAACGCCGTTCCTGCCTTGCAACAACATTGAGTCCATGCCTTCATCCAAGCTTTGGAAGTTGGTGATAACCTCCTTGCACTCGAATTCACCCAGTTGGATGTTGGCAACTCGGCCCAAATGGCCTTTCAATACTCCGCCCAGCCCCATGCCAATGTTGCCGCTGATGGTGTTTGGCGGCGGCTGCAGGTTGGGGTGAGAGTCGGCATTTAGCAGCAGGGAGAGCATAGCCCCGGTATCCAGCAACAGTTTGACGTTGACCGTTGAGTCGTTCTGCATTTTGATGGAGGTGTTCAGGTAGGGCTTATTCTTCTCGATGTTCAATGGCAAAACCCCGAAAGCACCTTTGGGTGGTTTATTCAAACTACTTTTCGACAGGGTGATGATTCGTTTTTCATAGTTGATTTTTACTGAAAGTCCTTTGAAAAGATCGGCGCCGATGATGCCATGGACGGGGATGCCTATTAGTTCCTCAAAATTGAAGTAATCTTCGTCGAGTACCAGCAGCGAATGGCTCGGTACCACCATGTTCTCGATGCTTAAATGTATACCCCTCACCAGGTAGGCTTTTATTTCAGTGCGCAAGTCCGACCCCAGCAGCTTGAATTCACGCACGTATGTGGTACCCAGCATGTCGGTGTAGGCACGGTTGGAGAGGATGGTGTTCTCGGCTCCAGTATCGAAAATGAACTTCAAGGGAAATACGCGGCCGAAAGTGACATTGACCAAAATCAGGTTGTTGGTCAGCTCAAAGGGTATTTCAATCCGCTTTACATCACGCAGTATTTCATAGTCCGGCTGAGCGTTTGGGCTAAACCAAGTGAACATCAGAAATACGGGCAGGATGTAGTATAATGCGGTTTTCATAAACCCTTTTTGGAGTGGCATGGGGCATTGTCAAACGGACTTCAACACGACAAGGTTTGTTTCCACCTCGTGGAATCCGCTTATTTTGTTTTCACCAGACAACATTTTGAAAAGAAGGGTTGCAGCCTTTCGGCCCACTTCTTCGCCCGAATGCCTAACATGTGTGATGCCGGGGAACAAATAGTGCGGTGCCTTGCCGTCACTGATGGAGATGAGTGCCATGTCGTCTGGTATTTTGTAGCCCAAGCTCTGAACAGCATGGTAGGTCTTGACCATCAGTTTATCAGACATGGTGAAGACGGCTGTGGCCGCAGCTTTTCCATCTAAGAAGCGGGTAATCTGGTGTTCGATGTCGCGGTCATCAACGATGGTCAGAATGTTTGACTCATCACAGGTAATTTCGTGCTTTTGATGGGCCTGACGGAAGCCATCTGCCCTCAAGTTGGTCATACTTAGCCTGTCATCGTCGAAAATACCGAGAATGTTGGTATGCCCTTTTTCCACCAAATAATCAATGGCAGAGGTCGTAGCTTTGGCATCGTCAATGGTGAGGTAGGGGATTGACTCGTTTCGAACCACCCGGTCAATCAAGACAATGGAAACGTCCATCTCTTTGAGTTTCAGCAGGTGTTCAAGGTTGGTGGTTTCGGCAGAAACAGAAATCAGTACACCGTCCACGAACATTTGGATGCAGTAGTCAATCAGTTCTCGTTCTTTTTGGTACTTGTTGTCAGATTGAAGAAAAACAAGGAAATAGCCATGCTGCTCTACCACCTTGCTTATGCCTTGCAGGATTTCTGGGAAGAAGAAAGTATTTACTTCTGGCAAGATAACGGCGATGATTTTCGAGCTTTTTGAGTGTAGGAACTGTGCACTTGGGTTGGGGTGGTAGTTTAGCGCTTCCGCTACTTCCCGCACCTTCTCCTTCGTGTCCGGGGCGATGTCGGGGTGGTCTTTCAGGGCCCTAGATACACCTGAGACCGACAGGCCCGTTAGCTTCGCAATATCCTTCAGAGTAGATCGCTTCATTTTCTAAATAGCTTCAGCCGTTCGTGTTTCCTGAAAATCGATGCATTGGCGTCGGCTTTCTTTTCGGTAAATATAGTTGAACGCTTGGAATACATCCAATCCGTTCAAAAAGTTTTCCACATCAAACGTTTGAGCAAACGTTGAAGTTGAATCATGTTATGCTCGAAATATTATTTCATCTTGGTCGAACTACCTTGCAATTGTTTTATTTTTCGAGGTTTACACAGTTTTTTTTCAAACTCGTTCACAAATCAACTGATTTGGTCGTTTAGAAGTAAATTGCCAGATTTGCCCCGATAACGTCATTTCTACACCAAATGCCCCGAACCCAAAAGTTTTTCTTTTACCATTCGTATCCTCACTAAAAGGCTTTTAACATCTAACTTTTGTCTAACTAAACTCAAATTTTGTATGAAACTTAAATTTGACTATCTCACGAAATGTCTGCTGCTGCTATTTGTGGCATTGGGCATGAGTAGTCTGGCAATGGCGCAGCGTACCATCAAGGGTACGGTGACCGATGCTCAGACTGGCGATGCGCTCATTGGCGCCAACGTGCTCGTGGTAGGTACCGCTACCGGTACTATCACAGACATCGATGGCACCTACGAGCTAAGGCTGCCCGATGGGGCTGCTGAAATCGAATTCACGTTTACAGGCTATGCGGCCCAGCGCGTGACACTTACTGCCTCCAATGTCTATGACGTCAAGATGGATGCTGGTTCTGTACTTGATGAAATCGTTGTCGTTGGTTACGGCAGTGTCAAAAAATCTGACCTGACCGGTTCGATGGTTTCTGTTGGTGAAGAGGATTTCAACAGGGGCGCATTTACTTCGCCTGACCAGTTGATTCAGGGTAAAGCCGCAGGTGTTCAGATTTTGAACAACAGCGGTCAGCCTGGTGGTGCTGCTACGATTAGGATTCGTGGCAACTCCTCCATTCGTTCTGGCAACGAGCCACTCTTCGTTTTGGACGGTGTGCCCCTCAATGGTAGCTCCTCCAAGCCGGGCTTGAGCGCTGGTGACCTTGGCAATACCAACTCATCCAACCCGCTCAACTGGTTGAACCCAAGTGACATCGAGTCCATGCAGGTATTGAAAGATGCCTCTGCTGCTGCAATCTATGGTTCACGTGCGGCCAACGGTGTTATCATCATCAACACTAAAAAAGGCAAGACTGGTGAAGCAACCATTGACTTCAACACTTCCTTGGGCTTCAGCAGCGTACTGAAAAAGTACGATGTGTTGGATGGCAACGAGTACCGTGCTGCTTTGACAGACTACGGTCTTACTTCTGGCGACTATGGTGACAACGTCAACGCTTTTGACGAAATCACACGCACTGGCCTGACGAACAACCACAGCATCGGCATCGGTGGTGGTGGTGCCAACGGTAGCTACCGTGTGTCTTTTTCTTACTTCAACCAAGAAGGTATCGTCAAGTCAAACGACCTAGAGCGGGTCAGTGCCAACTTGAGGGGTAACTACAAGTTTTTGAAGAGCAAAAAGCTTGGCCTTGACTACAACGTGATTGCTACGCGCACTACTGAAAATGGTCCAGCCGTTTCTACGAACGCAGGTTTCCGTGGTAACTTGATTGGCAACGCGCTTCAGTGGAACCCAACGCACCCAATCTACGAAGAAGACGGGTCGCCTGTTGTCATCCCTGCTTTTGGTGATTTCACCAATCCAGTTGCGCTGTTGGATGCCTACAAGGACGTGAGCAAAACAACAGACGTGTTCGCATCTTTTTCTCCTTCCTACGAGATTATGCCAGGCTTGACATACAAGTTTTTGTACAGCGTAAACTCTGGCATTGGTTCACGTAATGCGCAGATTGCTTCATGGATAAACGTTCAGGGCATCAAAGACTTGGGTGCTGCATGGTTCAACGAAAGGTCAGCATTGACCAACGTTATCCAACATACTTTGAACTTTGACAAACGTTTGAACTCCATGTTCTCCATCAACGCGTTGGTTGGTTACGAGTACCAGAAGACTGACATCACTGAGCGGAACATGAACGCCAACGGCTTCTTGATACCTGAGTTTGACTACACCAACGTTTTCCAAGCTTCTCCAAGGGGTGTCCGGAACATTGGCTCTGTAGCTGACCCGATTGAAGAACTGCAATCCGTTTTCGGTCGTGCCATCTTCAACGTAGGCGACAAATACCTCTTGACGGCTACTGTCCGTCGTGACGGTTCCAGCAAATTTGGTGAGAACAACCAGTATGGCCTCTTCCCATCAGTTGCGGCTGCTTGGAACCTGCACAACGAAGATTTCTTGGCTGGTGGCATGTTCAACTCACTGAAGTTGAGGGCTGGCTGGGGACAAACTGGTAACCAAGCCTTCCCAGCTGGTGCTTCACAAGAGCGCTACTATTTGACCGAGCAACGTTCCGACTTGGAAAACGTGGCCAACCCAGACTTGAAATGGGAGACCACCACCACGATGAACTTCGGTCTTGATTTTGCCATCCTCGATTACAAAGTGAGCGGTTCTGTTGAATACTTCAACCGCACGAGCGAAGACCTACTGTTCCAGTTCCCAACCATCCAACCAGCACCTGCTGCCTTCTACTGGATCAACCTTCCAGGTGAAGTAATCAACAAAGGTGTGGAGTTGACTTTGAACGCAGACATCATCAACGCTGGCGACCTCCGCTGGGATGTAGGTGTGAATGCTGCTTTCATCAGCAACACACTTGAAAACTACACAGGGCCGGTACTTGACTATGCTACTTTGTTTGGCCAAGGTATCTCCGAGGCACCTTCTCAGCGCCTTGTCAACGGCCAGCCACTGAACTCATTCTACCTGAGGGAGTTTACTGGCATTGGTGAAGATGGCCAATCTGAGTATGCCAACAACGGCGACAGGGCTTTCGTGGGTGACCCGAACCCAGATGTGCTGCTTGGTATCTCTACCAGCGTGATAAAAGGTGCTTGGAACTTCGGCATGAACTTCAACGGTGCACTTGGCCACCAGATTTACAACAATACCAAGAACACCGTTATTCCAATTGGTAACCTTGGATCTAGGAACATTGATGCGTCATTGCTTGAAAGTGCAAACAAAGAAGCTATCTCCAACCCAGTTGCAGGTTCTGACCGTTACTTGGAGGATGGCAGCTACCTCAAGTTGGCAAATGCTACTTTGGGCTACAATCTTGGAAATCTTGGCAACAATGTCCGCAATGCAAGGGTTTATGTGACTGGCAACAACTTGCTCGTATTCACTGGCTACTCTGGTTTCGACCCTGAGGTTAACACCGTGAACACCAACGCAACTGGCCTCCCTTCTGCGGGTATCGAATACATTCCTTACCCATCGGCTAGGAGCGTAATTTTCGGCCTTAATTTCTCATTCTAATCAGTAAAACTTAAATGAATAAAATCATGAAATTTAGAATCTTAATATTCATGGCCCTTCTAGTCGGCGGCTTTGGTTGCACCGACCTCGAAGAGGATTTGAGGGGTGACCTCACCAAGGACGAGGCAGAGCAGTTTGTCTCTCCAGAGGCGCTTTTGAATGCAGCCTACGAAGGCTTGCGACTGCCATTTCAGGACCAGTCAAGGATGTGGGCTGCACAGCAGCATACCACAGATGAGACCCTCGGCCCAACCCGTGGTCCAGACTGGGACGACAACGGTGTTTGGCGTGTACTCCACGACCACACTTGGAGCGCTGACCACGCATTTTTGAGCAGCACGTTCAACGAACTGCTTCAGGTGGTGTTCACGACGACCAACTTGCTTGACTTCAATCCTACTCCACAGCAGGCTGCTGAGGCAAGGTTCCTCCGTGCTTTTGTGATGTTCACCGTTGCTGATGGCTGGAACCAAGTTCCTTTCCGCCAGCCAG
>CAYTZS010000208.1:0-9135 GCA_964442355.1 uncultured Saprospiraceae bacterium | reverse complement strand
GGTGGGTGCACTTCTGATGTCGATGTGGCATGGCTGCATGGGCTTGGAGACTCATTTTACCATTTATTTGGGCTTTGTTTTATTGGTGTTCGGCAACGGATTCTTCAAGCCAAACATGGTGTCCATCATTTCGGAGATGTACAAGAACCACCCGGAAAAGAAGGACGGCGCTTACACCATTTTCTACATGGGCGTCAATTCCGGGGCCTTTTTCGGCATCCTGCTCTGCGGCTATTTTGGCGAAAAAGTGGGATGGAGCTGGGGCTTTGGCCTTGCTGGCATCTTCATGTTCTTCGGCTTGGTGCAGTTTTGGCTGGCGCAAAACGTCTTTGGCGACATCGGCCTCAAGCCCGTGAAAAAAGACGCAGCCGCCACCGAAAAAGCACTGGACGGCGACAAACCCAACCCGTTCACAATCGGCCAACTGGTGCTCATCGGCGTGATGATTGTCCTCGGATTGCTCTGGATAATTTTCGAGCCTGCCAAGATTATCTCCAGCGGTGCCGTCAATATTTTTGACTTCAACTTGCTCGGCCTTTCTGGCAACAACTTTACGATACTGTTGGCCTTGGCGTTGTTCATCGGGCTGCTGGTTTACCGGGTGGCAAAATACTCCACCGTCACCCGTGACCGGATGATTGCCGTGACCTTCTTTGCGTTCTTGGTCATCTTCTTTTGGGCCATTTTCGAGCAGTCGCCTGGCACGCTGACCATCTTCGCCCGTGACTACACCAACCGGGTACTGGAAGGCGGCGCTGGCACCACTTTCAAAATCGTGAACGCCCTGATGACAGTCGTGCCGCTTGGCATCATCACGTGGGTGCTTTTCAAATTGTTCCAACAAACCTTTAAGAAATACGCTGTCGCCAACATCATCCTCGGCACGAGCTTCGTCATCGTTTGGGGCATTGCCATCTGGATGCTGAAAAGCCAGTTCGCTGAGGAGACGCTGGAAGTACCTGCCTCTTGGTTCTCCACGCTGAACTCCCTGTTCATCATCAGCCTCGCACCGCTGTTCTCCAAATGGTGGGAAAGCAAATACAACCCGCCCGCCAACATGAAATACGCCATTGGCATGACGCTTTTGGCCATTGGCATGGCCTGCGTAGCTTTTGGTGCCAGCAGCATCGAGCCGGGTGCAAAAACGGCATCGGTAAGCATGGTCTGGCTGATATTGGTTTACCTGTTCCACACGATGGGCGAGCTTTGTATTTCGCCCGTGGGCCTCTCCTACGTGAGCAAATTGGTGCCTGCCCGCATGATTGGGGTGATGTTCGGCATCTGGTACTTGGCGGTGGCCATCGGCATGAAAGGTGCAGCGAAATTCGGTGAGAACGTGGACAAGATTGCCGACGAAAAGGGCATCAGCTACTTCTTCTGGATGCTCACAATTATTTCGCTGGTAGTGGCGGCAGTGGCGGTGGTA
This sequence comes from uncultured Saprospiraceae bacterium, assembly GCA_964442355.1. Classification (GTDB taxonomy): domain Bacteria; phylum Bacteroidota; class Bacteroidia; order Chitinophagales; family Saprospiraceae; genus UBA6168. Next base: position 7,709 of record CAYTZS010000208.1, on the reverse strand, counting down.
TTTGCGCCGTTTATTCGGAAGAAGATGCACGGAGTGCGGTAAGAAACTTCTTTCTTTTTAACAGTTGCTCAAGTCAGGATTTTATGCTTTCATCAAATTAATTTCATCAAATGAAAAAAACGATTTTCCTCCTTCTGCTTGGCAGCATGATTGCCAGTTGCAACCAATCACCACCGCAGCCAGCACAACCACCCACCGTTGATTTTGAAAAAGAGAAAGCAGCCATCCAAGCCGTCATTGCCAAGGAAACGGAATCGTACTACAAGCAGGATTTTGAGGCGTGGAAAAGCACCTACCTCGACTCGCCTGCCTTCCGCAAGTTTGGCTACTGGGAGGGCTACGAGAATAAGATAGAAGCGTACAATGGCTTCCAGTCTTTGGCAGATGTGAAGAAAAAGCAGTTTGAAGCCAATGAAACGCTCTGGCAAGGCTCGACCGAGGAGCGCTCCAACGAAAACTTCCGTATCAGCAACGACATGGCTTGGTACACCTTCGAGCAGAATTCCTTTGAAAAGGATACCCGGAAGTTCCTCGGCAAATCGCTTGAAACCCGCATCCTCGAAAAGGAAAATGGGGAGTGGAAGATTGCGTATTTGGGGTTTCATTACTACCCGGATACCTTGGCTTCTAAATAGTGGTGAGTGACTGTTAGGGTGAGAATCCGTTTTCATCCGCCTAATCCGCTAAATCCGTGGTGCAATCCGGTCTCGTTTTGTGGCGGGTGTGTGGGATTTTACGGCGGCCAGAGGCCGCAACCAAGGGACGTCAACGAGCGAAAGCTCGTGACGAGCAGTGTCATTTTTCAATTGAGAGGTAATGGGCGAGCGGGTGGATGGTGAGGTTGCCAAGCGGCTGCGCCAGTAGGTTTCAAAATTACTGGAACTTGGATGCTTGGGACACGGGTATTACTTCGGCCAGCGGCCACAAACATAACCCGTCAACACGCATAGCTTGTGACGAGCGATGCTGTTTTCAATTGATAGGTAGTTGGTCAGTGGGTCAATAAATTATAAGTAGCGACGCCTGACCAATTTGATAAAGTCCTTAGCTCTTAATTTTCGTTCGTCGCTTTTTGTCCATTCATACTTTCCAGCAACATTTTGTATGAGATAGTGCTTTGCTTCATCAAACGAACGAAGGGAGTTGAGCGTCGTTATCGCTGCATCGAACGCCATGCCGTCGCGCCCAAATAGCTCATTCAGCGTACTTATGCGCTCACTAAGCCCCATCGCTTTTCTTATATCCACAATGGGTAACTCGCCTAATTTCATCGGCCTATCAGATGTAACAGTGAAAGCGAAAAGGTCTTCCATGAGTTCGGGGCTGTAGGCTTCGTTAATATCTTTTTTTCGGAAGGCATCGCCCATCCATCCCAGGCGTTCGGCTTCCAGTTTTTTCCGCTCCTTATCTTCCAACAACACGCGCATGGCTTTATTTCGCTGCTCCATGACCCTGGCAATTTCATGCGCTGCGTGGACGTAACCGTCGGAAGGCTCAATGGGTCGCCCTTCATGTAGAATGACTTGGAATTTGGACAGAAGAGTGTACTGCCACATGCAGTGGCGCAGAATTATGGGTATAACCTTTGCACGTCCCTCGCTCTCTTTTTCGAGGGCTGTTGACAGTTCCACATCGTTAACGTAATCACTATCGAGAAAATCGTCTGTGACGAGCAGGACGAAGATGTCCGCCTGGTGAAGCTCTGATTTGAGGCGGTCGTCCCAGCGCTCACCTGGCACGATTTCGCCATCGTAGAAGATGTCACAATGTTGGTTGCGGCGCAGGACGTTAAGGGGCTTGCGCAGCTTTTCGAGAAGGTGAGCGTCCTGTCGGGCGTAGGCTATGAAGATGCGAGGGATCAGGCTCATCGTTTCATTTAATGGTATCAAATATTTTGGCAAAGATAATTTTTTAAAAGTAACGTTTTGAACTCGCTTATCATACTTCCCTACTGACTAACACCCTGTCCACCCAGTCGTATCAAGTATTCCAAGTTCAAGCAAGTCTAGAGTAACGTGACTTGCGGTTACACTCCCAATTTTTCTTTCAAAAACTTCCCCGTCCAGCTCCCCTCCACCTTCACCAAATCCTCCGGCGTCCCCTGAAAAACAAGGTTGCCGCCATCCTTCCCGCCATCCGGGCCGAGGTCAATGACCCAGTCGGCGTATTTAATGACCTCCATGTTGTGTTCCACCACCAGTACCGAGTGGCCGTTCTCCACGAGGGCGTTCAGGGCACCGAGCAGGGTGCGGATGTCGTGGAAGTGCAGGCCCGTGGTCGGCTCGTCGAAGATGAACAGGAGCGGGTTCTTGGCACTGCCACTTTGGAGGAAGCTGGCCAACTTCACCCGCTGCGCCTCGCCACCGGAGAGCGTGCTGCTGCTCTGTCCGAGCTGTACATAGCCGAGGCCGACGTCGTTCAGCGGTTTTATCTTGGTGATGATTTCCTTGTTGCCTGCGAAGAATTCGAGCGATTCCTCCACGCTCAGGCTGAGTATTTCGAAGATGTTTTTGCCCTTGTACTGCACGTCGAGCAGTTCCGGCTTGAAGCGCTTGCCCTTGCAGTCCTCACATTCCAGCCGCACATCGGCGAGGAACTGCATCTCGATGACCTGCTCGCCTTCGCCCTGACAGGTCTCGCAGCGGCCACCTTCCACGTTGAAGCTGAAATGCCCCGGTTTGTAGCCCCTGATTTTGCTCAGTTGTTGCGCAGCCATCAAATTGCGGATGGCGTCATACGCCTTCACATAAGTCACGGGGTTGCTTCGGCTCGATTTCCCGATAGGGCTTTGATTCACCATCTCCACCTGCGTGATGGCCTTGAGGTCGCCGGTGAGGGCGCTGTGCTGTCCGGGCGCTTTGGCCGTTGGCTCGTCGAAATGCTTCTTGAGCGCTGGGTAAAGGATGTCCTTCACCAGCGTCGTCTTGCCACTGCCCGATACGCCGCTCACCACGGTCAGGGTGTTCAGCGGAATCTTGATGTCTATGTTCTTGAGGTTGTGTTGGCGGCAGCCTTTCAGCTCCAGCCATTTCACCGATTTGCGGCGCAGCGCTGGCACGGGAATGCTCATGCGCCCGCTCATGTACTTGGTGGTCAGGCTCTCCGAAGCATCTGCGTAGATGCGCTCGTATGGCCCAGCGAAGACCAGCTCACCGCCGTGGATGCCCGCTGCCGGGCCAATGTCCACGAGGTAGTCGGCGTTCTTGATGACGTCCTCTTCGTGTTCCACCACCACCACGGTGTTGCCGAGGTCACGCAGTTCTTTCAACACTTCCACCAAGCGGCCCGTGTCACGTGGGTGCAGTCCGACGCTCGGCTCGTCGAGGATGTACATGCTGGCCGTGAGGTTGCTGCCGAGGGTACGGGTGAGGTTGATGCGCTGCGTCTCACCGCCGCTGAGGGTATTCGACAAGCGGTTGATGGTCAGGTATTTCAAACCAACATCGCACATGAAGCGCAGGCGGTTTTTTATCTCCAGCAAAAGGCGGGCTGCTATTTTGCGCTCGTGTTCCGATAATTGGTGATTCGTGATTGGTGATTCGTGATTGGACGGGGCAATGCTTTCAAACCACGCCAACAGTTCATCCACCGGCATTTCCACCAAATCGGTGATGGACTTCCCGGCCACCTTCACATACGTCGCCTCTGGGCGTAGCCTGCCGCCGTGACAAGTCGTGCAGACAGTGCGGCCCCGATAACGAGCCAACATCACCCGGTTTTGTATTTTGTAAAGGTTTGCTTCCAGCTCCTTGAAGAAGGCATCAATACCATGAAAATATTTGTTGCCCGTCCAAAGCAGGCGCTGTTGTTCCTTTGTCAAATCCTGCCACGGCTTGTGAACGGGGAAATCGAACTTGTGCGCTACCTGCAAAAAAGCATGCAACCACTCGCCGTACTTCTCGCCCGACCACGGGGCAATGGCACCTTCGTAAACGCTTTTGCTCGGCACGGGCACTACTTTCTCCTCCGAAATGCCCATGATGCGGCTGAATCCCTCGCAAGTTGGGCAAGCCCCGAACGGGTTGTTGAAGTTGAACAACTGCGGCGTGGGGTCGAGGAATTCCATGTCGTCCAGCTCGAAACGGGTGTTGAAATAGTGTAGTGATTGGTGACTCGTGACTGGTGACTGGGAATCCACAGCTAAGATGCACTCGCCTTCGCTCTCGTACAATGCCGTTTGAACGGAGTCGGCGATGCGCTTGCGGTTCTCGTCATCGCCGGGCGTGACGACGAAGCGGTCAATGAGGATGCGGATGTCCTCTTCCTTGTATTCGTTCAGCGTTTTTTTGAGGTCAAACTCTTCCGATTCAAGTATGTCCTGTATTTGGCGCAGCTCACCCTCCCAGAAAACACGGGAATAGCCTTTTTGCAGCAGCAGATTGAGTTCCTGTGAAAGTGTGCGGTCTTGGTACTTCACAGGCAGCGGCGTGAAAAGCTGTATCTTGGTTTCTTCCGGTTGTTTTTCGATAAAATCAACAATGTCCGTCACTTGATGGCGCTTCACCTCTTGCCCGCTGATGGGCGAGTAGGTGCGCCCGACCCGTGCGTAAAGTAGGCGCAGGTAATCGTAAATCTCGGTGAGCGTGCCGACGGTGGAGCGGGCATTGCTGGTGCTGGTCTTCTGCTCGATGGCGATGGCCGGGCAAATGCCCTTGATGTAGTCCACATCTGGTTTTTTCATGCGGCCTAAGAACTGTCGGGCGTAGCTGCTCAAGCTCTCCACGTACCTCCTTTGGCCTTCGGCAAACAGCGTGTCCATCGTGATGCTGGACTTGCCGCTGCCCGATACGCCCGTCACGACGATAAGCTGGTTCTTCGGGAGGTCGAGGTCGATGTTCTTCAGGTTGTTGGCACGGGCGCCCTTGATGAAGATGGTGTTGCGGACAGTTGAATTGACGATTGACGATTGACGATTGACGATTTCCGTTGCGTCGGTGGTGTTGGACATGTTGCGAGTTTTGTAAATGAAAAGATTCCTCGAAGGCGATGTCGTGAAGGCATTCTATCCTTCAAACATTCTATCCTTCAATCCTTTCATGCAGTCTGGGCGCTGGTAATAACAAGGGATGCAAAGGTAGGGTTTAGGAATGGAGAATGAGAATGCAGCAATCGGAGATTCAAGGAGACTTCAAAAAAATATTTTCACGTTGCTTTGAATCTAAATTTTTTTTGTGAACTTTGCATTTCAAAGTACTTTCAAATTATTTTTCTCTTGTACTTTAGCCTTTGGAAAGTACAAGGGTCAGCATTAACGCAACTTTATATCATGAATATACCAAGCAAGCTCAACCAAATATATACCGAAGCAAAGGGCAACAGGTGGTATCACTATTTTGCCATTTTCTGCCGCATCCTATTGGCGCTGGCGTTTGTCATATCAGGTATTGTGAAGATAAGTGGAGAGCGGTTTGCAGCCGGGCTACCCGTTAACAATCCGCTGGGGCATTATTTTGAAGCGCTGCACCAAACTGAATACTATTATACATTCATAGGGATTTCGCAGTTGGCAATTGCCATTTTGTTGCTCATACCAAAAACGGCACATTTGGGCGCATTGATGTATTTTCCGGTTATCCTCAATATCTGTATCCTTACTTATGCTGTTCGGTTCGAAGGCACCCGTATCACCACATTTATGCTGCTGGCCAGTTTATACCTATTGTGTTGGTACTACGACCGCCTAAAATACATTCTACCATTTAAGCAGTTTAGGGGAGATGATAGCCCGGCAAGTGAAAAACCATTGAGCAACAAGTTTCCTTTCCTGTTTTTCGGTTCTGTTATAGCGACACTAGCAGTAATAATAATTGGCAACATCTATATGTATGACATCCGGCCCGGCAATTCAGCGGAAGAATGTACCAATGGATGCCCTGGCAACAATAACCCAAAGGCATGTGAAGCATTTTGTGATTGCATTTATAACCAAGGCAACACGCTTCGTGTGTGCTTGGATGCGTATAACCAAGCAACGGAAAAGGAGGCGGGGCAATGAAAGTTATGGAGTAGGATGACGATAGGCATGGCCGGTCATCGAGACCTTACATGTCGCTGGGACAAACCCTACCCGCATGTGCCGTTTCGCTGAATACTGCGTGGCACTGCGTTTTTTTGGTAGATTTATAACCACTAAATTCTTTTAAATAACCCTTTGCGCTAAAGGCGCAATAGGTCTAACGCAAGGACGCTAAGGCGCAAAGGCGCTATGATTAAGAATTTATTGTCCGCATGTATCATAGCGTCTTTGCGCCTTAGCGTCCTTGCGTTAAAAATGATTTTCGCCAAAGGCGAAAACTTCAAGTAGTGATTCTATAGACCATCATTTCTCAAATCTTCCTTTCTAAACCTCAAAACCAATGTCACAAACCTCCTCCTTTTCTACCCTAAACAAACGATTCTTATTCTAGAATACGAAGTTCGTAGTTATGACTACGTTCTTTGTATCGGCCATTTCAAAGAACGTAGTCATAACTACAAGCTTTGAAATGGGCATTTCAAAGAACGTAGTCATAACTACATTCTTTGTATTCTAGACTACGTTCTTTGAATCGGCCATTACAAACGATGAATTCGGGGGTGCATCGGGCCCAAAACACCAGTAAATGCTGGGTTTCTTGATTTTTCAGGGCAGTCAGTAAGTTTTCTTTCGGAAAAGACGGCACTTTGCGCATCAGCAGAGTTGATGAAAGATGTTAATTTTTGGCAAAAAAAAATGTCACAAATTTGAGGCTTGCCTATTGACAATTACATTTTGGTTGTATTATTTTTGTCTCAATTAAAAAATCACTGTTGCAAGGCTTCTACGTGCGACGCTCAGCATCACGAAGCATGCGCTAAAAACAATTTACATGTCTCTACTCCGTGACTACAACACCCTTGGTGCACAAAGACTAACCGACTTTACAAGTGGCGTTATTTTGGGCCTCAGCGATGCCATCTTTTCCAGCCTTGCCGCCGCCGTCGCCATATTGACCACACTTAATAATGCACTAGCCGACAGCATCCTGCCCTTGACGGAACGTACCTCGCATACCGATGATATAATGCTTGAAAAGAAGTCGCTGGTCATCAAGAAACTGGATGAAATACGCCCATTGGCGGATGCTATATGCCTAAATGATGAAGCAAAGGAACGCCTCAGCGGCTTCACGCCCAGCAAGCGTGGACGAACGGTTCGTACATTCATTGACAGTGCTGTGCTGACAAGCGTAAAACCAACGGGCACTGCGGGGCAGTTGTTGATTACCCTAGCGGCTACTATACCTGGCAATACGGGCTATGAAGTGCATTGTGTGACCAGCGAGGGTGATGTTATAAAGGGCGTATTTAAGGTAAAGGGCCGTACCAAGCAAATACTGGCCACTGGCTTTCCGTCCTTGACGCCTGTCGAAGTTTATTTAATCACCTTGAGCACCAATAATGTGCGCAGTTTGCCGTCCAATTCTTTGCCAGGTGCTGCATCGTGAGGGGGTTATTTTTTTGGATTGACCATTAACTATTGACAATTAAGAAATATTCTTCGTAATTTGTACTTATCGGAGTTAACTGTTAAACCTATTCATTATGAGAAAACCTTATTTTATTGTTCTAATGCTATTTACATTGCTTTCTGCTTGTAAAAAAGATGATTTATGCGAAAACATTGTTTGCCTCAATGGCGGTTCATGTGTAAATGGTTCCTGTAATTGTCCAACTGGCTACACGGGGGC
>CAYTZS010000207.1:0-9153 GCA_964442355.1 uncultured Saprospiraceae bacterium | reverse complement strand
GTTTCGGGGTTGGTGTGGCAGGTCGTACAGGTGAACTGCATGTAGTCCGCCGGGTTCGTGTGGCAGTCCACGCAAGCATCCCACTCGCCGTTGTGCGCCCCGCTGTAAATCGGGAAGTGCTGCGCATCGTGGTCGAAAGTGGAAGGCACCCAACTGGTTTCCGAGTGGCAGGTCGCACAGTCCTGCGAGAACTGGAGCGCCACGTGGTTCGGGTTCGTCGCCGTGTTGTAGTCCGTCGAGTGACAGCCGAAGCAGGTGTTCGGCGTGTTCGTGTAGTTGCCGTTGTGGCAGGCGGCGCAGTCGTTCGCAATCGTTGCGTGAGCACCGTTCAGCACATAAAAATCATTGTGGATGGGGAACGCCGCAGGTGCCCAATCGGGCGCCGTCGTGTGGCACATCGCACAGTCGTTCGGTAGGTTCAGCGCCACGTGGTTCGGGTTTGCGCTTTGGTTGAAATCGGGTGTGTGGCAGCCAGCACAGTCCGTCGGCGTGGTCGTGTAGTTGCCGTTGACGTGGCAGGCGGCGCAGTCGTTTGCTACCACTGTGTGCCCTCCCGTGAACGGCCAAACCGCGTTGTGGTCAAACGTCGAAGGTGCCCAAGCGCTCTCCGAGTGGCAGGTGGCGCAGTCCATCGGGAACTGATTGGCCACGTGGTTCGGGTCGGTCGTCGCATTGAAATCGGAGGTGTGGCAGCCCGCACAGGTGTTCGGCGTGTTCGTGTAGTTGCCGTTGTGACAGCTTGCGCAGTCGTTCGCAATCGTTGCGTGAGCGCCGTTCAAAACATAAAAATCGTTGTGGTTGGCAAAGGTCGCCGGTGCCCAGCCGGGGTCGGTCGTGTGGCAGCTTGCGCAATCATTTGAGAGTCCCAAACTCACGTGGTTCGGGTTTGCCGTCTGGTTAAAATCGGTCGTGTGGCAACTTGCGCAATCGGTGGGAGTGCCAGTGTACCCGTTGGCGTGACACTCGATGCAGTCAGTAGTCAAGTGCGCCCCCGTCAGCGGAAAATCCGTCGAGTTGTGGTCAAATGCGCCGTCCGCATCGCCCGTCGGGTGGCAGGCCAAACAGGCCGAATTTTCGTAAACATAGCCCGCCACGCCCGTGTGCCCGTCGTCCGTTTCTGGGTTCACGTGGCAGATCGTGCAACTGTTCACGGCGTAGTTGTTCGGGTCGGTGTGGCACTCCGTGCAAGCGTTCCAGACGCCTTGGTGCTTGCCGCTGTAAATCGGAAAATGCTCGCTGTCGTGCGCCAAATATTGCGCAGGCATCCAGTCAAGGTCGGTCGTGTGGCACTGGGCGCAGTCGTTGGTGAAATTAGCGTTGACGTGGTTCGGACTCAGCGCCCCCTCGAAATCGGGCTGGTGGCAAGCGAAGCAGTTGGTCGGCGTGTTCGCAAAATCACCACCGACGTGGCATTTCGCACAGTCGTTGACTTCGTGGCCTTTCGTCAGTGGGAAAAACGAGTGGTCCACCTTGTCCGTGTTCCAGTCCGCCGTGTTCAGGTCGTGGCATTCGAGGCAGTCCGTCGAGAAGCCCGCCTCGGCGTGGTTCGGGTTGGTGGTTGTGTTGAAGTCGGCGAGGTGGCAGTCCACGCAGGCATTTCCCAACCGGTCGAAGCGCAGGGAGGTTTCGGAGGTGTGGCACTCAGCGCAGCTCACCGTTTTGTGGACACCCGTCAGCGGGAAGCCGTTGTCGAAGTGTAGTTGCTGCACGTCGTCCACCAGCCAGTTGTTGGGGGTGTGGCAACGGGCGCAGTCATTGCCCACCGTTTGCTGGTGGATGTCGATGTGGCAGGAATTGCAGTCCGTTTTTGCGCCAGCAAACACCAACGACTCGTGGCACTCCCGACAGTCCACATTGGTGTGGCGGCCTGTGAGCGGAAAACCCGTCTTGTTGTGGTGAAACTTGGTGGTGTCCACGGGCAGCAGCATCCCCGTGGTTTTGGACTTCGTGGGCTTATGCAGCTCAATGGATTTCCAGTAATCCGCCGCAATTTCCCACCCCGCCGGAGAGTGGCAGGAGGCACAGTCCAATTTCAAGGCTGTGCCGTGCGGGTTCTGCGAAAACAAGCTCAACGCAATACCCATTAGCAATGTGGTCATCCAAATCCTGTGCACGTATAAAAGCGCTTGGTACCGGAAAATGACAAATCTATGACCAAAAATGGCGTCGCCTGCTGACTTTCCTCAATGTGTTGCGGTAATGTTGCTGAACGGGATTTTAGGTGAGCTGAACGGGAGGAGGGACGAGGCTGGAAATTAGAAATTAGAAATTGAAGAGCTTGCATTCTGCAATTTTCCAATTCCCAATTTCTAATTTCCCAATATTTACTCTTCTCCCTTCGGGTGGCAGGAATAACAAGCCTGGCTCGAATAACTGTAGCCCGACACCTCGTCGTGCTCGCCAGCCAAGTCGCCGGGGTCATCGTGCTCGTGGCAGTCAATGCAACTGAACGCCTTGAAATCCCCCGCCGTCGTGTGGCAATCCGTGCATTCGTTCCATTCCCCGTTGTGTTTTCCGCTGAAAATGGGGAAGTACAATTGGTCGTGCTGCGTGAAATCCGTGGCAGGCCAGCCGGGGTCGGTGTTGTGGCAGACCGTGCAGTCGTTCGGGAAGCCCCCCGCCTCGTGGTCGGGGCTGGTCGTCGCCTGGTACTCGTCGAGGTGGCAGGCGAAGCAATCGGTCGGTGTGTTCACAAAATTTCCGCCAACGTGGCAGCGGTTGCAGTCCTCAATCTGGTGGCCCTTGGTCAATGGAAAAAAGCTGTGGTTGCCCGCCCCGCTCGTCCACATCCAGCCAGGACTGGCCACATCGTGGCAAATCCAACAGTCTGTCGAGTAGCCCGCCGCCTCGTGGTCAGGTGCCGTCGTCGCCTGGTACTCGTCGAGGTGGCAGTTGATACAGTCGTTGCCGATGCGGTCAAAGCGGAGTGAAGTCTCCGAGGTGTGGCATTCCCGGCAGTCCACCACCGCATGGTTGCCGAGCAGCGGGAAGCCGTTGTCATAATGCAGTTGCGTGATGCCGTCCACCAGCCAGTGCTCCGTGCTGTGGCAGCGGGCGCAGTCCGTCCCTACCGTCTGCTGGTGCAGGTCGGTGTGGCAGTTGATGCAAGCGGTCTGCGCCTCCTCGAACACCAGCGTTTCGTGGCAGTCCCGACAGTCCACGATGCCGTGCTTTCCCGTCAGCGGGAAGTCCGTTTGTACATGGCTGAAGCGCTGCGGCTCACCGGGGATGACCAGTTCCTGCTGCTGCCACGCCTCCGCCGCTATCGCCCAGCCTTCGGGGGAGTGGCAGCTTGCGCAGTCAATTTTTAAGGCTGGGCCGTGGGGGTTCTGCGCAACGGCGAGGGTTGCGGAGAGTAGAAGGAATATGGAGACTGTATGTCGCATCAAGCAAGTTTCAAATTCAACCATTTTATTGACAACTTTCCTACATGAGGCATTGGTTGGTTGCGTCCAAACGAATGGGCTCTATCATTTATGACATACCACACGCACTCAGAACGCTCCATTCGGTACTGCACCATCACCACCCCATCCACCTCCTTCGGCCAGTCAAGATACCGTTCCGATGGAACGGGAGCACAACCACCTGCAACCTGCTACAAAGATACCGTTCCTACGCAACGATGGGGGCCGGGCATCCACGTCCGTTCCGTAGGAACGACTCTTTGTAGAAACGTCAAAATCCCACCGCACTCCGTCCCAGCGGGACGGCATCTTTGTAGCAAATTACCCAATCGGCGACAACCGTTCCATCGTAACGGTATCTATCCAAGCAGACACCGTTACGATGGAACGAGGCACGGTCACCTTACACCTGCTACAAAAATACTGTTCCTACGGAACGATGTGGCGGGGCATCCACGTCCGTTCCGTAGGAACGACATCTTTGTAGAAACGTCAAACCCCACCGCTCCCCGTCCCAGCGGGACGGCATCTTTGTAGAAACGTCAGAATCCCACCGCACTCCGTTCCAGCGGAACGACATCTCCATCCTCCCCGACAAAACACCGAACCCTGATATTTCGATTTCGGAATTTCACCTACCTTCATCCCGTATTTTCAACCAAAACCACCCTGCTATGCCGAATACCTATACCCAACTCTACACCCATTTGGTCTTTGCCGTAAAACACCGACAATCGCTCATTAAACCTGAATTTCGGGAAGAAACCGAGCGATACATGACGGGCATTTTGCAAAGCAAAAAACACAAACTCCTTGCTATTTACCTGATGCCCGACCATGCGCATATTTTAATCGGCGCAAACCCGGCGATTTCACTTTCCAACACGGTGCAGGTTTTGAAAACCGAAACCACCAATTTCATCAAGGAAAAACGCTTTACACCGTTCCAATTCAATTGGCAGGAGGGATTTGGTGCGTTTTCCCATTCCCGCAGTGAACTGGACAATGTGGTAAAATACATTTTGAACCAACCTGATCATCATCGGAAAACGACGTTTCGGGAGGAATACCTCGCTCTTTTGCGACGGTACGAAATTGATTATCAAGCCGAATATCTGTTCGATTTCTTTGATGATTTGGGGGTTTGAGATACCGTTCCTACGGAACGAAAACATCTGTTTTTGCTGGATTCTACAAAGATATCGTCCCTACGGAACGGTCTCCGTGGTTTATGAAATGCCATGCATTCAAAGTCGCAAAGATGTCGCTCCTACGGAATGGCTTCATCACTTATGACACACACCACACTCAAAGCTCACCATCCGATACTGAACCATCACCACCCCATCCACCTCCTTCGGCACATGGCATTTCTCGCAGGCCACCTCGGCGTGCTTGCCCTCCAGCTTGAACCTCGTTTTGTCGTGGTCGAAATCCTTCATCGCCCAGCCATCGATGCCGTGACAGCGGGCACAATCTGTCACGCCGTTCTTTTCGAACTGGCTGCCGTGGCTATGCTCGTGACAATCTGCGCAGGCGGCGGGTAGGCCCGCAAACTTCCGCTGCGGTGGCGACTCGTCGCTGAGGTGGCAGGCCCGGCAGTCCTGCTGCTGGTGCTTGCCCTGGAGCTGAAACTTCGTCTTCGAGTGGTCGAAGCGGTTGGCCGCCGTCCAGCTTTCGGTCTGGTGACAGGTCTGGCAATCCTGATTGGGATACCATGTTGCAGCGATTTCGTTGGCCTTTTTGTGGATGTCCTCGTGGCAGTCCACGCAGCGCTCACCGATGTTGCGGAAGCGCCATTTCTCCTGCTTGAGGTGGCAGGCGAAACAGGGCGTCGCCACGTGCGCCCCATCCAGTGGAAACTTGGTCAGGGCGTGCTGCTCCATGCTGAATGTGCTGCCCGCAAAGCCGTCCGTGGTGTGGCACTCAGCACAGTCGGGTGGACCACCCCCTTTAGGGGGCAGGGGGGCAAACTGCCCCTCGTGGTAGTCGGAGTGGCAGGCGGCGCAGGTGTTGTGCGGCAACGGGTCAGTGAGGTTGTCGGAGGTGTGGCATTTTTTGCAGTCCACGGCGGCGTGTTTGCCCGCCAACTCAAAGCCCGTGAGGGCGTGGTTGAAGTCGTCGAGGTTGCTGGCAGCGACCTTGTGGAAGGAATTTTCGTTGTGGCATCCGACGCAGTCTGCGCCAAATTTATTATCGTGCGGGTCTTTGTGGCAGGTGGCGCATTCATTGGTCTTCACGCCGAGCCTGTCCTGAAAAACGTTCTGCGGCGTGGCGGCGTCCATTTTGTGGCAGTCCCGGCAATCCACCTGTTTGTGCTTGCCTTTCAGCGGGAAATCGGTCTTGCCGTGGTTGAATTTGTTGAGGCTGGTCGTGCTGGCGAAGGACTGCTCGTTGTGGCACTGCTTGCAGTCGGTGCCGAGGTGGTTGCGGTGCGGGTCGTCGTGGCAGGCGTTGCAATTTTTAAACGGTACGCCAGAAAACTGCTGGAAATCCTTGCCGTTTTTCACCTCCATTTTGTGGCATTCCTTGCAGTCCACGGTTTTGTGCTTGCCCACCAACGCAAAATCAGCTTTGTCGTGGTTGAACTTTGTCGCTGGCTTGAAGTCCTCCGTCGTGTGGCATTTGGCGCAGTCGTTCGACAAGGTTTTCTGGTGGTAATCGTCGTGGCAGTCAAGGCATTTTTGGCCGAGGCCGAGGTAGGTGTCCTTCTTTTTTTTCAGGTTCGGGTCGTCCAAGTAGTCGGGCTTGTGGCATTCCCGGCAGTCAATTTTCTTGTGCGCCCCCGTGAGTTCGTAGCCCGCCAGCGTGTGGTTGAACTTCTTTTCGTCGAAGCGCACCATCTCAAAATTGCGACCGTGGTGCTCGCTGTGGCAAGTGGCGCAGTCCTTTCCCTTCACGTCCTTCGAGACGTGGTAACCCGTCCGTTTGTCCACCCGGCTCTTGATTTCCTTGTGGCAGGCGAGGCATTTGTTGTTGGAAACTTTGTCGCCGAGGTCGTGGCACTGCGTGCAATTCGACATGCCCTCCAGCTTGGCGTGCGCAGAGGAAAGGTCGCCGGGGGAAAGTTGGGCGGCAGCCCGGCTGGTGAGCAGGGCGAGGAAAAAAATGGTATGTAAAATGCGGTGTTTCAAGTCAATTTTGCGCTGTACCCGAACTGGGTAGGTGTTAAAATGTTTGCCTAAAATACCTTAGTTTTGTTTTCAAAATCATTCCGAATGGATTTGTCCGTCGAAAAAATAATGAAAAGCTCCGGTGCTGTCCTGTTTTACCAGAAAATGCGGACTGCCCTTGAAGAGGAAGCCCGCCGCCGGGAGGAGTTTCGGGAGTGGCTCACGGAGGATGTCAAGGCCGAGTTTATCAACGGCGAAATCATCATGCACTCGCCCGTGAAGCGGGGGCACTATTTGTCAAGCAACAACCTCAATGTTTTGATAAAAACCTTTGTTTACATCAAAAAATTGGGAACAGTTGCCGTCGAAAAAGCCCTAATCGCACTCACCCGCAACGACTACGAACCCGATATCAGCTTCTGGTCGAATGAAAAAGCCGCCACTTTTGACGACGAAACTATGCTGCATCCGGCACCCGATTTTGTAGTGGAAGTCCTCTCGCCAAGTACCAAGCACAACGACCGCAAAATCAAGTTCGATGACTACGCCCTTCACGGCATCCGGGAATATTGGATTATTGACCCCGTGAAACAGTCGGTCGAGCAATTTGGGCTCTTGGTGCCAGAGGACACAGCATACCTTCCCTATGGAAAGTTCTTTCCCGGTGATTTCATCAAGAGCATTGTGCTGCCTGAGTTTGAAATCCCCGTTGCTGCCATTTTTGATGAAAAAGCCAACTTTGAGGCTTTGAAAAACCTGATGGGGTAACTCATCTGTGCTTTTTTACCGTGTACCCAAACCGCTTCGTAATCTCAACCCCCGTCTTTTGCAAAAACTGCGTTGGCAACTCGCCTCCGGCGAAAATGTAAACGAGGTCGTTTGGCAATGCCTGCTTGCCACCGTTTTCTTCCAGTGCAAGTTCCACCAGTTCCTGGTCAATTTTCACGAGGTTCGACTTGAGTTTCACGTCTATTTTGCCTTTGGCAACGGCAGCTTCCAGCTTCTCCCTGTTCTTCGGCTTCACCCGACTGAAGGCGTCGCTGCGGTAACTGAGCACCACTTTGTTTTGCTCGGAAAGTGAAAGTGCCGCTTCAATAGCCGAGTCGCCGCCACCCACCACCACCACGTTTTTGCCAATGACGTTTTCGGGTTCGAGCAGGCGGTAGGCCACTTTTTCCAGCCCCTCGCCCGGTACGCCGAGCTTGCGAGGACTTCCCCGTCTGCCAATGGCCAGCAGCACATTTTTCGTCTTGAATTCCTCGCCTTTGGCCGTCACCACCCTGAAAACATCGCCGTCAATCTGGATACCCTCCACTTTCGTGTGCTCTCGAATCGTGATGCCGTTTTTCGACAGCGCCTCGTTCCAGAGGTTCAGCAGCTCGGCTTTGCTTGTGTCGAACAGCTTCACTTTGCCGTACTGCGGCAAGTTCATCGGGGCGGTCATCACGATTTTTGAGCGGGGGAAGTTGTAAACCGTGCCGCCCAAAGAATCCTGCTCCAAGGTCAGGAAGTTCAGTCCGTGCTTTTTGGCGGTCAGCGAAGCAGAAATGCCAGCCGGGCCTGCACCGATGATGACCACATCGAAGCAGTCGCCGCCTTTTTTTGAAAGCGCTTGGGCAATGCAGTTCATGGCCTGTTCGCCTTGCTCTACGCTGTTTTTAATGAGGCCCATCCCACCGAGTTCCCCGGCGATGTAAATGCCTGGGACATTGGATTCAAAATTCTCGCTGACGTGCGGAAGGTCCACGCCTCGCTTCTCGGTGCCGATGACCAACGAAATGGCCTCCACCGGGCAGGCATGGAAGCAAGCCCCGTGGCCCACGCATTCTGCCGCATTCACCAGCGTTGCCCGGCCATGTACGATGCCGATAATGTCCTTCTCAGGGCAAGCCTCGACGCAAGCCCCGCTCTTGATGCAGGTGCCGAGGTCAATGACCGGGTGCAGCGAGACCGGCTCGTGCAGCCCCACGATTTTGGCAATTTCAATCTTGGCAGCCGTCTTATCCGAGGTCGTTTTTTGCTTTTTCAAGTAAAAATAGATGACCACGAAGCAGAACAAGCCGACAGCGCCGTAGATGATGATTTGTTCGAGCAACATGCTTTTGAATGGTTTATGATGGTTGAGAGGGGTTGAGAATGGTGGAGAGGGCTGCGTTCAACTATTCTCATTCTTGCTTAATCCCCTCTACGAGTTTGTTTATTTGCCATGTGATTTTTTCAAGGTCATTGCGAAGGTCTTGGTAAATTTCTTCTGAGAGGAATTCCAAATCGCAACACAGCACCAAAAGATTTACTACCTCTGCTGCGCTACTGTATGCGATTTCATAAAACCTTTTTTGGTCTTTGGGTGATTTTCGGGCACTGCCTTCAGCCAAATTGCAAGAGATTGAAATAGTTGCCCTGCGAATTTGGGAAGTAATACCAAACAGCTCTTCTTTCGGAAATGCTTTGGTGTTTATGTACAGTTTCTTGGTGAAGGCCCTGTTCAGCTGCCAAACGCCTAGTTTCTCGAAGGCATAAGTGTAGTTGCTCACGTTTTTTGTTTTTGTTGAGGAGAGTTGAGAGTAGTTTTTTTTTGTTTATGAATAAACGTTAATAAAAAAAAGTAAAAAAATAAAAAAAAAACTAAAAAA
>CAYTZS010000206.1:0-9316 GCA_964442355.1 uncultured Saprospiraceae bacterium | reverse complement strand
AGCCGACGATGAGCATGTTTTTTACCATCAACGACTCACCATTCTTCGGTCAAGAGGGCAAGTTTGTGACCTCACGGCACATCCGTGAGCGTTTGGAGAAAGAGTTGGAGAAAAACCTTGCCCTTCGGGTAAAGGACGGTGAAACCACCGATTCTTGGAGGGTATTCGGCCGGGGCGTTTTGCACCTTGCCATTTTGATAGAAACCATGCGCCGTGAAGGCTACGAAATGCAAATCGGACAGCCACAGGTAATCCTGAAGCGCATTGACGGCCATCTGCACGAACCGGTGGAGGAGCTGACGATTGACGTTCCAGAAACTGGTTCAGGCACTGCCATTGACATGGTGACTCGTCGCAAGGGTATCATGACCTCCATGGTGCCGAAAGGCGACCGGGTCATCCTTCGCTTTGAAATCCCATCACGTGGCATCATTGGCCTTCGGGGTAACCTGCTGACGGCTACTGCTGGCGAAGCTATCATGACGCACCGTTTCATGGAGTTCCAACCTTACAAGGTCGACCTGCCTAAGCGCCAGAATGGTTCGCTGCTTTCAATGGAACAGGGCAAAGCTATCCCTTACTCTATCTTTAACTTGCAAGACCGTGGCAAGTTCTTCGTGGAAGCAAACGAGGAAATTTACGAGGGCCAAATCGTTGGAGAAAACTCACGTCCAGGCGACATGACAGTGAACGTGACCAAGACCAAGAAGCTCACCAACATGCGGGCCTCTGGTGCCGACGAAAAGACAAAGCTTACCCCACCGATCCGTTTCAGCCTTGAAGAAGCGCTTGAATACATCATGGAGGACGAGTACGTGGAGGTAACGCCAAAGAGCATCCGACTTCGCAAGATTTGGCTCAAAGAGTTTGAGCGCAAGCGCAATACCAAGACGGTAGAGCTAGTAGAAGAAGAAGCATAAAAACAGTTAGAACTGGCTGTTTTTTCAAAAATAAAAAGCTCCGAGTGGCATTCCACTTCGGAGCTTTTTGTTTTCTGGTGAGTCACCAGAACCCTTAATCTTTTACCGCCGTTTCCGAGCGTTCACCAGTTTTTCTCTGTGCATCAACTCATCAATTTCAGCAGCTTCCATGAGGTATTCCGACAGCAACCCCGTGTTGATTTCTACTGGCGAGAGAAAGCGACGGTTGAACACTTGCTTGCGGTTGCCACGCACGAGGTAGTTGGCTTCGTCGGCCAACAGGTAGCCGTAGTTAAAACCGAACTCTACGCCTTGCCAAGTCTTGCTGCCCCACGATATAGCCCCTGGCCAGATATAGCAAATGCCCTTGTGCTGGCGGTAGAAGGGGACATTGAAAGATAGCTTCTCCGTTATGTCGGGAACGGTATCGAAGATCAGCCCACGTAGCACCTCCACGATTTCAAGTTGGTCTTCTGGCAGATAGGCCAGCACCTCGCCAACTGTTTTGAACGATACATTTTGAACTTGTTTTTTCTCTTTCATGCTGTGACTGCCACTTGATTTTTCAAATGGGATAGAATCTAAAAAAAAGAACACTGCCAGCAATTCGATGTGCCGACAGTGTTCTTTGGGAGCTGGGTTTATAGCTTTTTACTCTGCTTTTTTCAGTTCGCCGCCTTCCATTTTGGCAAGGTGCGCACCGGGAAATCCCCGTTTGCGTGCCTTTTCCAACCCAATTTCAGCAGACGACTTAGTGTCGTAGCCGGACAGCACCACAATGGTAAACTCGCCTTTTTTTACAAAATCAACCAACCCAAGGTCTTCGACGCTGTTTTGTTTGAAGTTCTTGAGGTCACGGTAAGCCGCTAATTTTACCAAATAACCTTCGAGGTTGGCAGCGGCAGTTTTGGCCGGTTTGGTTTCAGCTGGAGCTGGTTTGGTTTCGGCAGGAGTGGGCTTTGGCTCCGTGCTTTTCGGTGTGGCACTGGGTTTTGTTGGTTCTGTTTTTTTGGCACTGCCGCTCACGGCTGCGCCTTTGTCTGCAACGATGAAAGCACCTGTGTAACCACTGGCCTTGGCCTTGGTTTGTGCTTCGGCTGCAGCCTCACGGCTCTCAAAAATGCCGAGGCGAATCTTCGTTTTACCACCATCAACAACGCTGTAGATATTGCCCAAACTACCCAGTTTGGCTTGATAACTGCTCAAATCTGGCTTGGCGGAAGTACCCGCAGCCAACTGCACAGCAAAGCCTTCAACCGACTCTGCAACATTGGTTGTGGCACTGACTGATACTTCGGCCTCGGCGGGTGTTGTTGGCTTGGGTTTGGTATCCTTCGTAGATGCATTGGAGGATGCACTGCTACCTACCGGGTAAATCTCCGTGATTTCCAAGTTTTTTTGGTTGGCGGAAGTCGCTTTGAACTCAGTAGTCAAGTCCTTGAAACCTGCCTTGGAGTAGCGAATTTGGTAGGTTGCATTGGGCTTCAGCGAGATGGAAAAACTGCCATTGTCACCTGTTGTAGCATTGGTCTCTTCATCGGTTGCAGTGTTCGTAGCGATTACACTGACGCCGTCCAGTGCTTTGTCGTTGACACCGTTGACAACCTTGCCGCTGTAAGTGTTGGCGTTGTTGTTCAATTCGACAGTCAAAGTGCGGCTTTGCCGGAGGCCAAGGGTGGTGATTTTTACCGTCTTGCTCGAAAATCCGTCCTTGCTCACGGTGGCTGTGCAGTCGAGGTTTTCAGTCAGGGCGAAAGTGAACAGTCCGTTTACGTTGGTTGCTTGGTTTGGAGAGCCACAACTGGAGAAATCAATGGTTGCTCCCGAAATGGCCGCACCAGTGAGGGCATCTGTCACTTTGATAACCACGCTCTCAGATTCTTTAACGATGCGGTAAATATCCTCCGAGCCTTTGCCGCCTGGGCGGTTTGATACGATGTAGCCAATGTTTCTAGCACCGTCGTAAATGAAGCCGTAATCGTCATTGGAGGAGTTCAGGCCGGCACCACCGTGATAAACCGTTGCCCAGCGGCCATTGCTGTCCTCGGCCCGAAAAATGTCGAAGCCCCCGTAACCCTTCTGGTAGTCGCTGGCGAAAAACAGGGAAGAGCCGTCGTAAAATGGTGTGATTTCGTTTCCAAGCGTGTTCACCGCACTACCGACATTTTCTGGCGCAGACCAATTGTTTCCCACTCGATACGACACGTAAATGTCGAAGCCACCATAACCGCCAGGTCTGTCACTGGCGAAGTAGAGCGATTTTCCATCGGCGGAGAAGCAGGGGTAGCCAGTGGAGAAGTCCGTGCCGTTGTGCGGGAATGCCAGCGGTGTTTCCCAGTCACCATCGGGTTTTGCTTGCGCAACAAACAAGTTCAGTTCCATGCCGCTGGAGGGCATCATGCGGGTGCCGTCAATGAAATTGTTGCGGGTGAAGGCGACCCATTGGCCGTCGTTGGTGTAGGCCGCTGGGCCTTCATTTACGCCAACCCCAAAACCGGAGTGTAGCGTGACGGGCACGTCAAGGAAGCCGTTTTTGTCACGCTGTGTGATGAAGAGTCGGTTGGTGCCGTCACCTCCACCGCTGGCGGGTGCGCTGCGGCTGTCCCTGCCTCGTATGTCGGCTCGCCCTGAAGCGTACACCACCTGTTCCCCGAAGAACGTTGGGCCGAAGTCGAACGAGGCAGTATTTGCGTACTCATTTGTGACTTTGTAAGTAGGTGGGTCGATGGCAGCTGTGGCAAAGGCACAAGCGTCAGCGAACTGCTTGCAGCGGGTCTTGAAGTCGGCTGATTTCTCAGCCAATTTATTGAACACACCTTTGGCGAGGTCGTAGCGACCAAGTTCCTGCAAGGTCAGGCCGTACTGGAAAATATAGATGTCCTGAACATCGGGGGAAGACACCGCCGCTTGGTAATGGGGCAACGCTTTTTCTTGTTGGTTGAGGTGGCGGTAGCAGTCGGCGAGTTTGGCATTCGCTTCTGCATTGTCGGGGTTTTTGCTCAAATAATCTTTGTACGATTGTGCAGCTAGGTTGAAAGTGCCTAATTCGTACTGTTTATTGGCTCGCTTGAGCGCTGCCTGTGCTTGAAGTGAAGTAGCTGAAAAGAAGAGGACAGCGACTAAAGTAGTGATTTTAAGCAGGTGCATTTTTAAGGATGTTTGCATCAATTCAATTTGGAAATGGTGAAAACTTGGTTTGTCGGTAGCAATAACGAAGGTAGGCCGAAAAAGCGTATCCGAGTCATTGGCTGCCGAATTTTCAAGGATAAAGAGTAGTCAGGACTTGGGATTTACCATATTCTGCGGTGACACTTTTTTGAGAAAGGAACCACAGTGTTTTTTAAAAAACCACCTTGTACGTTTTGAATCGCTCCCGCCAAGCCTCAATATCTGGGTGCAACTTGCTTTTGGATGCAGGGTCGTTGGTGAAATGGTGTAAAAATGGCTCGTCGTTGCCCTCTTTGAAATCCAGTGTGGCTGCCCATATTTTGTTCGAAGCGTCGTAAATAATGACGGCTTCGTTGGTGGTAAAAAGCCCAGGAACGGCACCAGTGATTACAGTCTGCCCTTGCTGGTTGGTCGTGCGTTCCTTCACTTGCATGTTGAAGGCAAACAGCTCGTATTGTTTGTCGCCAACTAGGCGGCGAAACTCGTCATGGGTAGCTTGGCTCAGGAAAACATCGTCGTCTCCCGTACCAACGGTCAGCATGGTCTTTCGGATGAGCTTGTTTTTTTCAAAACGCCCGGCAGCATGGGCACGGGCTCCAAAGCCACAAGCAAGATTGGTGCTCACTTGCTCAATGAGTACGTGGTCGCCCATTTGCTGAAAGCTCAACTCGCAAGGTTCGTCCTCGAATGTTTTTTGTTTGAAAATAGCTTTTGAACCCTTCCGTGCTGCCCTGCCTTCCAGTGTGCCAACGTGGCTGCCTCGCACCACGGTCAGTGCAAAGTCGAAGGAGTCCAAGGTAACGTTGCCAACCATCAGCCAGCCGCTGTCCCAGACTTGGTTGAGGTGCCAGTTGCCCGTCCAATTGGCCTCGTCGGTAGCAGAAGGCAAGTGGCCGAGTGAAAAAGGCAGGTTGCGTTTGCCATCTTTGCTCGCCCAAGTGCCGCTCAGCGAGTCTGGGCTGTGAAAGCTGCCGATGAATTTGGCTCCCTCTTTCCCATTTACGAACTCGACGATTTCGAAGCTGTTGTCGTTGGGTTTCAGCTCGCCACTGAGTTCGATGGGCTTATTTTTGCTCGTGTACCAGTAGCGGCCGGAGAGGAAGCCGTCGCCCCAGTTGATGAGCACCATTTCTACATTCAATTTGCCGTCAATCGTACCGACGTACTTTTTCAAGAAATAAGGGTCGGGCGTCGTGACGACTTCAACGGAGTCAAGTGGCGGCAGCGGTGCTGGTTCGATGGGTGGCGGAGGGTCGTTTTTGCAGCCTGCCAGCCAGAGCATTCCGAAGGCAAGCAGGTACAGGATATACCTGCTGTTTTTGAGGTTGGTAGTAAAAGTTGCAGAAGAAAGTACAGGTGTCTCGTTTTTCAAGTTTGTTTTATTGTGTAACAAATTATTCATGGTTTTGCCGTCGCTGGCGGTAAATTTTAGCTGCAAAGTTTCGCTTTTTGCTTCAATTCGCAAAACAATGTTTTACTTTTGGAGCATGGAAAAGCTCACCTACCCCTTGCTCTGGTTTCAGCTCAATCCAAGTGCCGTACTTGGCATCTTGGTTGGCACCTCCTACCAAGTAGTGGAGTCCACGCCCCAGAAACTGAAAACCGTGCTTACCGACCACCTCACCAAGCTCTACAAAAAGGATGGCGACTACCCACTGCTCGAACTTGATGAGCCGATGCTCCGCATGGTTGAGACTACTTTTCGGCCAACCTACCGCATTGGACACGGTGCTTTTCCGTTGTCAAACAAGGTTAAAATCGCAATGCCGCTCGTGTACGGCGAGACCGAGCCCGGCGTTTACGAGTGCTTTCTGCCGCTATTGGATGAGAATTTTTACTGCTACGACCTTGGCCAGTTGGAGAGCCTTGCCCGCCATTTTATTAGCAATGCACTGGATGACAAAAGCCCAGAAGAAATTTATCGGTTGACCGCCTACCCATCGCCTTCCCTCGAAGTAGTGACGCTCAAAATCAAGGACGATGCCTATTTTACTTACACTTGGAACGTCAGTCAAACGCCGAAGGTACTGGAGCGCCTCGCCGAGCGCTACCCCTATCCAAAAGCTGTGCAGCGCAACCTTGCCGCCGCTCCAGATGCCGCTTGGGAACTCGACGAATACGTGGCGCAGGTGGTTGAAAAACTCATGCAGCAGCGAGCCAGTGTCCTCGTTGTCGGGGCGCATGGGGTAGGGAAAAGTGCAGTGCTGCGACAGGCCTTCCGCAAGCTGGGAAGTTTTTCCAAAAAGAACGAGACGGAACAAAGCTTTTGGCGGATTCAGGCGCAGCGTTTCACAGCCACTAGCAAGTACCTCGGCGAGTGGCAAGAGACAGCGGAGGAGCTCGTCTGGGAACTCACGACCATGAACGGCATCCTCTGGGTGGAGGACATCGTGCGGCTGCTGCGAGAGGGTGGAAAAGGGGTGGAGGACAGCGTAGCAGCCTACCTGTTGCCGTTCATGCAACAGGGCAAGCTGCAAATCACAGGCGAAGTGACCCCGCAGGAGTTGGAAAGCATGAGGCGATTGCTTCCCGGCTTCGTGGAGTCCATGCAAATCGTGGAATTGCCAGAGCTGCCGGAGCGCAGCCTGAATGTGGTGCTGGACAAGTTCAATGCGCACGTTCACCAGTCCCACAAAATCATCATCAGTCAGGATGCGTTGAACACTTCCACTAGGCTGCTGAGACGGTTTTACCCTTACGAGAGCTTCCCCGGCAAGAGCATCCGCTTCCTCGGTGAGTGTGTGAGCGAGGCTATTTTTCATAAAAAAACCGAGATACACCGCCGGGATGCACTGGCGCAATTCATCCGCCGAACTGGGCTTCCAGAGTTGTTCCTGCGTGACGATTTGTTGCTCGACCAAGTAGCACTCAGCAGTTATTTCAACGATAAAATCATCGGGCAAGAAGCCGCCACGGAGAAGCTGACCGATGTCATCAAGGTCTTCAAGGCGGGGCTAAACAACCCACAGAAACCCATCACTACACTGATTTTTGCTGGACCGACAGGAGTGGGCAAGACTGCCGCAGCGCAGGCACTGGCGCAGTATTTTTTTGGTTTGGGGCAAAAAACCTCGCCGCTCATCCGCATTGACATGAGCGAGTACCAGCATCCATCGCAGATTACTCGCTTCCTTGGCACTGGCACCGACCCTGGAAAACTGGTGCAGCAAGTGCGGGAGCGCCCCTTCGCTGTACTCCTCCTCGACGAGGCTGAAAAGGCTACACCTGCCATCTTCGACGCTTTTTTAACTGTGCTGGACGAGGGCATGTTGGTGGATGCTTTTGGTAGGGTTACCAATTTTAGAAACTGCATCATCATTCTCACCAGCAACCTTGGGGCCAGCAACCGTCCTTCCATCGGCTACGGCAACCGCCTGCCCGACGACGAAACCTACCGCTCGGCCATTGGCAAATTCTTCCGGCCCGAATTTGTCAACCGCATTGACCATGTTGTAGTCTTCCAACCACTTGCACAGGAAAGCATCCGTCTAATCGCCCAAAAGGAACTGGATGAAGTGAAGTTGAGGGAAGGTTTTGCGAAGCGAAACCTCAAAATCAGTTTCACGGAGCGGGTAGTAGCACATATTGCGCAGGTTGGCTTTCATGAAAAATATGGGGCGAGGCCACTGCAACGGGCGGTGGAAGACATCATTGTAAAAGGACTAGCTAAGTGGCTGCTGGAAAATTCGGCGGTAGAGGGCCGTGAGCTGTCGGTAGATTTGGATGAATCTGGGATTTTGACAGTGGCATTAGGTTAACCCCAGTATTTTCTTCACCCTTAAAAATTCCCCTTGCAACCCTGCCTCGATTTCGATTTCCAACCCCGTAGCCGGATGCTCGAACCGCAGCGACACGGCATGCAGCAGCATCGTGTTCATCTCCCATTTTTCTAGCCAGAGCTTGTTTTGTTTGTTGCAGCCGTGCGGTCTATCACCAATTATGGGGTGGAAGATGTGGGCGAGGTGCTTGCGCAATTGGTGTTGTCGGCCTGTTTCGGGCATGAGTTTTACCAAAGAATATCGGGAGGACGGATGTTTGCCGAAGGGAACTGGAAGTTCGGCGGTAGCCAAACGCAGATAGCGGGTAACAGCGTCTTGAGTTTGGCCGTTTTCATTGGTGAGCGGGTAATCAATCTCGCCGATTTCAGGGATGAAGCCGCGCACGATGGCTAGGTAATTTTTTTGCACTTGCCTGTTTTCAAACTTGGATTGCATGGCCGAGTTCATCTCCGGGCTGAGGGCGAAGAGCAGGATTCCGCCTGTTTTTCTGTCTAATCGGTGGGCGGGAAATACCCGTTGGCCAAGCTGGTCACGCAGCATTTGCACGGCGAACTCCGAGGCGTCGGCAGCTATCGGCGACTTGTGTACGAGCAGCCCATGTGGCTTGTTGATGGCCACAAGGTGTTCGTCTTTGAAAAGGATTTCGAGCATAAGGCTGGTTCGGCGGAGCAAAAAAAAACAGGTTTTACCCAAAAGTGCAAAACCTGTTTTATTAACCAAAATCCTCTAATCAACTGATTTTCAACGATTAGTATTCGTCTTCGTTGAAAAGGAAGTCATCTTTACGAGGATAATCTGGCCAAATATCTTCTATGCTTTCGAAGAGCTCGCCTTCTTCCTCCATTTCCTGAAGGTTTTCAATAACCTCCAAAGGTGCGCCTGAACGGATTGCAAAGTCAATCAATTCATCACGCGTGGCTGGGAACGGTGCATCTTCCAAGTGCGAAGCGAGATCAAGGGTCCAGTACATTTTACAAGCAAGTTTAGTTTAACAAAAAGCTTTTTATCGCCTTACAAAAAATGTGAAAGTGCAAATGATTCACCCCGTCATGCATTTTTTGATTTGGCGGCAAAAGTAATAAACCCAAACTTTAAACGCAAGGTGTGTTTTAAACTGTAGAACTTTTAATGAAAAAAGATTCTAAATAGTTGATAATCAAAAGAATAAGGTTTCGCCATAATTTTCAAATCGTCCGCCTGCTTGCTGTACCAAGCCTTTTTTCATTGGTTGGTCAAAAGCAATGGAGCCGATATTGTGAATCAGACCCTTGTTCTGGATGTTGTAATTGTTCGTTCGATTGATGGAAAGCTCGCCTTTTACAATCAACTCTCCAAAGTTGAGGATGCCGATTCTCTTTTTCGAAAGCCCATCAATTGTCAATTTACCGAACCTCGATACCACCAACTTTGCGCCGGGTTCGATGGTAAGTTGGGCGATGTCGTTTACAA
>CAYTZS010000205.1:0-9377 GCA_964442355.1 uncultured Saprospiraceae bacterium | reverse complement strand
GGGATGCTGCCTACAATACTTACTTGCAATCGCAGGGCATCGCCGAGGGAATGAAGAACTATGACCGGGTGGTGATGCTCGTGGCGACTTGGCGTAAAAAGGACGTGAATTAAAACTACTCCAGTTTTTGAAGTTTTCCGTACTTGTTAGAATGTGACTGAAAGTTCGTCATCGTTTCAAGTAAATCCTTCATGCAATTTAGCCTAACCCAAAAAAGGAAGGGGCTGTAACGCTCAACGAGCGGAACAGCCCCTGCTTTTTTAGCCTGTAAGAATATCCAATTCTCTCAGCTTAGTAACTCGATTTAAAGCCTACCAACGACCAGTGTTTTGGCGATTGGCCGCTTGCCAGGTACGTTAATCCAGACGATGTAGTGGCCTTCGTGCAGGTCACGGATGTCCATCTGGTAGTACTTGCTGTACACCTCATCGAGGTTGAAGCGCTTCATTTCCGTACCAAAGCTGTTGAAGATGGTGATGGTCACGTCTGCTGCGCCAACAACCGACTCCAGGTTGGCCTTCACAAAACCATTGGCTGGGTTCGGGAAGAGGCTGAAGATGATCAGTTCAGGGAAGTTGACTTTTTGGATGTCTGAGAAAGTGATGCTGCCATCCGCATTCAACATCTTCACACGGTAGTAGTTATCGCCCTCCAGCGGCTCCAAATCGTAGCCCTCGTAGAAGGCTTGATTGTGGCCACCTTGTGAGGCTTGCTTCTCGATTTGCTCGAAGGTATTGCCATCGGCAGAACGCTCCAGGATGTACTCCGATACTCGGAACCCGGCGTTGTGCAACCAGTACAGCGAAGTGTGCTCCTCTTGCTTTTCCGCAACAAATTGGAAAGCCTCGCTTTGGTCGCTGCTGCCCAACGCACTGCTCACGGTAACTGTCTGCAATTTTTCACAGATTGGCTGCCAGCTTGAGTTGTAGAACTTCGCCAACACTTGATAAGTGCCTGCTGGAAGCGATACCTGCTGAGTTGCACTGCAATTTCCAAAGCAAGAAAACAGAGTGGTTGCCCAGTTGCCGCTGAATACCTGTAAAGAAGAAATTGGTGCGCCATTCAACCCTGAAACGGTTATTTTGCCAGCACTTGGTGTGATGGTGATGTTGGCGCAGTTTGGTGTGCCGCTGCCGCAGTTGGTTGTCAAGCTGATGATGTTGGACTCAAGGAACACATCGCAACCAACCCGGCGGGAACAACGAAGGAAGCAGGTGTTTTGGGTGACAACGCCTGGGTTGTAAGTTAACCCACTGGCACCCGGTATCATTGTCCAGTGCGGATCCAAACCAGCGGCAATTTGTGCAGCAGTGCTGGTTGGGTACGAGCAAGATGTGGTGCTCTTCAGCCAAACGATTTCAATGTTGCCCGTGCCACCCGAAGGAGAAACACAATTGATGATGTTTGGTGAAGCTGTATTGCAAGCAATTGCGGTGGTAGAAGCGCAAGTAGTCCCAAATCCGATGGTGCCACCCGAAGTGACGTTGTCGCAAATGGTGACTGGTGTTCCTGCACAGCCACAGCCATTCGAAGTCACAACGTCGTTGTTGGTGTTCGGGTTGCCGTCGTTACAAGGCGTACCTGGCGTCGCAGGGTATTGCGGATCGTTGGGCACACAGTCTTGGTCGTCGCAAACGCCATCGCTGTCCGTGTCAACACAAGTGCCCGTCACCGTCAGGGTCGCTTGTTTCTCACAGATGAGCTGGTAGCTAGCGGAATAGTACTTGGCGTAAACATAGTAAGTGCCCGGCGGTACTGTCAAGCTCTGAGATGAACCGCAGTTTGCAAAGCAGTTGAAGACGGTCTGCCAGGTACCGCTAAATACTTGCAGGGAAGAGACAGGCGAACCGGCAAGGCCAGTCACTACGATGTTGTTTCCGCTCACCGAAATGTTGATGCCGTTAACGCAGTCTGGGCCGCTTGGCGTGCCAGCGCAGCTACAGCCGTCAGCTTGAATCACATCGTTCGAAGTGTTCGGGTTTCCATCGTTGCAGGACGTGCCTGGCGTAGTTGGCAAGGCTGGGTTGTTTGGTGCGCAGTCATCAACATCGCAAACATTGTCCCCGTCAGTGTCAACGCACTGCGTAGAACATGGGCCAGGCGAGTTTACAGTCGTGTTGTCGCTGCAATTCGGGTTCTGTGCATCGCTAACAGAGACGCTGATGTTCAACCCATTCTGCACGGTGGTTGGCGGGAAGGTGTTGTAGGCAGTGAATTGACCTGCAGGAAATGGGCCAAGCACGATAGGCGTGTTGTAAGCGATTGGGCCAAAAGCGGCAACGCCAATAAATCCGTTGCTGTAACTACCCACCCACTGTCCGCTCGTGTTTGTGCCGGTTACATTTACCGTAAATGTGTAAGTGTCGTCGGCAGTGGATGCCGTGCCTTTCCCATCGCAAACAATGTTGGAAACGTTCAAGTTGACGTCGCAGGGGTTGCAGTTATTGACTGTGAACGTGGTCGTCACAGTTTGGTCGCAGTCAATGCAATCCGGGCCAGGAGGCGTAACCTGTCCGCAAGTCACACCTGTTGACCAAGTAGCAGCTTGTAGCACAAGGCTGCCGAATTGGTCGCCCGGCACGATTGGCGCCGAGCAGGAGGTGTGAATTTTAATGTTTTGGAGGATGGTGCCTCCTTGGCTTGTCCTGATGATGAAGTAGGTGTTGGTCGGCAGGGTACTACTTGGTGAGGTCGCCGTGAAAGTGCCACCCAAGTTGACGTTACCAGCAAAATAAGTAATGCCTGAGCCATCGGCCTTTTCATTCGCAACGATATAAACCGTAGCAGCGCCGTTTGGCCCAGCGCCAACATTTGCACATGAGTATTTGTCCGGTCCTTGCGATGTGCTGGTTTCTGAACAACTTTCCCCATTGTATATCAAGGTCAGCGATTTTGGCTTGCCACTGTTGCTGTCGCAGCAGTCTGGGCCGTTGCTGCCGCTACCGCCACCAGAGCCGCTGTTGATGTCGCAGGTTACACCCGTTGACCAAGTAGCGGATTCAAGCAGCAAGCTGCCAAAACTTTCACCCGGCACGATTGGAGCCGAGCAAGAAGTGTGGACTTTTATGTTTTGCAGGACTGCACCGCTTTGGCTGGTTTTTACAATAAAGTAAGTATTGGTTGGTAACGTGCTGCTCGGTGAGGTAGCTGTAAATGTACCGTTCAAGCTGACGGTGCCAGCAAAGTAAGTGATGCCAGAGCCATCGGCTTTTTCGTTGGCAATAATGTAAACCGTAGAAGCACCGTTTGGCCCTGCACCAACATCGGCGCAAGAGTACTTGTCTGGGCCTTGTGTGGTGTTGGTAGTTGAGCAGCTTTGACCTGTGTACTTGATTTTCAGTGATTTAGGCTTGCCACTGTTGCTGTCGCAGCAATCTGAGCCCACAGGTGGCGGTGGCGGTGGTGGGCAAATGGTAGAGCCAGTGCCGCCTTCGCAGTTGTTATCAACGCTAAGCGTTACCGTTGCACTGCCAGTAACATTGTAAGTTACAGTGTGTGGGCCGATGCCAGTTGCAGTGGAAGGCGTGGCATTGCTGCCGAAGTTCCAGGTGTAAACGAAGCAGTCGTAGCCCAAATCGGCAGTGACGAAAACCACTTGGTCACCTTTACAAACAGAGCCCACGCTAGTGCTAGAGCTGTTGTTGATGGTGATAGTTGGAATTGGACAAGTCGGTGGCGGTGGTGGCGGTGTCGGCGCATTGCAGACAGTGTTGTCTGCAAGTGTGATTTTATTCAACTTCAAACTGCCGAGTTGGTCGCCCGCCACGAGAGGAGTTGAGCAAGAAGTGTGGATTTTTATAGATTGAAGCAGAGTGCCTCCTTGGCTACTGAAAACCCTGAAAAAGGTATTTGATGGAAAAGTCGAAGAACCACCAGCAACCGAGTTTGCAGTGAACTCACTGTTCAAGTTCACGCTGCCTGCGAAGTAGGTGCCACCACTGCCATCTGAATTTTTGGATACAGTGATGTAAACGGTGGCGGCATTGCTTGGCCCAGCGCCGCTGCACGACCATTTGTCGGCAGCTTGGCAAGTCACTGATTCAGCGCAAGACTTGCCGTTGTAAAGCAAAACCAGTGATTTTGGCTTGCTGCCGTTGCAACAAGTTTGGCATTGTGCGCTCACAGTTGTCTGTGCAGCGAGAAGGATAAAAATGCTGGCAAAAAGTACTCTAAGGCATTGAGGTATGCCCGAAACCCTTACCTGCATTTTTGACATTAATGTCAAAGAATGCTTGTTCATAATGTTGTCAAGTTTTGGTTAATATGTAAAGAAAATTGTCGAAAATTTCAAATCAAAAACCCTGAAAATCGGGAAAATTATAATGATGGGGGAGACGATATAGGCTATTTTCAATAGAGAAATTGCTACTCAATTGATATTTAAGAACCTCAGATTTATCAACTTTGGAAAGACAGTGAAAGATGAGACCTAGCAAAAATCAATTGCAAAGTAACAGTTTTTTCAAGCAAGCTTTTTATCGGATTGTGTAAAAAATGGAAATTTACTTGGTACGATTATTGTGTTGATTTAATCAATCTTGTCTATTATTTTTACTGAATTTTGATTCAATTTATTGTTATTTATTTTGTTATTTATAAATGAAGTTTAAGTTATCTAGTGCTTGCCTTTCTTGCCACAACGCTGTTTTTCCATAGTAATTACTTTCCTTTCTCATTTTTTTAACAGCCTCTTTTCAAAGAGAAAATTATTTTAATATTGGTGATTTTGTCTGTCAAATGCCATGAAGTTTATTTCCTAGTTCGAGTCTAATTACTACCTTAATTATTCGATAAATCGTTTGCCTTGCCCCTGATGATATTAGGTGCAGTTTTAAACTAAATTAACTTTAGCGATGTAAAATCAGGGTTATTTTGTAGTAATTGCACACTGCATCAGATAAAGCTTATTCAGCGTTTTGCTCAATTGGAATTTATCGCAGATATTTGCAACGCAATCTGGTCTTTCTCGCCTACTCATCTATTTCCACCCCCCTTCCCCCAGTTAGAAGCGTGTTCATTCAAGCATTACGTATTCGAGTCAGTTTTAAGGTTCCCCCTTTCTCTTGCAATTAACAAAGACAAACACAGTACCATGCAAATCAAGACTTACTTGGCATTGGCATGCTTTGCCATTTTTTCTATTTTTACACTTACGGCTCAAACTACAACCCAATACACTGGGCCTGCCAATGGCGACTGGTTCGATCCGCTCAATTGGAGCCAAGGATTGCCAGCGGAGGGGAAAGAGGCGCTCATAGGTGGGGGGGCTTCGGTGGTCATCGGGAGTCCGCTTACTTCGAATTTTACCATCAACAATTTCGGGAGCATCACCTTCTCTGCCAATTTCGTCAACGATGGAGCGGTGTTTTCATTGGGCAACCTATCGTTTTCCGCTACAGCAGATGTGACCAACAACAGTTCCTTTTCTAGCCTGGGTAATGCAGACTTTTCCCCAGGCGCCCATTTCACGAATGAAACAGGTGCGAGCTTTGTCAATGGCGGTACGTTTACGCTGCCCACTACACTGTTGAACAAAGGCAATATTTTGAACAACGGAACCCTAAACGCTGTGGATGGCATGATACAGACGCAGGGCACTTTCGAGAACAATCAAACCATGACGGTGGCGTTCCTGACCGTTGCATCGGGTACATCGCTTGCCAACAATTACGGGGCGAACCTGAACGTGACAGGCAGTGGGGCTACCTTTCGCGTAAATGGGTTGGTTAACAATTTCGGAACCATCACCAATGCAGGTTCAACCTTTGTTAATGACATTTTCAACAACAATGGCCTGTTCAAAACACTCGTAAGTGGTGAGGTCAAAATCAATATTGGCAAGACCTTCGATAATTCTAATGGTACGCTGGACAATGAAGGTAAGTTTGAGAATTACGGCACCTTCATCAATGGGTATCAATTTTTGAACTCGAACGATGCGAGCAACTTTGGACAATTCCAAAATAACAACCTTTTGAGCAATCTGGCAGGTGGTGAGTTCAGGAACGAGACGGGAGCTACCCTCAGTATGGGCTATGGTTCACAATTGCTCAACGCAGGTGATTTTGAAAATGAAAGTCAAATTACTAGCCACGGTCTGGTGCAAAATGACGGTGAATTTGAGAACGATGGCACGATGGCCAATATTGACGGCTCTGTACTGGACAACAACAACAAGCTGACCAACAATGGCACAATCACTGCCATCAACATCATTCGCAACGATGGCATTTTTACCAACAAGGCAACCCTCAGCATCAACGCAGGTGCGGTCTTTAGCAACTACGCCACCTTCAACAATGCAAGCAACGGTGTGCTTTCAAATGAACAAGACATCATCAACAAGTCGGAATCTACATTTATTAATGATGGTACAGTGAACAACCAACTTCGTTTCGCCAATGAAGGATTTGTAGAAAACAATGCGACGTTTAACAACTCCGGCGACGTGTTCAACCGGATTGACGCATTGTTCTTGAACAATGCGCAACTGCTGCTGATAGCAGGCAACATCCGAAACGAAGGTGTGCTGACGAATGCCAGCCAGCTTTCCGTCAACGATTGCTCGTCAATCCGAAACCAGGGCGGCCTCAACAACAACGGAGCTTTCACGCTAGCAGGCATCTTGTTCCAGACCGGGACGCTAACTGGCAACGCTCCAAACGTTCAGGGCGGGTACGTCCACACCTCCGCCACTTCAAATGCGCCCAGCGTCTGCAAAAACGGCAGCTTCGGGGCGAACATTGACGGTGATGTGAAGGTGTATGCCTCCGAGCTGATTGCCTTCTCAAATTTCGAAGCCTGCAATAACATGATTTACAAGGCAAACGGGCTTGACCGACCGGTTTTCAACTGCTCCGACATCGGTTCGGTGCTGCACGTGAATGTCAAATTGAAAACCCGCATCAACGACTCGCTAACTTGTGTCGCACTGGTGACGCCGGTAGATGTGCTCGAACCTCAATTCACCACACCCTGCCCAGGCAATGTTTCCAAAACTACTTTGGGTAATTCAGCAGATGCAACTTGGACTCCTCCGGTGGCAGTGGACAACTGCACGACGACCACCCTCACGGCCTCTCAAGCGCCGGGCAGTAGCTTCCCCATTGGTAGCACCACGGTGACGTACACAGCTAAAGACGCTTACAACAACACGAACAATTGTGCATTTACGGTTACGGTGGCTGGCTTGGTCTCTTGCACGACCAACCTTGGCCCTGCGAACGGTGCAACAGGCATAGCCCCTACTTCTATCCAGTTGAATTGGAGCGCAGCATCGAACGCAACGCATTACGATGTGGTGCTGGGTACAACCAACCCACCGACAACCATTGTGAAGTCAAATGTTTTTGCTACTACGGCAACGCTAACGGGGCTTTCCGGTGGTGTGACCTACCGTTGGTACGTGGTGCCAAAGAACGACAATGGCGCTGCGACGGGCTGCCAAGGCAGTGTCACGAGTTTCACAACAAAGCCTCCTTGCGTAAATGTGTCGAATGCGGGTTCCATCGCTGGAGCGCAGACCGTTTGCGAGGGTATTGACCCTGCTTTGATTGCCAATGCCACGTTGCCGAGCGGTGGTACGGGTGCTTTGGAATACGTTTGGCAGCAAGCTACGCTCGACCCGTCATCGCACCCGAACGCATGGACGACGGTAGCTGGCGCAAATGCTCCAACTTACGACCCACCTGTTTTGCTCCAAAGCACTTGGTTCCGCAGGGGCGCACGTCGTGGCAATTGCTCGGATTTTCTTTTTTCTGCTACGGTAAAAATTGCCGTCGGAGATGCCGAGCCTCCTGCTTTGTCCTGTAAAAATCTGGAAATACAATTGGGCGAGGATGGCCAAGCGACCATTGAGCCTGCATCGGTTTTCCAAAGTGGTTCCGACAATTGTAGCTCGGTGAGCTTGCTGTCGGTTTTGCCCAGCACCTTCAGTTGCAACGATTTGGGGGCCAACACGGTGACGCTGAAAGCTGGCGACAGCAAAGGCAACACGGCTACTTGCACGGCTGTCGTTAACGTGAGCCTAAATCAAAATACCCGCTTTGCCTACACCATTATCGTGCAGGACGAAGTGCATTTGCACAAAAACTTCATTGAAGGAAACATCGGTGTGTGGAAGGCCGGAAAGGAGGCAAGGATTCATGATGAAACTACCGTGACGGGTTTCGTTCGTTCGCCGATGATAGACCTGACCGGGGGCAGCGTAGTGACCGGGGGCCACACGGCAGCCCAAGCTCCTCAGCCTGAGATTGGGCTTTTCAAATACAACACCATGCCCGACCCCCCCTCCGACGTGAAGGTGCCAGACAACTACGCAGGTGTTTACTTGCTCAACGGGGCAAACTTCAAGAGAATTGAAGTGGGCAAAAATGCTACGGTGAAGTTCGCTGCCAGTGGAATTGTTTACGTTAAAGAATTAATAACCAAGGATGCGGATGCTGGTAAAAAAACGAGTGTCCAGTTTTCCGGAAATACGGAATTGGTGGTGCGTCGCAAAATCGAGTTGGGCAAGCGCACAGAAATAAACTGGGGTAGCCCGCTTCGGGTGAAATTTTACGTGGAAGAAGACAATGCGCTCATCAGGGAAAGTTGCAAGGTGAACGCCAGCATTGACATCCGTTTCAAGGACATCAATGTGGACGATGGCACGGCACAAAATCATACTCAACTGCACGGGCAGTTTATCGCCAAAAAAGTGAGTGCTCAAAAATGGGTAGATTGGGCGTGGTCACCTTTCGAGTGTAGCTCGTTACCGCCAGTGGCGCCAATTGTTTTTAATGATGACTTGGGGCTATCCGTTTCTCAGGATATGGAAGAAGTGCAATTGAACTTCGTGACCAACACCGACCACAAGAGCCTCGGCTACGTGGTGGAACGCTCAGAAAATGGCATTGACTTTGAGCCGCTTCTCGAGCTTTTGCCGGAAACTGACACCGAACAATTGAACCTCTACAAAAACAGGGACACCCAGCCGAACTTTGGTACCAACTTTTATCGGGTTAGGGCAAAGTTTGAGGACGGCACCGAAGCAGTCAGCCCGGTCAGGGCCGTCGAGCTGCAACTCGACAGCGAGGCACTTACGCTGTTCCCGAATCCAACCAACCGGCACGTGTCGGTTTACTTTGAAAAAATGGTGGGCAGGTCAGCGACGGTCACTATCCACAACAGCTTCGGCCATCAGGTTTTCGAAAGCAGCCATGATTCGCTACCCGACGCTCCTTGGCGTTTGGACTTGGACAATTTGCCAGAAGGCATGTACTGGCTGTGGTTGAAGGTAGATGGCTTGCGAGACCGCTCAATTCGTTTCATGGTAGTGTAAGGAGGTTGATTATTTAGCTAGCGATGCTCCTTTCAATGAAACATGAGTCATTCCG
>CAYTZS010000204.1:0-9416 GCA_964442355.1 uncultured Saprospiraceae bacterium | reverse complement strand
CCGTGCGCTGGTGGACGACAACTTCGGCTACTTCGGTGGTGAGGCTTTTGCCGCCAATGGCTACCGCAACGGCAACCCACTCGTGGGGCCAGCCAACGTTTTTGATGGCGACTTCTTCAACGATACCGATGGCGAGGGTTACCTGTTTGGGTACGGCTGCGGGGGGGGCTCTTATACCAGTGCCAGTGGCGTGGGCACTAGCGCCCAGTTCGGCAGTGACAGCATCAACGTGGTGTTCTCGCAGCTTTTTGGGAGCTACCACGGCGACTGGGATTTCTCGCCCAACCCCTTCATGATGAGCGCACTGGCCTCCAAGGGCGGCATTTTGACCTGCTCATGGGCAGGCCGTCCACATTGGTTTACCCATCATCTCGGCGCTGGCGAAACCATGGGCTACAGCACTTTGCAAACAATGAACGCCTGCGAAACACCTGGTTATTTCAACATCTTCGGGGACTGTGGTGCGCACGTAACGTTGTTGGGCGACCCGACAGTTCGGGCGCAAATCGTGGCTCCGGTGAGCAATGTAACTGCCGCCCAGTTTTGCGACGAAGTCGAAGTTTCTTGGGCAGCATCCCCGCAAACCAACGTGATTGGCTACCATGTTTACCGCTCTAGCCAAGCCGATGGTTTTTATGACCGCCTGACGACTTCGCCAGTCACAACATTGGCCTTCACCGACGGTTCCCCAATGCTTGGCAACAATTCCTACGCCGTGAAAGCAGTCGTGCGGGAAGAAACCCCATCGGGCATATTTTTCAATACCAGCACGGGTATCATCACGAGCATCAACATCGGTTCGACCACTCCGCCAGACATCAACTTGCCTGCCTCTGTGACGCTGACTTGTGCCAGTCCAAGTTTCGTGCTGGACCCCTGTGGGCCTGGCGTCCAGTGCCATTTGAAGGGTGCTGGAGGTACATCCACTGCGCTTCCTGTCACGATTACACAACCAGGTTCTTACACCGTTGTCGTCATTGACGCTGCAACAGGTTGTAGCGCATCCGAGACCATGATTGTTATTTTGGACAATACTCCACCAGCAACGCCAACCACCAGCCTTGGTACCTCCAATTGCCAAACGCAGACGGTGCAACTATTTGGCAATTCCGCCACGCCGGGCGTAAGCTACGCTTGGACGGGGCCGAATGGCTTTACCTCCAGCCAGCAAAACCCAACAGTGTCGGCATCTGGTATGTACACGCTTACCGTAACTGGCAGCAACGGCTGTACTGCTTCCACGACCCTGATGGTGCCGCCTTTCACCATGCCAGACATATCGGCCACAGGCGGGGTGCTAACTTGTGCCTCACCTTCGGTGCAAATTCAGGGCAACTCCAACACGCCCAATGTAACTTACGCTTGGACAGGCCCGAACGGCTTTACCTCCAATTTGCAAAATCCGATGGTTAACGTAGCTGGTACTTACCAGTTGACCGTCACATCTTCCGACGGCTGCACGGCATCTGCTTCTGCTGCTGTAACCCTTTCCGGGAATTTGCCGCAGGCAAGCCCAACAGCATCGGGCACCTTGACCTGTTCCGTGACGCAAGTGACCATCATGGCCAATCCAGACATGGCAGGCTATACTTTTGCGTGGACAGGCCCGAATGGCTTCACATCTGCTGACGAAAATCCGGTGGTGACAGCCCCCGGCCCTTACGCTGTTTTGGTGACGAACCCTGCCACTGGCTGTGCTGCAACTGTTTCGGTCACAGTTGGTTTTTCTGGCAATTTGCCACAGGCAAGCCCCATGGCCTCTGGTGCTTTGACCTGTATCGTGACGCAAGTGACCATCATGGCTAACCCAAGCATGGCGGGCTACACGTTTGCGTGGACAGGCCCGAATGGCTTTACTTCTGCTGCGCAAAACCCTGTGGTGACGGAACCTGGGCTTTACTCCGTGTTGGTGACGAACCCAGCGACAGGTTGCAGCACAACCTACTCAGCTACCGTGACGGAAATCGTGCCACCTACCATCAACTTTAATTTGCCAGATGTTGAACTGAATTGCACTTCAATGACAGCCGTCATTGACTTAACTGCCGTTTGCGGCTTGCCCGGTTTTGCTTGTACCTTGAATGGCCAACCCATCCC
Organism: uncultured Saprospiraceae bacterium; assembly: GCA_964442355.1. Lineage (GTDB taxonomy): Bacteria > Bacteroidota > Bacteroidia > Chitinophagales > Saprospiraceae > UBA6168. Next base: position 7,319 of record CAYTZS010000204.1, on the reverse strand, counting down.
TGGCCCAGTGATCATCAACCAACCCGGCAACTATGTGGTCGTGGTGACGCATGTTCAAAGCGGCTGTACGGCTTCCGATAATTTCAATGTGACTTCTAATGTTGCTTTGCCCAACCTGACCGTCACGGGAGATGCCTCTCTCGACTGCTCCGATGACTTGACAACGCTCACGGCCAACAGCACTACGCCAGGCGTGATGTTCTTCTGGGCGGGGCTGAACGGCAATCCATCGCAGACCGTACCTGCTGGCAGCTACATCGTGACGGCTACAGCGCCAAATGGCTGCACTTCCACCCAAACAACAACGGTGACTGCTCCGCCTGCGCTGGTCATTTCTGTGGCGACTGCCAATGTGGATTGTGCGGGTTTTTCGACGCTGACCATCAATGTCACGGGCGGCGTTGCCCCGTATTCTTACCAGACTACGCCACCTTCGCCAGTGCCACCGAGCACCGCTTTTAGTGTTTTGGTGACAGATGCAAATAGCTGCACTGCCACTGCAACCGGCACAACGGGTGCCGTTGTGCCAACCGAGTTCTCGGTTTCAAGCACCGACGAAACGGTTTTGGGGGCAAATGACGGAACTGCCACCATAACGGTTTTGGGGGGCACACCGCCCTTCACCTATCAGTGGAGCAATGGGCAGACTGGCCCAACGGCCACAAACCTTGCCCCTGGCACTTACGGATGGGTAGCGACTGATGCAAACGGTTGTGAATTCACTGGGGCGGTCACCATCGAGGCAGGTGTAAACGCTACGAACGACCTTCCGGGTTTGCGCCGCCTTTTGCTCTCGCCAAACCCAACGAGCGGACGATTTGCACTGACCATCGAACTGGAAAACCCACTGGCCGTGCAGGTGGAACTGCTGGACGTGGCAGGCCGTATTTTGTCCAAAACCAGCTTGGAAAACGTGCTGGAAAAAACTTGGAATTTTGACTTAACCGCCTCACCGTCAGGTGTTTATTTCTGCAAGGTCACTGCCGAAGGCAATGTGGCTGTGCTGAAAGTGGTGAAAGGCGACTGATGCGTAAAGTTGAATTTGGGAATTGGTTGAATTCAGTGGGAAACTCGGATTTCCCCAATTCAACCAATTCCCCAGTTCAACCCAATAATACTACCCTCCATGATACGCCAACTAGTTCAAGAAGGAAAAACCGAGGAAGCCATTGATGCCCTGTCGAGCTTGTACGAATCGTTGGGCTCGGACTCCAACACGCTGACCCTGCTGCGTTCGAGGCTGTCAGACATCGAAAGCAAGCGACTGAACAATTTGGCGAAGCCAGAGGATGTAGCCATCGAAAAAAACCGGATTACCGATTCCTTCTTATACTTCTTCGAGAACTTGGAGGAGCGGGTGAACACGGTGCTCGGCTTGAAATACGATGTCAAGGAGTTTGACAAACAGGTGCGGTTGAAGATGCTGCGGCAGTTCGACATGAAAGAAGAGCTGGGTAGTGGCACTTCAGCTGTGATTTACAAAGCCACCGAGCTTTCGAGCGGCAAAACCGTGGCGATTCGGGCATTGAAAGACATTCGCCCACTGTCGGACAAGCTGACCAAGGTGGCCTACCAAATTAAGCACCGCAACATCATCGAGGTGCTGAGCTCGCACGAGAGCGACATCCCGTTTTGCATCGTGTTGGAGTACATCAACGGCATCACGCTCGACCACCTGCTGGAGGTCGGCTACTTCCCCAAGCGGGATACTATTTCCATCATTCGGCAGCTTTGCGATGCGCTCTACTACCTCCAAAACCTCGGCATTGACCACAAAAACCTGCGCCCCTCGAAGATTATCATTGACCACGAGCTGAAACCCGTGATTTCCGTTTTCGAGATTTTCAAGGACATGCGGGGCTATACCCGGTTGGAGAAAATCAAGGATGATCTCGTTTACTCCAGCCCCGAAGAGTTGCGCCAATCTGCCGAGGAACTGGACTACGACAAGGTCAACCAGTTTTTGATGGGGCTGCTGATGTACGAGATGCTGACGGGCGACCCACTTTTCACGGGTGAAAACGTGGAGGAGGTGATGGAGAGCCGGAAGCGCTTTTTTGATTCACCGGTGTACCGTCGGTCGCTGCTCAAGGCTGCCAACTTGCCCGCCGATTTGCAGAAAATCCTGCAACGACTGCTGGAAAAAGAACCGGAGAAGCGCTTCGGCAACTTGGTGGAATTGGAAAAGCAGCTTTACCGATTGCCGATTTACGGCGAGCGGCTTACCGAACTGGTGCATGAGAGCTATATGCGCTGCTGCGCAAAAAACCGTGACTTCATCTCTGGCTTTTACGCCCGGCTTTTCCGGGACTTCCCTGACAAGGACTACCAATCGAGGTTCGGAGGGGCAAAGGTGAGCAACCGCACCCGCAAGAAGCTTCGGGTGATGATTTTGCAATTGATTGATGTGGACGCCCCCAATTCCCTCGTCAATTTTTCCCGCATCAAGCATTACAGCGGCCATGCAGGACTCGAAAAACAAGATTTCGTGAACTTCCTCACAGCGCTCAGGGCTGAAATTCAAGTCAACGATTACCTGTGGAGCCGTGACCCGGCCATTGCCTCTGCTTGGGAAGCAGTCATCGCCAGGTCCATTGAAAATCTGTGAGAACAGCGGTGATTTTACCTGATTGAGAAAGCGTTTAAAACTTAATTCACTGTGCTTTTCTAGGTCCCAAAAATCATGGATTAAAATATTTAGAAATAAATTTTGTGAGTTAGTGGCTTGAACTATATTTGCTAAACTTCTGTGAATCGGGAGTTTTTGTTGGCAGACAATATGATTCAAAAGCGATTTTTTCGCAGTCCTCGCCTTCGCCAACAAAATGTGTTTGCACCTAAAATTACCCTATCGTACAACTGCAATTGAGAAAACTACCCGGCCATGAGCATTTTCACAATGGACAATGGCGACTGTGCTATGTTTTGATGTCCGGTGCATTCATTCGTAATCAATATTTATTCACATAAAATTGCCTTAGTATGAGAACATTGAAGTTGGCAATGATGCTCCTTCTCATTGCCGTTAGTCAAACACTTTTCGCTCAAGCCAAACCTACCAATCCATGGGATTTTGTCCCAGAGACCACAATGGCTCACAAAAGCCAGTTGCGTCAAATTACGCCCCAACAGTACCGGACGGTCAGTTTGGACGTACCACTCATGAAAACGTTGCTAAATCAAGCACCTTTGTGGCAAACACAAGCTGCTGAAAGTCAAGAGGTTGTGGTTTCGTTGCCCATGCCAGATGGTACTTTCGAACGATTTCGCATCATGGAGGCGCCGGTGATGCACCCCGACCTTCAAGAACAGTACCCAACCATTCGCTCCTACGCTGGGCAGGGCATTGACGACCCACTGGCGTACTTCCGGGGCGACTTCACGCCAAAAGGCTTTCATGGAATGGTGCGCAGCCCAGAACACAGCACCGTTTACATCGACCCGTATTCGACCGACGATGTGGTAAACTATCAGGTTTACTACCGCAAAGACTTTTCAAAAGACGACCCTTGGCAGTGCGATTTCGATGAAATTGACCACGAGCACAAGCCCGCCCCAGTTGACCCCAGCAAGATGATGGTGGGCGACTGTCAACTTCGCACTTATACGCTTGCACTGGCCTGTACGGGGGAATACGCCACTTTTCACGGTGGCACGACCGCTTCTGTGCTAGCTGCCTTCAATACCAGCATGACCCGTGTGAACGGTGTATTTGAGCAGGATGCTTCCGTCCACATGACCCTGCATCCCAACACTGCTTCACTGATATTCCTGAACCCCAATACTGACCCGTACACCAACACCAACGGCAGCACGATGCTTGGCCAGAACCAGACAACTTGCGACAACGTCATTGGCAATGCCAACTACGACATTGGCCACGTGTTTTCGACAGGTGGTGGCGGGGTGGCCTACCTCGGTGCCGTTTGTACCAACTCCCTCAAAGCGGGTGGGGTGACCGGCCAAGCCAATCCTGTCGGTGACCCATTCGACATTGACTACGTGGCGCACGAAATGGGCCACCAGTTCGGGGCGAACCACACCCAAAACAACAACTGCAACCGCAACGCCGCCACGGCTATGGAGCCTGGTAGTGCCAGCACCATCATGGGCTATGCTGGCATTTGCTCTCCAAACGTGCAGAACAATTCCGATGATTACTTCCATGCCATCAGCTTGCAGGAAATCGCAGCGGAGGTGACCAGCAACGGCAGCGGCGGCGGCAACACTTGCTCCACCAATACCAGCATCAACAGCGCACCGACTGCCAATGCTGGCGCTGACTACGTCATTCCTCGGTCAACGCCCTTCATCCTGACAGGCACCGGCTCAGACCCCAACGGCGATGCTATCACCTACACTTGGGAGCAAATGGACTTTGCAGTAGCGACCATGCCACCGCTAGCCACCAACACGGGCGGCCCGGCATTCCGCTCCTTCAAGGGCACGACTGCACCATCCCGCTACTTGCCCCGTTTGGTAGATGTGGTGAACAACGTCAGCCCAACTTGGGAGGTGTTGCCCAGCGTGGCACGTACCCTCAACTTCCGCCTGACCGTTCGTGACAACAAAGTGGGCGGTGGTTGCACCGCAGAAGACAACATGGTGGTGACCGTCAATGGCACGGCCGGCCCCTTCGTGGTGACTGCCCCAAACACCAATGTGAGCTGGGCTGCGGGCAGCGCACAGACGGTGACTTGGAACGTGGCGAGCACCAATTTGTCGCCCGTGAACTGTGCCAACGTTGACATTCTGCTTTCCGTGAATGGCGGCTTAACGTATCCCTACACCTTGGCCACGGCCACGCCCAACGATGGTTCCCAGAGCATCAACTTGCCAGTGATACCAGCAAATACCACTGCCCGCATCATGGTGAAAGCCAACGGCAATATTTTCTACGACATTTCCAATGTCAACTTCACCATCACGGCGGCTTCCAACGGCTTCACAGTGGCAGCTACGCCCAGCAACCAGAGCGTTTGCGCTGGCGCAAATGCCGTTTATAACGTGACGGTTACTTCTACGGGTACTTTCAATGGTACGGTGGCGCTTACTGTGACTGGCCTTCCAGCCAACGCAACGGGTACTTTCGTCCCCGCCTCCGGCTCAGGCAACTTCAGCAGCGCCTTGACAGTGACCACGACAGGCGTGGCAGCAGGCACCTACCCACTGACCATCACGGGTACGAGTGGTGCGCAGAGCCAATCGGCAAACGTGACGCTGACAGTGCTGGCAGGTGCGCCCGGCCAAGCCGTTCTCTCATCTCCAGCCAACGGTGCTACTGGTGTTTCACAAACACCGACATTGGTTTGGGGTGCAGTCAGCGGAGCTGCCAGCTACAACGTACAGGTTTCCACCAGCAATACTTTTGCCACCACGGTTGTGAACGCTATGGGCGTGACTGGCACGAGCTACAACGTAACCACGCCACTTGCTGCCAACACCACCTATTTCTGGCGGGTGCAAGCCGTGAACACTTGCGGCACAGGCGCTTGGGCCAATCCGTTTAGTTTCACAACGGCCAACACCTCCTGTCTCACACAGGCCAGCACGGACGTGCCAAAAGCTATTTCGGCAACTGGGACGCCCATCGTCACATCCACGCTTAACATCAGTGCCAGCGGCACCATCAACGATGTGAACCTGCTGAACCTCGGCATTACCCACACTTATGTACAAGATTTGGTGGTGAAACTGAAGAGCCCAGCAGGCACAGAAGTCACGCTGTTCAGCCAGATTTGCAGCAGCCAGGACAACGTGCTCACGAACTTTGATGACGCAGGGCTTGCCTACTCCTCGCTGCCTTGCCCACCAACGAACAACGGCACGTACCAGCCGCTGCAAGCCCTTTCTGCTTTCAACGGCCAGAACCTTAACGGTACCTGGACGCTGACCGTTCAGGATGTAGCCGACCAAGATGGCGGTTCACTGAACAGTTGGAGCCTGAATATTTGCTACACAGCAGGAACGCAGCCGCTTTCTGTTTCTGTCACTGGTACGAACGTTTCTTGCAACGGCGGCAACAACGGCACGGCCACTGCAACTGCCACTGGCGGAACTGGCACCTATACCTACGAATGGAGCAACAATGGCAACACCCAAACCATCAGCAACCTGACCGCTGGCACTTATACTTGCACCGTGACTTCCGGCAGTTCAACCGCAACGGGCAGCGTGACCATCACCCAGCCAGCCGTGTTGGTGGCCAATGTAACGGGAATCAACCCAACCAGCGGTAACAACGGTTCAGCCACCTCCAACCCAACTGGCGGCAACGCACCTTACACTTATGCATGGAGCAATGGTGGCAATACACAATCTATCACAGGACTCGGCGCTGGCACATATACTTGCACAGTGACCAGCACTGGCGGCTGCACCGCTACTGGCAGCGTGACACTGACGGGAGGCGGTTGCAATTTGCAAACCATCAACTCGCAAGGTTTTGAGACGGGCTTTGGCATCTGGACGGATGGCGGCACGGACTGCGCCCGCATCAACAATGCTGCTTGGGCCAACACAGGCACTTGGAGCGTCCAGTTGCGGGACAACACCAACTCATCCGTGATGAGCACCACGAACCAGAACCTGACGACCTACAACCAAGCCACCATAACTTTCAGCTTCATCACCAACAGCTTTGAGACGGGCGAGGACTTCTGGCTGCAAGTCTCTACCAACGGCGGCTCAACCTACACCACCGTGAAGACTTGGGTGGCTGGCACCAACTTCTCCAACAATGTGCGCCAGACGGGTACGCATACTTTCAATGGGCCGTTTACGGCCACGATGCGCTTCCGCCTGCGGGCCGATGCCTCTGCCGACGACGATGTGGTGTATATTGATGACGTGGTTATCACGGGCTGCCTCAACTTCACGAACGACCCAGAAGAGGAGGCTCGCACCATTTCCGAAGGCAGTGAACTGGGCACGGTGAAGGGCAGCCTCTTGGCCTATCCGAACCCCACGAACGAGACGCTGAATGTTGAGTTCACGCAATCCGAAAATGCGGCTACATTGGTGGTGACGGATATGTTGGGCAGGCTCATCCAGCAGCAAAAAGTAGAATCAAATGGTACTGGCCTCCAGCAAGTGGCCCTCGACGTGAGCCGACTACAACCTGGAAGCTACCTGCTGCAAGTCTTCGATGGCAAGGAGCGCTGGAACTTGAAGTTCGTGAAGTTGGGGAATTAATCAAGCTTCAATTTCCTTGCAATATAACATGAGTCATCCCGGATTTTGAGTAACGGGTAGATTCAAAAAGTGGGTTTTCGGCGGTTTTGCTCCGCAAAACCGCCGAAAACCCACAAATAATAACG
>CAYTZS010000203.1:0-9498 GCA_964442355.1 uncultured Saprospiraceae bacterium | reverse complement strand
GCAAGCATGTTCTGGCTCCCGCAAAACTTTGAGCTGACCATTTTCTTTGCTGTAATATTTTACCATGCAGTAAGAATTTCTAAATATTTACACTTTCAATTTCTTGATTTTCAACCAATTGAATCATTGAAGGCAACAAGTCAGAAGATTAAGGCACAAACATAAGGTATCTATCCCTATGGCCAATGCGTCCCGAAAAATGAATTTGGGAATCCTCCTATTCATGAATGAAGCTGCGACACAAAGTACAGGTAAACAGGTAAATCGACTTCAGCTCCCTTCCCCCATGTAGGTTTCAGTCCCTTCTTGATAGAAAAATAGTCACAAATCAAGTCAGCTTGTTGCTCCAAGTTGAAGTCCGTGAGCTTCCGTCCGCTTTGCATCGCTTCCTTTAGGTGGCTTGCCCCTCCATAATTGTAGCCCTCTTTTGTCCTTTGTGCACGTAAAGCCTGGGGAATGTAGGCCCCTCCCATCTGCTGAAACTGCCAGACATGCACCAACTCGTGGATGAAAGTTTCAGGTCGAATCCTCCCCCAAGAATTGATGGTCATGTAGCTGACATAGACAATGTTGCGTTTTTTACAACCAAACTTTGCGTAGTCGTCAATTCGAACCTCATCAAGTCGAATGGCATTGCCAAAGACTGATGCCGCCAGCTTTCTTTCAAGGCGTGAAAGTGGTCGGGTGTTCCATTTCACGAAATCGAACAACGTTTCGTACAGTTCAGGCAAGGCAACAAGGTCAAATACCAAAAATGCAAAATCCTGCCACCAATGCTGGGTTTGCCTTTGATTCTGGACAAAAAAAAGATTCAGCCCCGAACCGATATGCCGGAATAACCTTACCAGTCGCTCAGGAAGTAGCCTCAACGCACGAAAGCCCCTTTCAAAGATTGAAAGTGTTTTTGTGTATAACCGTTTTAAATTAGTCAACATCGTTTCAAATTAGCTTGCCAAATTAGCCTGACGTTTCTACTTTTGCCGCACAAATAATTCAACCGTACAATGAATACTGAAAAAACTTCAACCACCACCTATTGGCTGCTTTTTGTTGTTTCCACTGTTGTGTTGCTGCTCATGCTCGTGTTCGTGCCACAATGGTTTTGGATTGTGATTCCATTTCCGCTTACTTTCTTGGTACAGGCCATGCGGTTGATGTGATTTCAATTTGCAATTATCGTTCATTCTGAAATAACGACAAATCAAGGTCAGCCGAACGGGCTTGGCCTTTATTTGTTTGATTCGGTTACAATGAAGTTATTGATTTACAGCCTTTTGATGACGGTAGGTGTGGCCACCCATGCCCAACAACTGCTGCTAGAAGGCTTTGGCGCTTTGAACCGGACGAACTACTCACTTAGCGAATTCAGTTCACCAACAACCTTCCTTGCTTATGGAGGCCGGTTGGCTATTGGGGCTGACCGACTGCAACTAGGTGCCGAATATCGGTCTAATCTGACAAATCCTGAATTTAAGGACAACGCCAAGACGACTTCATTTGAAGAAACTTTCTACGGTGGATTCGTGCGGACAAAAATCAGTCGTTACCCAGCCATGCGTTTTGGGCTCGTGCTGCGGGCTGGTGCAGGTGTTCACCAGACAAAGGCAATTTTTGACAGTGGCATCATCGAAGTTACTGAAAAATACGACCCCATTTTAGGACTCAATGGCGGCTTTGGATTTTCAATTCCTATCATCAGCAATACCATGTTAGAGCTTGGGTACTCCTACAATTACCTTTCACGACCAGCTTTAAAAAGCGATGGCGTTACCTTGATTTCAAAACACGAAGGATCCTACCACATGATTTCTGCAGGTTTGAGCTTAAACTTTGTTTTTGGGGAAACTGCTCAAAAGTACAGGCACGCCAAGGAAAACAGGCGTTTTCAAAATGGCTGGCGAGGCTGAGGTACGTATTAGAAAAAAAATCATTAAGATTTTGTCCACCTTTCTTCGTCCAACCAAAAATTGCGCTAATTTTACCGCCGAGAAAGGGCTTTAATACATCTACCAACCTAAGTTTAGGGCACATCTATCCTACCCTTTTCCCTTTGTAATGACATCTAAAACCGTGACATGGCATGTTGCCAAGTTCACGTTATTTCCCTATTCCCTTCATTCATGGCGATGAACAGGAGTTGCATTCAACTACCTGTAAATCAATTATTTAGCATCAATAATAAAATCAAGCCTATAGACTTGCACTAGAAACAATTATTAACAAATTCAAATCCGAACCATGGAAAAAAAATTACCAAAGACTGGAACTTCTTTCTTTTTACCTCATTTTACCAAACAGATTCGATGGCTTTTTGCAATGTTTCTGTTGAGCATTGCGACAGCATCTTTCGGTCAATTCAATGTCAGCCTTCAAACCGTAAACCCACTCTGTGGCGGCTTCAACACTGGTAGCATAACGGCAACAACTACTGGCGGGCCCGCTCCTTTCTCCTACCTTTGGAGCAACGGTATGACGACCAATCCAGTAACTTTTTTATCCGTTGGCACTTACACAGTTACGGTGACAGCCGCAAACGGAACTACGGGTACAGCAACCGCCACCATTACCGCACCCCCTGCTTTAGAGTTGGTAATTACGGTCAACAACTGCACCATACCAGGCTCCATGACCGCCAACGTCAGTGGCGGCATCCCACCTTATATGTATATGTGGAGCAATGGCGGCGGTACTCCTACCATCAACAACTTGGCTCCTGGCGAGTACTGCGTAACCATCATGGACGCCAACAACTGCGGCTATGTTGCTTGTGAATGGATAGGCCCTCCACTAAACTTACAAGTGACCACAACCCCACACACTTGCGGCAGTACAGCTGGCGGCACAGCCACAGCAGTCGTAAGTGGTGGAGCAGCACCGTTTGATTACCTCTGGAGCAATGGAGAAACAACGGCAACCATTGACACACTTGCCCCAGGCACTTACACTGTCACTGTGACGGCCACCAATGGCTGCACCGCAACAGCTTCTGGTGCAGTCAGTGTTTTGAACGGTAATTTTACAACCAACATCTCCGTGTCACAACCCACGTGCGTCGGAAGCAGCACAGGCTTTGCGACAGCGCAACCTGTGGGTGGGATGGCACCATTTTCCTATCTGTGGAGCAACGGTGGTACTACACAAACCATCCAAAACTTGATAGCAGGAACATACACCGTAACTGTGACCGATCATTTTGGATGTACAGCTACGAAAAGTACGACGCTTGTTTACCAAAGCAATATTGTACTAAGCCTGACTCCTACTCATCCAACTTGTGCCAATACTTCCAATGGCGCCATAAGCTCTACTGTTTCCGGTGGAGTAGCACCGTACAACTTTCTTTGGAGCAATGGCGCAAACACCCCCAATCTGCAAAACTTGCCAGCAGGCAGCTACTCGCTCACGGTGACTGATGCGCTGGGATGTACCAAGACAGCATCAACAAATTTGACTGCACCCCCAGCTTTCAGCGTCACTGCGACTGTGACCAACGCCAGCCATTGCGGAGCAACAAATGGAGCTGCAACCGCCACTCCGAGCGGCAGTGTTGGCCCATTCACCTATCTCTGGAGCAATGGAGGCACTACCCAGACCGTGAGCAATCTTGGGGCTGGAAATTATTCCGTCACAGTCACGAATGCCCAAGGCTGCACGGCCACTACGACTGCAACTATTACGCAACCAATGACGCTCCAAGTGAACGTGACTGGCACCAGCTTGGTCTGTGGGAACGACAACAACGGTACTTTAACAGCCAATGTAACTTACGGGACACCACCCTATTCATTTGCCTGGTCAAATGGTGGTAGCACACAGGTACTAACTGGTTTGCCTGCTGGCAGTTACACGGTTACGGTCACCAGCTCGCAGGGTTGTGTGGGCACAGCCAGTAAAACCATTAGCGGAAGCCCAGTTATTAACCTCAACCTAACGGTACAAAACGTAACGTGCAACGGTTCAGCAACAGGTAGCATCACCTCCTCCGTGACGGGTGGCACAACACCATACACTTATCTTTGGAGCAATGGTGCCAGTACATCCAGCATTTCCAACTTAGTGGCAGGGAGCTATTCACTGACGGTGACAGACAACCTTGGCTGCACCAGTTCACAAAGTGTAACAGTTAACCAACCTTTGCCATTGGTTTTGACTTTCAGCAACTCACCAGGTAGTTGCGGAGCCGACGGTTCCAGCACCGCTAATGTAACTGGCGGCACTTCGCCGTACACCTACGCTTGGAGCAATGGCGCTACCACAGCAAACATCGGAAATTTGGCACCTGGGATTTACACGGTAACCGTGACAGATGCCAATAACTGCACACTATCTGGAAGCACTACCATTGTGGCCTATCCGTTGATGAACCTAACGGTTACAACTACCAACACTACCTGCAACGGCACGATGGACGGCACCGCAACTGCAAATGTCACCAATGGGACGCAACCACTTAGCTACTTGTGGTCAAATGGCGAAACGAGTGCCACCATCACCAATTTACCACCGGGAACGTATTCCGTCACCGTTACGGATGGCAATGGTTGCACAAAAACAGGATCGGCCTCCCTTCAACTCGGTGCTGGGCTAGCGGTCAGCATCGATGCACCAAACTACGTTTGCACCGGAACAACGGCCACAGCCACAGCTAACACTGTTGGCGGCAACGGCAGCTACACCTATCTTTGGTCAGATGGCCAAACGACACAGACTGCAACAGGTCTTACAGCTGGAAGTTACACCGTCACGGTAACAGACAGCCAAGGCTGCTTTGGCTCAGCGACTGTCACGTTACAGCAAGGTGGACTTTTCACCATCAACGGCAACACACAAAATGTCAGCTGTTTCAATGGAAACAACGGCAGCATCTCGCTCAATGTATCAGGCGGCAGCACTCCATATAGTTACGCTTGGAGCAATGGCTCATCTAGTGCCAACATCACGGGATTGGTAGCTGGCAGCTACACGGTGACCGTCAGCGATGCAACGGGTTGCACCAAAACACAGGTTTTCACCATTAACCAACCTACGCAACTTGTGTCAAATGTGGCTGTCACAACTGGCACTTGCGGAAGTCAAGGCTCAGCCACCGCCAATGTATCTGGTGGTACGTCACCCTACTCATATCTTTGGTCAAACGGCCAAACAACTCAGGCTATCAGTAATTTGCCAAGTGGCAGCTACTCGCTGACTGTGACCGATGCCAACAACTGCACTGCTGTAAATACTTTCCAAATCACAGTAATTGCTGCACCAACTTGCACCGTTGTTTTGACGCAGCCCATCACCACACTGAACGGCAGCGATGGCAAATTGACCGTCAACCCTGCGGCTGGCACATCACCCTACACATATTTTTGGTCAAATGGGCAAACTACGCAAACCGCCCAAAATCTTGGCCCTGGACCTTACACCGTTACCGTTACGGATGACAACGGGTGTACCACTTCTTGCAGTTTTACCCTCTATGCTCCTGCCAAATTGGGTGATTTCACTTGGATTGATGCTGACGAAGACGGCATTCAAGATGCAGGTGAAATGGGTATCGGCGGGGTTATGGTTACAGTGACTGGAACAACCATTTATGGCAACAATCATACTGCCAACACCAGTACAGACCCAACTGGCATGTACATGTTTGTGGTGCAACCCGGTTCGTACAAATTGACTTTTGGCATTCCGAACGGCTACCTCCTGAGCCCACAAAACCAAGGCAGCAATGATGCCATTGACAGCGACGTGAACCCACTGACAAGCATGACCACTTTCTACACCATTGCATCAGGTGAAATAAACCCAACGATTGACGCTGGATTCTACTTGGGCCCACCGTGTGATAATGTCACTGTGCCAGGCACTATCTGCTGTGACCAAACGCTATGTGGCCCAGGCAACATCCCAGCACCTTTGACTGAAGTCACCCCAGCTACTGGTGGTTCAGGTGCGCTGGAATTCATCTGGATGTTTCACAACCAGCCTGGCCCATTCAACAGTTCCTGGCAAGGAATTCCAACGGCAACAGGCCCCAACTATGCTCCGGGGCCTTTGTACGAGACAACTTATTTCGTTCGCTGTGTCCGTCGGGAAAATTGCATTGATTTCTTGGAATCGAACATCGTGACCATCACCGTGGATGATGATGCAGTGGCTCAAATCAGTGGCCCCGATGTGGTCTGCGTGGGTGACCCCGCAAATTTCACTTCAATCAGCAATGGCCCCGGTGCCGTTTATTCGTGGAATTTTGACGGGGGCACCCCTGCAACTGCAAATACCCAAAATGTCAGTGGCGTAGTTTGGAACACTTGGGGCACTAAAACCGTGACGCTGACCGTGACAGCAAATGGCTGTACTTCTACTGATATTTTCTTGATCAGCGTTACCAATAGCCCAACCTATTGCGGCAACGCACTGATAATTGATGCTGAAAACATGGGGCCAACTAGCGTTATGGTTGACTGGCTTTACCCAATTTCACTGGCCCATGATGCCACATTCATGGTAGAATGGTCGTGGAATGGCAGCCCATTCGAAGCAATCGGTGGGCCACAAGAACAGACCGAACTGAATGGCTACATGAAATTCAAGACAATGCACCAAGCTGCCAAACGGGGCATGAACCAGTACAGGGTACGTTTTATCGGCCCTGATTATTCCGTTGCTTGGTCAAATGCCGTGGATGTTCAGGTTACTGGGAACTACCATCTTGCACTCATTTGGCCAAACCCATTTGAAGAAGTTATCAATGTGGAACTTCAAGAACGCTATGCTGCTGTTGAGGTGACCTGTGAACTTTTTAGTACTGATGGGCGTCGAATCGCACAAGCCACCATGCCAGAAGATGGCCTCAGCGTATCTATTCCTGCCGGTGACTTGATACCCGGGCTATATTTCTTGGTGATAAAATTTGACGGGAAAGTCCAGCGTACGGAGTCTGTCCTGAAGCGCTGGTAAACTTAAATGAAATTAATCGAAGGGCTTGTTCCTCGACTATCCTGTTTGGCTTTTGTACTTGTAAAACCAACAGGGAGAAGAATTTACGTGGAGAAAATTTCATCGTGGCGGTTCGGTAGAGAGGCCGAGCCGCCATTTTTTATACTTGATAAATGAAGAAAGCCCACCAATGGCGGGCTCTCAAAAATTATAACCTAATAAAAATTAATCAACTGTGTCGAATCAGACTGCAAAACTTTCACCACAGCCACAAGTCCTTGCAGCATTTGGGTTTTGAAAGTAAAAACCCTTCCCGTTCAGCCCTCCAGAGAACTCCAACGTTGAGTTGAACAGGTAAAGGAAGCTCTTTAGGTCCGTCACAACTTTGGTCCCATTGTCCTCAAAGACCTGGTCGTTGGGTTGGTTTTCATTGTCGAAATCCATGTTGTAGGTAAGGCCAGAACAGCCCCCACTCGTGACACTAACCCTAACGAAATAATCTTGGCCAAGACCCTGCTTTTCTTTGATTTGCAGGATTCGTTGCTTAGCACTGTCTGCTACGAAAAGCATATTTTCTAGAATTTGAAATCAAAAAATCAGGCCGCCGAGGCTTCTGATTCCACCTCGATACCGTTCTTTTTCTTGTAGTCAGCAATAGCCGCTTTGATGGCATCCTCTGCCAAAACTGAGCAGTGAATTTTTACGGGTGGCAATGCCAGTTCTTCCACGATGTCCATGTTGTCAATGGATAGGGCTTCGTCCACAGATTTGCCTTTGAGCCACTCCGTAGCCAAGGAAGAAGAGGCAATGGCAGAGCCACAACCAAAAGTTTTGAACTTGGCATCTTGGATGACACCAGTGGCTTCGTCCACTTCAATTTGAAGACGCATTACGTCGCCGCACTCAGGCGCGCCAACGAGGCCAGTACCCACATTTTTCTTGGATTTGTCAAGCGTACCCACATTGCGTGGGTTTTGAAAATGCTCGAGAACTTTATTTGAATAAGCCATAATTATGGTTTGTGATATTGTTAAACGGTTGAATTAATGCTTGATTGCCAAATTGCAAAACCTGAATGGTCAACTTTAGTGCTCCGCCCATTCGATTTTTGAAAGGTCAACTCCTTCCTTGTACATTTCCCAAATTGGGCTGAGGTCACGCATGTGGTTTACGCCCTTTTTTACTGCTTCGATGGCGTAGTTCACGTCTTCCTCAGTTGTGAACCTGCCAAGACTGAATCGCAGCGAAGAGTGTGCGAGGTCGTCACCCAAGCCCAATGCTACCAGCACGTAGGATGGCTCCAACGAGGCAGAAGTACAAGCCGAACCAGAAGACAAAGCAATTTCTTGGTTGAAAGTCATCATCAGGCCCTCGCCTTCCACGTGTTTGAAAGAAATATTGGTTACGTGCGGCATGCGTTGGTCAACGTTGCCGTTGATGTAAACCTCCTCCAGCTCGAACATGGCTTTCTCCAATTTGTCACGTAGATTGCTGACACGTGCAGTGTCCTGCTCCATTTCCTGTAAGGCAATTTCCGCAGCTTTTCCGAAGCCGACGATACCAGGCACGTTGAGTGTACCCGAGCGCATTCCCCGTTCGTGTCCGCCACCATCCATTTGGGCTGTAACTTTAACGCGTGGGTTTTTGCGGCTAACATACAGGGCTCCAACACCTTTTGGTCCGTACATTTTGTGCGCAGTGAAGGCCATCAAATGAACACCAACTTCCCGTGGGTGAGTTTTGATTTTCCCTACTGCCTGCGTAGCATCGCTAAAGAAAAGTACCCCATGCTTTTCGCAGATTTGGCCAATTTCCTTCATGGGTTGTATGACGCCCGTCTCGTTGTTGGCCCACATCACAGAAACCATGATGGTATTAGGTTTGATGGCAGCTTCTAATTCAGCGAGGTCTATCAAGCCGTCACGTTGGACATCGAGATAGGTAACTTCTGCACCTTGCTTTTCAAGTCTGTGGCAAGTATCCAGCACGGCTTTGTGCTCTGTTTTTACGGTAATTATGTGATTGCCCTTGCGGGAATACATCTCGTACACACCTTTGATTGCCAAGTTATCGCTTTCAGTTGCACCAGAAGTGAAGATGATTTCCTTCTCGTCTGCATTCAGAAGTTTGGCAATTTGTTCCCTGGCATAATCAACTGCTTCTTCTGCCTCCCACCCAAAAGGGTGATTACGGCTGGCAGCGTTGCCATGATGTTCAAAGAAATAAGGTACCATTGCTTCCACGACCCTTGGGTCACAAGGAGTAGTGGCGTTGTTGTCTAGATAAATTTTTCTGGCTCCCATATCTGGTTCTATGTTTATTTAGATTTAATCTAATCGCAAAGATAACAGAAATCATTTCACTAGGTTTTCAGATTTCAATAGTTTTTTAATGTACGGTCATTTTTTTCTGAAAAAATGCGCTACCTCACATCATGGGTGCAATTGTGTTTTGCTTTTTTTGTTTAAAATTAGTAAACTAGGAAATTTACGAATGAGTAATTCACGACGCAATTTTCCTGATTTCATCACCCCAGTAGGGCAACCCGGCGCTAAAACTGTTAAGGATGCG
>CAYTZS010000202.1:0-9684 GCA_964442355.1 uncultured Saprospiraceae bacterium | reverse complement strand
GAGTCACTAATCACTAATCACGAGTCACCAATCACAACACATCCGTTTATGAAAAATACAATCATCTCCGCTGCCCTTGTGGCATTATTAACGATGGGCTTTTGGGCTTGTCAAAACAATCAAACTGAAAATACGGCCAAGGCTGGAATAGGCATGGTGGACAATGTTCCGCAATTGCTGGACCGCAACGAAAAAATCCAGTATGGCAAGGAATGGGAAACCGTGCAGAACATCTATGGCAAAGAGCGAAAGGCGCTCATGGACAATCCCAAAGCCAAGGAGCCGTGGCTGAACCTCGCCGAGCTTTTCATCCAAGAAGCACGGGTGACGGGCGAACACCCGCATTATTACCCGGCTGCCTTGCAATGCTTGGAGGCTTTGCTGTCGCAAGATTTTGACCCAAAGGACATCAAGGATACTGACCTGAAATTCCGGGCGCTGAGCGCCAAGGCTAGCGTGGAACTGAGCCAGCACGAGTTTGCGAAAGCGCTTGCGACGGGTGAGGAAGCGGTGAAGCTAAACCCTTTTAATTCAGGTATTTACGGGGTATTGACCGATGCGAATGTGGAGCTGGGCAACTACGCCCGAGCTGTGGAAATGGCCGACAAGATGGTGAGCATCAAGCCCGATTTGCGCAGTTATAGCCGGGTGTCGTATTTGCGAGAGATTCATGGCGACATTCCGGGGGCCATTGAAGCGCTGACGATGGCTGCCGCTGCGGGCGCTCCCGGTGCCGACAACACGGCTTGGGCGATGGTGACGCTGGGCAATTTGCACATCAACTATGGTAAATTAAATGAGGCGGAGATGGTCTTTCAATCTACCCTTGAAATGCGGCCTGCGTATCCGTTTGCATTGGAGGGATTGGCTGAAATCGAAATCCAACGCAAAAATTATGCGGCGGCTGAAAAACTGCTCAACCAAGCTGCGGCCATTATACCTGAAGTGGGATTTTATGAGAAGTTGGCCATTGTATATAAAGCGACTGGCCGACAGGATGAATTCAAGAAAACCATTGATGCCGTCGTTGATATGATGAACGATGATGCCACGCATGGCCATAATATGGACTTGGAGTTTGCGCATATATATGCTGAGTTATTCAACGATGCGAATAAGGCGCTGGAATATGCGCTGAAAGAATACAATGCTCGCCCTGAAAACATTGATGTGAATGGGGTGTTGGCCAATATCTACCAGCAAATGGGCGATGCCCAAAAAGCAAAACTACATCGTGAAAAAGCCTTGCGCACTGGTGCCAAAAAACCAGATTTGTTGGCGATTAAATAGGGGTTTAGAGGGTTTAGAGGGTTTAGAGGGTTTAGAGGGTTTAGAGGGTTTAGAGGGTTTAGATAGTTTAGCAGGTTTAAATTAAACCCTCTAAACCCTCTAAACCCTCTAAACCCAAATATAATATTTAACGGGTGTGAAGAGGGGGTGGGCGTAATGCTTATTCCCCTCTTATTTTTGCACTTAACTTGTATTAAATAGGCAGACGGTTTATTCAATACTTTTGATGTGCGCATGGAGGGTCATTGGCTACCGGAAAGCTTGTGGTATTGAAATAAGAAAGGCGATCCAGTGGATCGCCTTTCTTTGTTGGTTTAGTTGAACAAGTTATCGTAGGAGTCGCCGCTTCCCCGCCACGCTCCTATTTGTCAGGACTAGCGGCAAGACGTTGGACGATACGACGGATGAGAAAATTCCTCAGGAAATCCAACTCGTACCTTATCCCTATCCCACTGTTGATTACCCGAATTTTTATCTCAGCGTACCAAATCCGGTAAAGGAGGTGACATTTCGCATCATCAATAGTGAGGGGATGTATGTAAAGGAATTTAAAAGCGGTACATTTAACACGACCTTTGTTCTGTCTGTCTGGGATTGGGTGGGTGGGGCGTATTGGTTGCAGGCATTGAAGGATGGAAAGGTCTTAAAATCCGAACAATTCATCATTTCTAAATAATCAAACATGAAAAAATTATTCTTCTCCTTTGCATTGTTATTTTTTGTGTCAAATATTGAGGGTCAGATTCCTTTTGCACCGCTTGGTGCTAAATTCTATTACGTAGCAAACATACCTATATTTTATTTTACAGAAGAAGTCACAAAAGACACCATTATACAAGGTAAGTACTGTACTGTAATTGACTTTATGATTGGCCCTGGATGCAATGATGCCGATGACGAGCTGATTGATAATTACTACGTCCATCAGGAAGGAGAGAAAGTTTATCTTTATGATGATGAATCATCCGGGTTTCAGCTTATCTATGACTTTGATTTACAGGCAAATGATTCCTATAAGGTAAAAGTATGTCATGAATTTTGGGGAACGGATTCAATTACAGTTTATGTACTGGAAAATGACAATGATACGCAATATCTTGAGATAGTGCCAGATGATCCCTGGGGACTAGTAATTGATGCGACCATCAAAAGGGGCATAGGCAACACGCTTAATGTCTTGTTACTTTTACCTCCCTGGCATGATACATGGGGAACCTTGCTTTGCTACGAAACACCATCTACTGGCGTTATTCATGTTCAAGGTAATAATTGTATATCTGCTTTATATGACAAGCCGGAACAAGAAATTGATATTTCCATCTGGCCTAATCCGGCAAATAATAACATCTACATGAAGTTTACCTCACCCATTTCCAACCATTTACAATGGACGCTAATTGACCAACTAGGCCGTACCATGAAACAAGAAATACTAGTTGCAGGCCAGCAAGAACAAGAAATTGAATTGGAGGAGGTCGGTGCAGGGCTTTATTTCTGGAAATTGAGTGCCGAAGAAGGGTCATTGGCTACCGGAAAGCTTATGGTATTGAAATAAGAAAGGCGACCCACTGGGTCGCCTTTCTTTGTTGGTTTAGTTGAACAAGTTATCGTAGGAGCCGCCGCTTCCACCGCCCCGTTCCTGTTTGTCAGGTCGAGCGGCAGGTCGGTTTAGGTCGAGGGTTTCGTCCTTGCCTGCCGACTTGGGGTTGAGGAGCATCAAGGTGCTTTTCTCTTCCCATTCTTCGAGCATTTTCAGGCCCTCTTCTTGGAAGACGCCCTGTTGGAGGTCGATGGAATCCATGAAACTGGCGGACATTTCCATGAAGCGCTCCATTTCGCCTACCTTGCTGGCCACGTCGTCGGCGATGTTTTCCACGGCCATGTCGAACATGGCACGCTTGTCGGGGTCGCCGGAGATGACGCTCATGGCCGACTTCATGGCGGAGTGGGAGGCCCGGATGGCTTTGCGCTCCTGTTCTTTGAGCTTCACCTGGTCACGGGTGTCTTCGAGCAGTATCTCGGAGTTTTTATACATCTTATCGAGGATACGGTAGAGGATTTCCATCTTGGCGTGCAAGGCAGCATAATTCTCGTTGGTCTCCTGCAAGCGGGCAGCTTTGCGGGTGGCGAGCACCACTTGGCTCTCGTTGTTTTGTTGCTTCGCAACGCTGGCGAGCTTCAAGCTGTTCTGGATTTCACGGTTGTTTTCCTGCATCAGGGTGTCCATTTTGCGGATTTGCCCCTTCAGGTTGCCGATTTGCTTGCTCATCTTGGCGAGGTTGTCCTCCAAGTCTTCCACGTAGCTTTTGAGGATGCCTATCGGGTCAATCTGGACGAAAACGCCCGTCACCCAGCGCATCACGCTTTTGTACATGTACCAAATCAGGTTGCGCATCTTGGGGTCGAGGATGACGTAAATCAGCGCTGCCAAGGCCATGAGCATCAACACGAGGTACAGGGTGTTGGCCGCCAAAGCCAAGATGGCTGCCATGTTAACAGCGAGCAAATAGCCCAAGCCGCCGAGTACGGCGATGAGGAACACTGCACCGGTCACGCCTTCTGGGCGCTTCCAAAATGATTTTTTCTCGTAGGTCGGAGGTGCGATATCTGACATGGTTGTGCTGTTGAATTAGTAAATTGGTGAATTAGTACAGTGCAAATTAATAAAGTTGCTATTTCCTAAGTTCCTAAGACAGGGGTTTGGGGCGGAACTCACCAAGAAACCTCCTCCTCCCGGCGGCGTAGCCGTAGGCTGCACCGCCGGGAGGGCGCTTTTAGGAGCGAAAAATTGCTTCGCAATTTTTCGCTCCTTTTGGGAAGGAGGGTCAAGGGGAAATGTCAATTTAATTAATTTACAGCGCAAATAGTAAATTGTTAATTTGATGGGACAAAGTAAGTTGTAACTGCGGATTTTTGGTAAAAATAAACTGTGTAGGCGTTCAAATTTCGGACGAATTGAGATCGCCGTTCCACAAACCGGGTTTTGTTCCCGCTTTTTTACAAAAACTTCCGCATCAGGAGGTCGGTTTGGAGGTCGGAGCCGAACAGAAACGGATGGCTACTGAACACTTCAAAGCCTTGCTTTTGGTAAAAACGGATGGCCCGTGGGTTGTGCTCCCAAACGCCCAACCAGATGAAATCGTAGTGGTGCGCTCTTGCAATTTCGATGGATTGCTGCATCAAAGCATTGCCCACACCCTGCCCATAATAGCCCGAAAGGCAGTAAATCCGCTGGATTTCGAGGCAATTGCTGCCAAAATCTTCTTGCTGAACAGGCGGGTGGTTTACTTTTAGGTAGCCTGCCACCTGGTCATTGACTTTTGCAAAATAGAACTCCGATGCTGGAACCGTCAGTTCGGCAGCCAATACGGCAGGGTCAAAAGCCTTCGCAACATAAGCGTCGTAATCGGCCTTGTTGTTCAATGACTCAAACGCTTCCGAAAAAGCCTGCAAACCCACCTCCAACAAAACTGCAAGGTCATCTTGTCCGCACGCCACAATTTCTATGGACGGGTGTTCAACCATAAATCTCCTTCCTGCTGGCCTTCAAGGTGTTCATTATCAACGACATAACGGTCATCGGCCCCACGCCGCCCGGCACGGGCGTGATGTAGCTGCACTTGGGCGCTACCTCGTTGTAGGCCACGTCGCCCACGAGGCGGCTGCCTTTGGGGTGCGTTGGGTCGTCAATGCGGTTGATGCCCACGTCAATCACCACGGCACCGTCCTTCACCATGTCGGCGGTGACGAACTCCGGCTTGCCAATGGCTGCCACGATGATGTCGGCACCACGTACCACATCTGCCATGTTGCGAGTGCGGCTGTGAACGAGCGTGACGGTGCAGTCACCCACCTTGCCCTTGCGGCTGAGGAGGATGGCCATGGGCGTACCCACGATGTTGCTGCGGCCAATGACGACGGCGTTTTTGCCAGCCGTTTCCACCCCGTAGCGTTCCAGCATCGTCATGATGCCGAAAGGCGTGGCAGGCAAGTAGCTGGGCAGGCCGAGCGCCATGCGACCGAAGTTGACGGGGTGGAAGCCGTCCACGTCTTTTTTAGGGTCAATGGCGAGCGTGACCCGCTCTTCGTTGATGTGCTTGGGCAATGGCAACTGCACGATGAACCCGTCAATGTCTGGGTCTTCGTTCAAGCTGGCGACTACCTTCATTAGCTCGGCCTCGGTGGTGGTGGCGTCTTTGCGAATGAGCGTGGACTTGAAGCCAACGTCTTCACAGGATTTGACTTTGTTGCGCACGTACACTTGGCTGGCTGGGTCGTCGCCAACGAGCACGGCTGCGAGGTGGGGGATTTTGCCGCCGTTGGCCTTGATGGTGGCCACTTCTTCGGCAATTTCCAATTTGATGATTTCTGAAAGTTTTTTTCCGTCAATGATGGTCATGATTCGGTTGAAATTTGGTTGGATGTTGTTTGGTTGCTGGAAAACCAATGGAAATATACTCGGCGCTAACAGGTTTTGTGAAAACCAAAAACTATACGTAGAAACCCTTCCTCGCCGCCTTCGGCGGCTCGTCAGGGGAGAGGTTTTTTTGGGGCGTTCCGCCCCAACCCCCTGTTTATTGCGAAGCACAGAATCACAAACTACTGGTTTACAGCATTTTAGAAATAGAACACAAAATTGCAAGCCTGTTGTAAGTTTGTTGCCGCTAAAGTAGTAAAAGGGAAAAGACTGTCCGAATGTTGGGGCGAGAAGTGTGAATTCTTTTGAAAGGGTTTAGGAGGTTTAGAAGGTTTAGAGGGTTTAGATTTAAACCTACTAAACCTTCTAAACCTATTTAAACCTCTATCTAAAATCATACGCCGAAACAACCAGCGACCCCAGCTCCATTTGGCGGAGATTTTGGGCCATGGCAAACAGTAGGTAGCCTTCTGTTTTATTGAAAATCCCAAGCCGATTGTTTGTCTTTTTCAGGAACTCAGCGACGAAAGGCCATGCTGGGTTCAGTGGGTTGGTGCCAATACTGAGGGGCTTGAGCCTGCCGTCGTCCAATGCCAGGCTCAATTCCAGATTGGCATTGGTATTGGCGTGAACCCATTTGACGAGGGCAACATTTTCCACTTTTCGGTAGTTTTTCAGCAGTTCCCACAAAGCGGTCTGGTAGGGCAAAATATCCCTTTTGTGGTGGTCGTAAGTGGCGAGAAAGGATGCCTCGATGGTTTCGTGGCCAGGCCCCCGGTATTCAGCCAGCCATTGCTGGTACTGCCAATCCATGAAGTCAGCCCCCTCCTCCAAGTTCATCGAAAAAGCATAGAGCATGGAAAGGTGCAACCTGATGGCGGTGCTGATTTTCTGGTTCTGCGTCCAGTTCCCAAAATGGTCTTTCATCAAACCCAGCACCGTCAGCGAGGAGGCTTGGAACTGCTTTTCGACGATGGAAAGCTCCAACAAGCCGCCTTGACGCACTTGCTCAGGATGGCAACTTTCGAAGTGCAAGCTGTTGTTGGGTCGCCATTTGTGCTGCCAAGGATAATCTTTGGGGTAATCGGTTTCGATGAAATACGAGGGTTTGGACTCGAAGTATTGCTGAAAATGCTCCTGGATATTGGGCTTCAGCATCTTTTCCAACAAAAATTCAGTGGATTTGAACCAGAGGCGGATGTGCGGGCCTCGGTCCCAACTGCGCTCAAAGAAAAAGCGCTCGGCAACGCCAGTTTTCAATACAACTTCGACGTAGGGCTTCACCGCTTTCGTCAAAAACTCCTCCCACGGTGCGTTGTAATGCAGGCAAACTCTCAACCACTTGGTTGTTGCGATAGCCATTGGATTATAATCTGCTTTTCTTGAAAACAAGCCCTGAATTCGACCCTTGGTGCCTTGCAGTCAAAAGGGGGTGTTTATCCCAAGAACTATTAAAGTTGTTTGTTGAATTGGCTGCTGAGAAAGCTTCGCATTGGCCAATTTGTATCAAACGCATACGTCACCTGTTCAAAATAGATTCAAATTTACAAACATATTTGACCGTTTCTCCCCAAAAACAAACGGCGGCGTCACCTTCGATGCCGCCGCCGTTTGTTTTGTGGGTTTTTCGGCGGTTTTGTGGTGCAAAACCGCCGAAAAACCAATTTCTGAACCAGCTCATTGCTCAAAATTCGGGTTTACTCATTTTTACGCTGTTCAGCAAAAGTTTTTGAACGCTACCTTAATCGCTGCTGCTACCTTACCTCGAACAGCTTCCGCTCCTTCCCTACCCCACTGATTTTCAAGGACTTCCAACCCTTCGGCAACTTTGTTTTTTGCTGCGTGATGCCAGCATCCGAAATGTCCAACCCACCAAAACCAGACAGCACCGCTTGCAACATGCCGCCTGCCCCCGTTGCAAAATAAGGATTCGTGCCGCCTGCCGTTTCTGCTATCACACCGAAGGGTGGCACCTCGTTGGGCTTGTAACAGCCGGGGAAGAGCGAGGCAGCCTTGTCCGAATCACCGAGCTGGGCATAGAGCAGCCCGAGGATGGCATTGCCCATCGCAGGGCCTTCCGGCGACATGCGGGGCAGGTAATAATCCAAGTCCCGACGAATGTCCGCTGGCTTGTTCACGATGTCCAATGGGTAGGCAAGCAGGTTGGCGTCGGCCTGTTTTATCATCACGCCGTCGTAAGTGGCGTTTTCTTTGGTCGTACCATCGGGGAATTTCAGGATGGGTATGTTGTCTGCCACATGCTCCCAGTCGGGGTTGGGCGTTTCGCCCAGCTCACGAGCGGCCTGTGCCGCATAGCGCAACGCCGTGATGGCCATACCATTGGTGAAGGCGTTGTTGTTGATGTTCTCCTGCCACTCGTTTGCGCCGATGACGTTGTTGATGTCGTAATGCCCCGGCCCATTGCGCTCCACCCGGCTCGCCCAAAAGTCGGCGACTTCCTTGAGCATCGGGTAGCCACGGGTGCGCAGCCAGTCCTTGTCCTTCGTCACTTGGTAGTACTTCCAGGCAGCCCAGCCCACGCAGCCGCTGATATGGTGCTGAAACGGCCCGGTGAGCGCCCAAACCGGTGTGTCCTCAGAGCCGTCGGCGCTGCTTTCCCACGGGTACATCGCCCCTGCATAACCGTGCGAGAAGGCATTTTTCTTTGCCATTTCCAATCGCTCGAAGCGGTATTCGAGCAGCGACTTGGCGATGTCGGGCTGGAGCATGAGCAGCGGCGGGTACATCCAAAGCTCTGTGTCCCAGAACACGTGCCCGTTGTAGCCCAAGCCACTCAGTCCCATCGGCGAAAGGCTGTAAGCTGTGCCTGCCCTCGCAAACGAATACAAATGGTACAAGGCAAAACGGATGTCACGGGTCACGTTGGCATCTCCCTCCACCACGATGTCGCTCTGCCAAAGCTTTTCCCACTCTGCGATATGGCGTTTGAGCAGCCGCTCCCGGCCTTCGAGGGCAGCAAAAATGGTGAGGCGCTCGGCCTCGTTGTGCGGGTCGTTGTACTGGCTGCTGGCCACGGCGCTGGCCACCACCGAGAAGCGGTAGGTTTCGCCCGCCTTCATCTTTTTGTGAAACTTGGTGAGGTGCATGTTGTAGTCCCAATCTTCGTGGATGAGGTCAGGCTCAGCGCCATGTTTTTCCTCAAAAACAAAAGCGTTGCTGGCTGCCACGGTGAGTTTGCCAGAGGGACTGGTGCCCACCGAACTCATCAACGGGATGAGCACGTGGGGGCGGTCTATCTCAGCGTACAGGTTGCGCACATCGCTAAGGTGGTCGGGCGCTTCAATGACGCTCATCGGCGTGATGGTCACGTCTTTTTTGGCGGTGATTTCCACCACCGTCAGGGCGGTGTAGGGCAGGTGGCGCAAGCTCATCATCGTGTGCTTCACGGAGACTTTATCGCCCACATCAAAGCTGGTCAACAGGGCGGCCTTTTTCATGTCAAGGTCTTGCGTGAAGTTTGTGATATCTCTCCGGCTTACCCGCCGCCCATCCACGTCGAGGTTCATGTTGACATGGTTGAAGGTTTTGAGGATGTTGCTCACCCGACCCCGCTGGTAGTAATCGTACACGCCGTTGAGCACCACGTCCTTTACCCTCATGGGCTCAGGCGAGGAGACGATGCCAACCATGCCGTTGGCCACAGTCACCCCGAAATAGTTGGCAGGATTGATGTCGGTGGCAACGACGTGCCAGGCATCCTGCGCCTTTATTTTTTGAACAGTAAAAACGGTGGCTACGCAAAGCAAGTAGGAAAGAAGTGAGTGTCGCATATTTGAAAGTCGTTTTCTTTTTGACCGGAACAGCCATTTTCCCAAAATCTGGTGGGGCTGGTCAGCGGAGCATTGCAAGGTTACGGAAAAGGCAGTTATCGGCAAACATGAGTCATCCCAAATTTTTCGGAATGCAGCAAGTAAAAGGGTGTAACCGGGTGATTTTCTGAGGAAAATCACCCGGTT
>CAYTZS010000201.1:0-9692 GCA_964442355.1 uncultured Saprospiraceae bacterium | reverse complement strand
TACTGGCCTCCGGCAAGACCGGGCAGGGCGTGGAGGATATTTTGACAGCCATCGTGGAGCGCATACCTGCTCCCAAAGGCGACCCAGAGGCACCGCTGCAAGCACTGGTTTTCGACTCGGTGTTCAACTCGTTCCGGGGTGTCATTGCCTATTTCAAAATCGTGAACGGCACGATGAAAAAGGGCGATAAAATCCGATTTTTCCACACAGAAAAAGAATATAACGCCGACGAGGTAGGCATCTTGCAGCTCAACATGATTCCCAAAGCGGAGATGCGGGCGGGCGATGTGGGCTACGTCATCACAGGCATCAAAGTCTCCAAGGAAATCAAGGTGGGGGATACCATCACGCACCATGCCGCCCCTTGCAAAGAGGCTATTCACGGCTTCGAGGAGGTGAAGCCAATGGTGTTTGCGGGGGTTTACCCCATCGAAAACGAGGACTTTGAAGACCTTCGGGAAAGCCTCGAAAAGCTGCAACTCAACGACAGCTCGTTGACCTTCGAGCCAGAAAGCTCGGCGGCGTTGGGTTTTGGCTTCCGGTGTGGCTTCCTCGGCATGTTGCACCTTGAAATCATCCAGGAGCGCCTCAGCCGTGAGTACGACATGGAGGTCATCACGACCATCCCCAACGTATCTTACTACGCCTACACGACCAAGAAGGAAATGATATTCCTGCGCACCCCGGTTGACTTCCCTGACCCTACCATGCTGGACTACGTGGAGGAGCCTTATATCGCTGCGCAAATCATCACAAAACCGGAGTACATCGGTGCCATCATGACGCTTTGCCTCGACAAGCGGGGTATCTTCAAGAACCAGAGCTACTTGACCCCGACCCGTGTCGAGATGTCGCTGGAGCTACCGCTGGCCGAAATCGTCTTCGATTTTTACGACCGCCTCAAGTCCATCAGCCGGGGTTATGCCTCGTTTGACTATCATCCCATCGGCTACCGGGAGTCCGACCTCGTGAAGGTGGATATCAAGCTGAACGCAGAGCCAGTGGATGCGCTTTCGGCCCTCGTTCACCGTGACAAGGCGTATGCCTTCGGTCGTCGCATCTGCGAAAAACTCAAGGAACTGCTGCCCCGCCAACAGTTCGTCATCGCCATACAAGCTGCCATTGGTGCCAAAATCATTGCTCGTGAAACCATCTCTGCCATGCGTAAAGACGTGACCGCCAAGTGCTACGGTGGTGACATCAGCCGTAAGCGCAAGCTGCTCGAAAAGCAGAAGAAGGGCAAGAAGAAGATGCGCCAAATCGGCAACGTAGAGGTGCCGCAGAAGGCGTTTTTGGAGGTGCTGAAGTTGGATTAGAGGTAAGATTTTAGACAATAGATTTTAGACAATTGATGGCAGGGCATGGGCTATTCCGAATTTTCGGCTGGCTGCAATGTCAAAATTGAGGTCGGCGGTTTTTACAACAAAAACCCCCCGACCTCAATTTTTGAACCAGCCAGTTGCTCAAAATTCGGAATGCCTCCTTTTTTTCTTCTCGTGCAGCCAATTGAACATCAATGGCATTAATGGGCTAAACGCTCATTATGAAAAGAACTCGTCAGTTTCCCATCATTCTAGCCTTTGCGGCAGTTTCATTATTGTTGTTGTTCGTTACGTTGGCCTCATTTTCAGGGCTAACCTTGTCAGCTGCGGTTTTCTTTTCTTTAATCACGGTAGGGCCTGCCATCGGCTACCTCATTTCCAGCAAAAAGGAAGGCGACAAAGGCATCAAGGGAGCAAAATGGCTACTCTCATTTGCCATTGCGCTCAATTTGCTCGGCGCTGGGTTGGTGTGGGCGTTTTCGTTGTTGGTGCCAGCTTGAGACTTTTTGAGCTGAATTTTGATAAAAAAACAAGATAACCCCCTTTGTTAGGAGGGGTATTTGGTGAAATGTGGATAATTTTTTCCACATACCCCTATTTATTTTCCTGCCTTGCTGTTTGTAAATCATTTTTGCTCCTACCTTTGCCCCTGTTTTTAAAAAACAATCAAAAATAGATTCCAACATGGCAACCATTCGTTTTCAAGCAATTCAGGAGACTCAAAACCGGAAGCCGGTGACCGTTGTCGAGCCCAACGTGCGTCGCTCGGAACTTTACGCTTCCAATGTCTTTAACGTTAGCACTGCCAAGCATTACATGCCCAAAGAGGCGTACAATGCCGTAGTGGCCGCCAACAACCTTGGCCAAAAGATTGACCGCAAAATAGCCGACCAAGTAGCAGCAGGCATGAAGGCTTGGGCGATGGGCAAAGGCGCAACGCACTACACCCACTGGTTTCAGCCATTGACTGGTACCACCGCCGAGAAGCACGACGCCTTTTTTGAACCAGTCGGCGACGGCGTGGCAATTGATAAATTCGACGGTGGACAGTTGGTTCAGCAGGAGCCGGACGCATCCAGCTTCCCCAACGGCGGCATCCGCAACACCTTCGAGGCAAGGGGCTATACGGCATGGGACCCCACCAGCCCAGCTTTCGTGATGGGCACGACGCTTTGCATCCCGACCGTTTTCGTGAGCTATACGGGCGAGGCACTCGACCACAAGACGCCGCTGCTGCGTGCCCTCCAGTCCATTGACGCCGCTGCCACCGACGTGGCCCGCTATTTCGACAAGAACGTGAACAAGGTCATCTGTACCCTTGGCTGGGAGCAGGAGTATTTCTTGATTGACGCTGCATTGGCAGCTTCCCGTCCCGACCTTACTTTGGCTGGCAGGGTACTGCTCGGCCACGAGGCAGCTAAGGGCCAACAGTTGGAAGACCACTACTTCGGCTCCATTCCCGAAAGGGCGCTGGCCTATATGCGGGAGCTCGAAATCGAGTGTATCGCCCTCGGTATTCCGGTGAAGACCCGCCACAACGAGGTAGCGCCCAACCAGTTCGAGTTGGCGCCGCTGTTTGAAGAGGCCAACCTCGCCGTTGACCACAACTCGCTGCTCATGGACGTGATGAGCAAGGTAGCTGCCCGCCACAACTTCGCCGTGCTGCTGCACGAGAAGCCATTCGCTGGTGTAAACGGTTCCGGCAAACACAACAACTGGTCGCTGGGCACCGACACGGGCGTGAACCTGCTCTCGCCGGGCAAGACACCGAAGACAAACCTCCAGTTCCTCACGTTTTTCATCAATACTATCAAGGCGGTGCATGACTACGCTGACTTGCTGCGTGCCTCCATTGCCAGTGCCAACAACGACCACCGCTTGGGCGCCAATGAAGCACCCCCAGCTATCATTTCCGTGTTCCTTGGCCAACAGTTGTCGGCGGTACTGGATGAACTGGAGCGGGTATCTGACGGCAACCTTTCGCCAGAAGAAAAAACCGAACTAAAGCTGAACGTGGTGGGCAAAATCCCTGAGATTTTGCTGGACAATACCGACCGCAATCGTACTTCGCCATTTGCCTTCACGGGCAACAAATTTGAGTTCCGGGCGGTAGGTTCCTCTGCCAACTGCGCCAAGCCGATGATGGTGCTGAACACCATCGTTGCACAGCAACTGCGGGAGTTCAAGGCCGAGGTAGATTCGCTGATTGAGACGAAGAAACTTAAAAAGGACGACGCCATTTTCAACGTGCTGCGGGAGTACATCAAGGCATCGAAGAAAATACGCTTTGAAGGCGACGGCTACTCTGAGGACTGGGTGAAGGAGGCTAAAAAGCGTGGATTGAGCAATTTCAAAACTACGCCAGAAGCCCTGAAGGCGCAAGTTTCCAAGCAGGCCATCGAACTGTTTGCCGCACACGGCGTGATGAACAAAGTGGAAATCGAGGCCCGCTACGAAATCGAGCTGGAGGAGTACATCAAGAAGGTGCAAATCGAGGGCCGCATCCTCGGCGACATCGCCACGAACCACGTCATCCCGACGGCCATTTCTTACCAGAATACGTTGATTGAAAACGTGAAGGGCCTGAAGGACATCTTCGAGAAGGATTACCTGAAATATGCTTCTGAGCAGCTTGACCTTATCAAGGACATCTCCGGCCATATCGGTGCCATCAAGAAAAACGTGGACGATATGATTGAGGAGCGCAAAAAGGCCAACAAGATTGACCATGCCGACAAGAAGGCCGATGCCTACTGCAACAAGGTGAAGCCTTTCTTTGATACCATCCGCTACCACTGCGACAAACTAGAACTGATGGTGGACGACGAACTCTGGCCACTGACGAAGTACCGGGAGTTGTTGTTTACTCGTTGATTATTAGCCTATTGAAAATTAAGAAGGCCTTGCAGCGATGCTCGGCCTTTTTTGTTTATGCTTGTAACAACCTCTAAGCCGCTATGCAGCAAAACTCCCGAAAATCTAATCAAATATATTAACTAGGCTGGTTAAAATAAACAATACCCACTAATACCATATTCCAAAATAGCTAATCATGCACCCACATCTCATTTTTGACTTTAATACGGATGTATCCAATATCAATATCCCTTCAAAACTCAACAACCCATTTGGAACCTATATTCCTGAAATTGCAAAAATTGCGACAAAAGAATTTCAAACATTCATTGAATTAGAATCTCAGAAGTGGGCGTATAACTTCCATATCCAAAAAGGAAAAATGTTTGGAATTCTGGTGGTTCAAAAAGCGGACAATATGTATGGCTATTTAGGGACAGCTTCAGGGAAATTACCTAAAAATGCCGTATGCAATAGATTCATACCTTCGGTCTTTGATGATTCTATTGATGACTTTTTCATAAACAAAGGAATGACAGAGTTGACCGAAATTACTATCCTGAGAAAGACTTCCACGAATCAATCTGAAATTGATTCATTAAAAGAAAAAAGCAGACAAAAATCAATTGCCTTGCAACGACGGTTGTTTGAGAATTACCACTTTTTGAATCTTTCGGGAAAGAAGGAAAACCTATTGGATATATTTAAGCGTTCATCTCATGGAAATCCCCCATCAGCAGCAGGGGAATGTGCTGCACCTAAATTACTTCAATATGCTATTAGCCATCAATTAAAGCCAATTGCTTTGGCAGAATTTTGGTGGGGAAAGCCAACTATCAATAAGGAAAGAGAACACAATGTTTTCTATCCTGCCTGCAAAGATAAATGCCGACCAATTTTGGAATATATGCTGGAAGATTCGGAATTATTCAATAGACATGCCTAGGTATTAAATGAACCCAAAGGCATGTTGTTACTACAAATTTTTCTGTGTTATTCCTCGTAGCGTCAAGCTTGCTGACTTACAAACATCGCCACATTCAATTGTAATTTCAGAAAGGCAAAAGTTCATTTCAGTAATGAGCAAATTGGCACTATCTTCAAAAACGACGGCCTTTCCTTTCTCTATCAACTTGCCAAGCCCATATTTTATGCCTTTCCACCTGAGAACCCCTCCAAAATGCCCTTAGACGCATTTTACAGCTTCAAAACACCTCCGATGGCTCATTAGAAGCATTTTGAAGCTTCAAAATGCTTCTAATGAGCCATTAATGACAGTTTGAAGCTTTCAATACGCTTTCTATTTGCCATTAATGGCATTTTGAAGTTTCAAAACACCTCCGATGAGCCATTTATGGCAATTTGAAGCTTCAAAATGCCGCTAGAACTTCATTACCAGGTTTTTCAGCCAGATTGGGCTGCCAAATAGGTCAAGCATAAGATTCGGGCTAGGAAATTGATGTTTTTTGAGGCTATTCAACCAGCAATCTACCCAAAAAGGCATTCCCGTTCTGAATAGCCACCACCTGAAATACCCCACTCTTTAAATACCCTACTGCCAATTCCGAGCAATCCTCACAAGCCAGTACCTGACGCCCAAGTGCATCGTACACCGCCACACGGAACGGCTGGGTAGGATTCAAGCCACCAAGCTGCACAAAATCATGGACGGGATTCGGGTAAATCTGCAAGTTTCCAACCGCTTCTTTTGGGTCAAACACCCTGCTCGGTTCGCAAGCCAATTCATTCATTTTTACCCAAATATCATTGTTGAACACCACGGGCACTTCCACGCCCGTGCCTGGAGCATCGCCCATCCTGACCATCACGATGCCTTGGCTTGGCACCACGTTAAGGTACTGCCCGTTTTTGCCCAAAGCCGAAATCATGTCAGCAGGTGCAGCAGGAAACAGCGGGCCGGGGAAGTTGATTTGCAGGCCGGGCAGCTTGTAGCTCGGCTGGCCATTGAGCCACCAGAGGTAGCCGTAGGATTCGTTGAGGGATTGCGACGGCGTGGTCATCGCCTGAAAATAATCGGGGTCGGTGAGCACGGGGGTGGTGTTCCAAGTACCGCCATTTTGGACGAGGATGCCGTAGCGGGCCATGCTTCTTGCCTTGCTGAACAGTACATTGTTGTAATCCACTGTCACCCAAAGCCCAGAGATGCCCGTTTTTTGCGTCATTCGTTGGTTGAAAAACAGGTTGAAGTTTTGCCCGGAGGCAGCTTCGATGACGCCATCAAGCAGGGTATAAGGAGCGTTGTGGTAAGCCCAACGAGTGCCAGCGTCGGCTATGTAAATCAAGCAGGTATCAAGGGTACAGTGGTTTTCGGGCACGCCATCGTCAAGGCCGGAGGTCATGGTCAGTTGGTGGCGGACGGTGATGAGCGCTTCCTTGTCAGGTGGGCAGGCGGTCCAGCCCGTGCCGAGGTAGTCGCTGGTCTTGTCCTCGATGTCGAGCAGGCCCTCTTGCTGCGCAATGCCGACAAGCGCCGCCGTCATGCTTTTGCCCGCCGAGGCCCAGTACCAAATCGAGTCCTGCGTAAAGGTGCCGAAGTACTTTTCCAGCACGATGCGGCCATCTTTCAATACGAGGAATGCCTTGGTGTTGTTGGTTTCGAGCAGGTCGTAGAGGTCTTGGATTTTGTCGTCGCACCAGCCGAGCGAATCCGGGGAGAGGGTTTCCCAAGCATTTCCCGTGAGGGGCGGGAAGTAGAGGGATTGTGCGTGTGGTTTTTGGAGGCAAAAAACAAAAGAAAGTAGGATAGCTAAATGCTTCATGTCGTGTTTTTTTGATTAGACTTTTAAAGGTGTAAATCGTTTAATGCAATCAATGTGTGAAGACTTTATTACGAAGCGTTAACCTGTGTTAAATAGTTTGACAACGCTAGTAATTTTTGGCATTTTGTCAAAAAAATCACTGCCTATGAAAAAGTCAATTGTATTGTTTGCACTGCTTGCCTTGGGCTATAGCCTGCACGCACAAATATACGTAGAAGGCAAGCCACTCGACCCGGTCTATTCCGGTAAATACTTAGCCATAGAGGAGCGTGCCCAGATGGGAAGCGTTGAGTTCTCGGTGGTAGTGGATTACGGCCAGAGAACACGTTTTGGGCATTTCGACGAACTTACCGATGCTAACGGCGATTTGCTCAAATTCAATTCCATTGTCGCTGCCCTCAATTTTTTTGAGGAAAACGGATGGACTTATCGCAACTACCACCTTGCTACGACAGACAATCAAGGCTATATCCTTTTGGAGCGTAAATGACGGCAACATCGGATGCAGTAGTGGCTTGCTGCTGCATCCGATTTCTTGGTGTCCATGGAGTTAAGCTGTTTTGCTCCCATTGTGACATTGGTTCCTCAAAGTTGATTGTGAAATATGCTTATTTGCGCCTGCATCCACCATTTTCATCAATCAACCGTGCTTACAATGAATCCAGGATATAAGATTTTGTCCTTTGCGACCTTGACGATTGGCCTTCTCATTGGTTGTGCCAACGACAAACAGCAATCAGCGGAAACAAATGAGACCCAACCTATCAGCGAAGCCGAGCTTGCCGAGGGGTTCCAATTGCTGGAAACCAATTGCTTTAACTGCCACAGCCCAAATGCGGCCATGGAAAGCCGCATTGCACCGCCCATGTTTGCCGTAAAAAACCATTACATCGGTGATGGGGTGTCGAGGGAACGGTTCGTGGCGGACATCGTGGCCTTTATGAACAATCCCACTGAGGAAAACTCCAAGATGCCCCAAGCTGTCAAGCAATTTGGTTTGATGCCCAAAATGAGCTTTTCCGAAGCGCAAATCACCGCCATTGCCAATTACCTCTACACCACTGAACTGGAAAAACCGGGATGGTACGATCAGCACTTTGCCGCCGAGCGGCAAAGGTTTTTGGCCAAACAAGACAGCCTCTCGCCGCTGGAGCTGGGACAGAAATACGCCATGCAGACCAAAGCTGTTCTCGGTAAAAACCTCCTGAACGCCATCAACACCAAGGGCACGGAAAATGCGCTTGAATTTTGCGCCACCAAAGCCTATCCCCTCACGGATAGCATGGCGTTGGTACTGAAAGCCAACATCAAGCGGGTTTCTGACAAGAACAGAAACCCCAAGAACGCCGCCAATGAGGCTGAGTTGAGCTATATCAACGAGGGCAAAACGCTGCTGGCAAAAGGGGAGAAAGTGAAGCCTAAGCTGCAAGAAATCAATGGGAAAATGGTCGGTTACTATCCCATCACGACCGACAAAATGTGCCTCCAATGCCACGGCAAACCCAACGAGGAAATCTTGCCCAAGACGCTGGAAAGCATTGCGAAGCTCTACCCCAAGGACAAGGCAACTGGCTATGCGGCCAATGAGTTGCGGGGTATTTGGGTAGTGGAAATGGACAAGGAACAGTGACGTTCCGTAAAGTCAGGTAGTTTGGTATAACTTTTTGCCCCAGAAGCATAACCATCCCAAACCAACCAATATTTCATAGCTTTGAGCCGCAATAAACAAGTGCCCAACGCCTTGTTTTCATCAAACATTCGCTGACAACAACTCCCTAACCCGCATGACGAATATCCTATTTTCCATTGCCAACGGCGTCGGCATCATCCGCCTGAACCGCCCTGCCGTCTTCAACTCCTTCAACCGGGCAATGGCCCTCGAAGTGCAGGCCGCCCTTGATGAATGCGCCCACGACCACAGCGTCCGGGCCATTTACCTCACTGGCGAAGGCAAGGCATTTTGCGCCGGGCAAGACCTTCAGGAAGTGAGTGACCCTGCAAGCGCCCCCAGCTTCAAGACTATTTTGGGCGAACACTACAACCCCATCATCGAACGGCTGCGGAGCATCGAAAAGCCCATCGTCTGCGGCGTGAACGGCGTGGCAGCTGGTGCAGGTGCCAACATTGCCCTCGCTTGCGACATCACCGTCGCTGCCGAATCGGCCTCATTCATTCAGGCTTTCAGCAAAATTGGCCTTGTGCCAGACAGCGGCGGCACCTACTTCCTGCCCCGATTGATTGGCCTACAAAAAGCCACCGCCTTGATGATGTTGGGTGAAAAAGTGGCGGCCAAAGCCGCTGAGGCAATGGGCATGATTTACAAAACACTCCCTGACGACGGCTTCGACGCTGCTGCCCTCGCCATTGCGCAGCACCTCGCCACCATGCCCACCAAGGGTCTTGGCTACACGAAACGCCTGCTCAACATGACGTTTGAAAACATTCTTTCGGAGCAACTGGAAGCGGAAGACAAGTACCAGACGCTAGCTGGCGGAACTGCGGACTATCGGGAAGGCGTCGTTGCCTTTTTGGAGAAGCGGAAGCCGATTTTTAGGGGGGAGTAGATGAGGTTTAGGGGGGGGTAGGAGGTTTAGAAGGTTTAAATACGAGACATCCTAAACCCACTAAACCCACTAAACCTTCTAAACCCTCTAAACCCTCTAAACCTCTTACACTAACGCCGTCCCCCATTCCCTCGTCAATTTCCTGAAGTGACCCTGCACCTCGGCCAGCA
>CAYTZS010000200.1:0-9713 GCA_964442355.1 uncultured Saprospiraceae bacterium | reverse complement strand
CCAGAGAAGAGAAGGTCAAGTAAAGATTGTGATTCGGTAGTAGTGGCAGGCATGTCAACTTCCTGCAAAAACAGAAGGTGCTGAAACATAAAGCAGAATTTAGTTTTTCACGTATTGTTTGTCGGTGCAAGCTTTGGAAACGACAACCTAGCGGGGCTTAGTGTCGAATCGGGGCGAAAGTTATTGCTTTTTATTAAAACTCAACGCTTTACATAGCAGATAAATAATTTTACAGAACATCTGGCACAACTTTGATTCTTGTCCGACATTTGTATTTTTGCATTTTCAGCGAATTTTCGCTGAATTTTGTCATTTCACAACCACGATTTTTCACAATGAGAAGAATTTCAAAAGTTGCCGTGCTTGGTTCGGGAATTATGGGGTCAGGCATTGCCTGCCACTTTGCAAATGCTGGGCTGCAAGTGCTGCTCTTAGACATACTGCCCCCAAATGCAGTGGAACCAAAACTCAGCGATAAGGCGACAAGAAACAGTATCGCCAATAATGCCTTGTCTGCGGCGCTGAAATCCAAACCCGCTCCATTGTACGATGTGTCGTTTGCATCTCGCATTACCACAGGCAACTTTGATGATGATTTGCCCAAAATCAAGGACTATGACTGGGTTGTCGAAGTGGTTGTTGAGCGGCTTGACATCAAAAAGCAAGTATTTGAAAAGGTTGACCAATACCGTAAAAAGGGCACTTTGGTGAGTTCAAACACTTCTGGTATTCCCATTCACTTGATGCTGGAGGGTAGGAGCGAGGACTTCCGGGAGCATTTCTGCGGAACGCACTTCTTCAACCCGCCCCGTTACATGCGGCTGTTGGAAATCATTCCAACCAAAGAAACCCGTCGGGACATCGTTGACTTTTTCATGCACTACGGAGATGTTTACCTCGGGAAGCAAACTGTGCTAGCTAAAGACACTCCGGCGTTCATCGCCAACAGGGTAGGGGTGTACGCCATGGCCAAGATTTACCAATTGGCCACACAAATTGGGCTGAACATTGCCGAGGTTGATGCACTAACGGGCCCAGCCATTGGCCGTCCCAACACCGGGACCTTCCGATTGGGCGACTTAGTAGGGCACGACACAGCCGCCAAAGTAATCCAAGGCATCAAAGACAACTGCCCAAACGACGAACAAGCTGGTGCTTTTGAAATCCCAGCTTACTTGAAGTTTTTGTTGGAAAACAACTTCCTTGGCAATAAAACAGGTCAAGGTTTTTACAAAAAAACCAACGAAAAGGACGAAAAGGGCAAGCCTGTAATACTTGCTTTGAACCTCGAAACCCTTCAGTATGAGAAATTGCCAAAACCAGCCTTGCCAAGCCTCGGCGTTGCGAAGCAAATTGACGACCTCGAAAAGCGGGTAAAAACCGTTTTTAATGCAGATGACAAAGGTGGGGAATTGATTCGACGGTCATTGTTGGGGCTGTTTGCCTACGCTTCCAATCGAGTTCCAGAGATTGCCAATGAACTTTACAGTGTTGACGATGCACTCCGTGCTGGTTTTGCTTGGGACCTCGGTCCTTTCCAATACTGGGATGCCGTTGGTGTTCGACATGCAGTCGTAATGGCAGAAGAGCATGGTGAAAAAATCGCCGATTGGGTAAACGAGATGCTTGATGAGGGCATTGAACATTTTTACAAAAGGGAAGGTGGTAATCTATACTACTACAGTATAAAATCTAAAAGCTACAAGCAGGTGCCTGGCACCGAAAGCTTTGTAATCTTAGACAATTACCGAGATAAGAGACCCGTCTATCAAAACCCAGAAGCTGTGCTGCATGACATTGGCGACGGTGTGCTGTGTTTGGAATACCAGAGCAAAGCCAATACGATGGGCGAAGGCGTTCTGCGGGGCATCAACGACGCCATCAAAATTGCCGAAGAAGGTGATTGGAAGGGCTTGGTGCTTGGCAACAACGCCAAAAACTTTTCTGTCGGTGCCAATTTGATGATGGTAGCGATGATGGCTTACGAGCAGGAATGGGAGCAACTTGATTTTGCGGTAAAAATGTTCCAAAACACGGTGATGCGCTGCCGATACTCAAGCATACCCGTTGTAGCTGCTACGCAAGGCTACGTTTTTGGTGGCGCATGTGAGACCATCATGCACTGCGACGCCGCCGTTTGCGCAGCTGAAAGCTACATCGGCCTCGTGGAAGTTGGCGTGGGACTCCTGCCCGGTGGGGCTGGCACGAAGGAGTTCGCCGTGCGGGCCAGCGATTCGTTCTTCGAGGGCGATGTGCAGATTCCGACCTTGGTGGAGAAGTTCAAGACCATTGCCTTGGCCTCCGTGGCGACTTCGGCCAGCGAGGCATTCAAGCATGGTTATTTGCTTCGGAACAAAGACCAAGTGGTGCTGAACGGCCAGCGTAACATTGCGGAAGCAAAGCAAAAAGTCCTCGAACTCGCCGATAACTACGTGCAACCCCTTCAGCGTCAAGATGTTACGGTGTTGGGACGGGGCGGCTTGGCGGCACTCTACGTTGCCGCCAACGAACTCAAACTCGGCAACTATGCAAGCGACCACGACATCAAGATTGCCAAAAAAATAGCATTTGTGCTTTGTGGTGGCGACCTGACGGGCGTTCAGCAGGTCAGTGAACAGTATTTGCTTGACCTCGAACGTGAAGCGTTCTTGAGCTTGTGTGGCGAACAAAAGACCTTGGAGCGGATTCAATACATGTTGACGAATAACAAACCTTTGAGAAATTAGACTTTAGACAATAGACATTAGATGGGAACTA
The DNA here is from genome assembly GCA_964442355.1 of uncultured Saprospiraceae bacterium. Taxonomy (GTDB): domain Bacteria; phylum Bacteroidota; class Bacteroidia; order Chitinophagales; family Saprospiraceae; genus UBA6168. The sequence goes on along the minus strand of CAYTZS010000200.1, from coordinate 6,956 downwards.
CCAAAGTCGTGAGAAAGAGACACAACTTTAGAGAATTAAAGGTCTGGCAACGTGCGAGAGTGTTTGTTGCAACTGTCTATACCGTTTCAAAAGCATTTCCTAAAGAGGAGCTTTTTAGTTTGACACAGCAAATAAGGAGGTGTGTAATTTCCATTCCTTCCAATATTGCAGAGGGATGTGGGCGAGGAACTGATGCGCAGTTGATTCATTTCCTTGATGTTGCACATGGCTCTGCTTGTGAGCTTGAAACTCAACTATTCTTGGCTTTTGATTTGAAATACTTTGATGAAATTGTCTTGAACAAAGCAATCTCAGAAATCCATGAAATACAAAAGATGATATTAGACTTTCAGTCAACCTTGCAATAAGCACGGCCCTATCTAAAGTCTAATATCTATCGTCTAAAATCTTAAAAAATGCAAGACGCATATATCGTAAAAGCATACCGCTCCGCGGTTGGAAAAGCAAAAAAAGGCGGTTTCCGCAACTACCGCTCCGACGACCTTGCGGTGGACGTCATCAAATACCTGCTGGCGCAAACCCCCGAACTCGACCCGGCCCTCGTGGACGACCTCATCGTTGGCTGCGCAAACCCGGAGGGGGAGCAAGGCTTGCAGGTCGGGCGACAAATCTCGGTGCGGGCGCTGGGCAAGACCGTGCCAGGCATGACCGTGAACCGCTACTGCGCCTCCGGCTTGGAAACTATTGCCATTGCAACCGCAAAAATCAGGGCGGGCATGGGGCAGTGCTTCATCGCTGGCGGAGCGGAGAGCATGAGCATGATTCCGATGACGGGCTACAAACTGGCACCAAGCTACCAAGTGGCTATTTCCACGCCGGAATACGTGACGGGCATGGGCAATACCGCCGAAGCCGTGGCGGTTAAATGGGGCATTACTCGCGAGATGGGTGACGAGTTCTCCGTGCGGTCGCACCAAAAAGCGGCGGCGGCCATTGCTGCTGGCAAGTTCAAGGACGAAATCGTGCCAGTAAACGTGACGGAGGTCTTCGTGCAGGACAACAAGCGGGTGGAAAAGTCCTTCCTCATTGATACCGACGAGGGCGTGCGGGCGGACACGAGCATGGAGGGCCTTGGCAAACTGAAACCTGCATTCAAAAACGGCGGCGTGGTAACGGCGGGCAATTCCTCGCAGACCTCCGACGGTGCCGCCTTCGTGCTGGTGATGAGCGGCGATTTGGTGAAACAACTGAACCTGACGCCCATCGCTCGACTGGTTTCCTGTGCCGTGGCAGGGGTGGAGCCGCTCTACATGGGCATCGGCCCGGTGGCTGCCATCCCGAAAGCGCTGGCACAGGGCGGCTTGAAGCTGAGCGATATTGAGCAGATAGAACTAAACGAGGCATTTGCCGTGCAGGCCCTCGCCGTGATTCAAGAGGCGGGTCTCAATCCCGACATCGTAAACGTGAATGGTGGGGCAGTGGCTTTGGGCCACCCGCTCGGCTGCACGGGGGCGAAGCTTTCCACGCAACTCTTCAATGAAATGCGCCGCCGGAAGCAGAAGTATGGGATGGTGACGGCTTGTGTTGGGGGCGGGCAGGGAATAGCTGGCATTTATGAATTGCTGAATTAGTATGAAACAATATGTGTTGGTCGGCGGGATTTTCGCCGACCAACCTGTCGTTAGGTGGCAGCAGCGGAAGCCAACTTTTCTTTTCTGGCAATTTTCTGGTCGTTATTGCTCTCGTACAGGCAGTAGTTCTCGTACTTCGCCTTGTCCTTGTTGTCCCAAATGTCCTTGCCGATATTGCAGAGCACCACGAGTTCGTCGTAGAGTTCGTTGCCAAGTTCCACCCGGCGCTCCACACCAATGTCACGGTCGGCAACTTTGTCCTGTTGCAGGTTCACCGCATTCTCGAAGGTTTGGCAGGCGTCGCTGATGCGGCCAAGGATGCGCTCGTTCACGCCCACGTCTTCCAGGAAGTCGATTTGCTGGCGGGCCACCCGCACCACCCGGCGGGCGCAGAAGATGAGCTGTGCGTCGGTCATGTCGCCAAGCTTGCCAGCCCCGAACTTGCGGTAGCGGCCCGTTCGGTTGTTGAACTTGAGGGCCACACGGGTCATCAGGCTGCGGATGGCGGCTTGGAGGTCGTCGCTGGCCTTGTACTTCTTTTCGGAGAGGAGCATTTGGTCGCCCACGAGTTCGTCGTCGTCCGGCAGGTCACGGAAGCGGTCGGCTAGAGCCTTTAGCTTCAGCAGCTTGTCCTTGCCGTAGTTGTATTGTTCGAAGTGCTCTAAGTCTCGATGGGCATAGCGCAGCCTTTCCATGACCTGTTGGTGAAGGTCGGCGTCGGGGTAGTTGTGCTTCCGGTGAACATCTTGCTTTTTCATACTTTGTCAATCATTTGAGTTCAAAGCGAGCGACAAATTTAAATTATTTCCACAAAGTTGTAGCAAAATAGTGTTGTAATTTTTAATCAACTTACTCATTCGATGTTTTCCCCCAATGTTGTTGATAATAAAATAAAAGGAAATATCAACTATGCTAATGGCAAGCAATTAGAAGGAGAACCTTTGAATCTAAGTTAGGAGGGATTTCTAAGCCTTAGCTCACGCCGCCCGTTTCGCCTTCTCCCACACCACAGACTGCCGTCCGCCCACGAGCCGAAAGAAGCCCCGGTACATGGCATAGTTCATTACGCAGAAGTAGTAGGGTACGAAGAACGCCTTGATTTTCAATTGCTTGCGCTCGAAGATATAGCCGAGGATGGCAAAGGCATAGAACAGGATTTGGCAGACAAGCAGGGCGTTGTAGAGCATGGAACTGCCCATTGCCAGCCAGATATTTAGTAGGAAAATGATGGGAAGTGCAAGTGGTGCCAGCGTCCAACGCAGCACACGGTGCGAGATGTATTGGAAGCTGAGAAGACCGTATTTGAAGGGATTCAGCAAGCTGCGCAACCGCCAAACGGCCTGCAATGCCCCGGCTGCGATGCGGATTTTGCGCTTGAGTTCTTCAGAAATGGAAGCGCTGGACGACTCCACGGCGTAGGCATCCGGTTCATACACGATTTTGTAGCCCCGCATGGCGATGCCCATCGTCATTACGAAGTCCTCGATGAGGGTGTCCTGAGCCACATGCCGGTACTGCTCGGTGCGGATGGAAAAAAGTTCACCTGCAGCTCCGATTGCAGAGTAGAGTTCGGAATCCCATTTCTTCAGCAGTGACTCGTATTTCCAATAAATACCTTCGCCAGCACCCGTTGCACTGTCAGTTTCTCCCAGTGCGATGCGCTTTTCTCCGGCCACTGCGCCAACCTTTTCGTTGACATAGTGGCGAACGATGTTCTTGATAGCTTGTGGGTTTACATCTGTGTTGGCATCAGTGAATATGGTGATAGGTGCAGCCACTTCAGACATTACCCTTTCGACGGCTGCAATTTTGCCTTTGCGTTCTGGGCGATGAAATAGACGGATAACTTGACCGGGCAGGGTAGGGTACTGTTCAACCAGTTTTGGGGTATTATCGTTGGAGCCATCAGTTACGAACCAAAACTCGATTTTTTCCTTTGGATAATCGAAGGCGAGGCAATTCTTAATTTTTTGCTCGATATAATCTTCTTCGTTGTAGGCGGCTACAATGAAAACGACATCGGGCAACTGATATTCGTTGCTTTGAATTGGGGGGGGGGTGCTGAAGAAACGTTTGACTTTCACAATAACAAAGAGCAGTATTACATAGCCCAAGTAGGCGTAAAAGACTACGAAAATTAATCCCCAAAAAAGCAGTTCGATTCCTCTCAATGGTTGTTTGATTCTTGGTTGTTAGCGACGTGCGCAAAGTTTAAAATAAATGGTCAGAATGGGTGCTCACTTTTTGTAAAATTCATACCAGAAAGTAGGTCAATTGAAACAAAATAAGCTGCGTAAAGTGTGAAGTCAATTTTCCGGTAATGATTTTACGCTTTCCGATTTTTTAGATAGGTTTGCCAAAAATCAAAACATTATGAGACTTGAGGATGAAATTAAGCAAAAAAGCTTTGTGAACGAATACGTCAAAGCTCATATAAACATTTTATTTACGGCCTCTTGGCTGTCATCCAATGCTGCTAAAGTTCTCAAACCCTATGGGATTTCACCCCATCAGTTCAATATTCTCAGGATACTCAGGGGGATGTACCCCAATCCCGGAAGCATCAAAGAATTGACAGAACGAATGATAGATAAATCGTCAAATGCGTCCAGGCTTGTTGACAAATTGATAACAAAGAATCTTGTCAAAAAAGCAAAATCCAACACCGACAACAGACGTGCTGAAGTTGTGATAACTGAAGAAGGTTTACAGCTTCTAATCGTTGCCAGTGAAAAGATGGATGAGTTGTCAAATGGCTTGTCAAGCAGATTGAGTCAAGATGAGGTTGCTACCCTGAACCAGCTTCTCGACAATTTGCGTGATTGATTTTAAGATTTTATTAAGACTTGGGTGTCAACTTTTGTGTGGTGGGTTCGTTCTTGGTTTTCGTGTACATACACACAATTAATTCTTCACCATTAAAAAAACAGTATTCGTATGAAAAATTCGATTTCCATTTTTTCAGTAATTGCAGTGGCATTTGCTTTCATCGGCCTCTCATTTACTGCTATTAAGCCAGGTTCTACGCTCCGAGTTGACACGCTGAACAGCAACATTCAGTGGGTAGGTTACAAAGTTACTGGCCAACACAATGGCGTTGTTAATATCAAGTCCGGCTCGCTGACTTACAACGACCAAGGGTTCTTCTCTGGCGGTTCTTTTGAAATTGATATGAACACCATCAAGGTTATGGACCTTCAGGGTGAAATGGCCGGCAAGTTGGAAGGTCACTTGAAATCTGACGATTTCTTTGGTGTAGCCAAAAACCCAACTGCAAAATACGTAATCACTAAAGTTGTTCCTAAAGGCAAACCTGGTGAGTACAAAGTCATTGGCAACCTCACCATCAAGTCAATCACGAAAGAAGTGAAGTTTGATGCGCTTCTCAAAGAAGAAGCTGGTGGCAAAATTGTTGCTACAGGTGACATCAAATTAGACCGTTCAGACTTCGATGTTCGTTATGGTTCAGGTAGCTTCTTCGATGGCTTGGGCGACAAGACCATCTACGATGAATTTGACCTGAAAGTGAAGCTGACTGCTGTCCGCTAAGATTTTTTGGAAATAATTGAAAAAGCGGCATTCGGGGATAACCCCGAATGCCGCTTTTCTTTTGGCATTTTCTAAAACGGATTCACCGAATCAAGGCGACCGTTCCAGTTCTCGTTTGGTGCTCAACATTGCCGGCGTCCATGTAATCAAATTCGATTCTGAAAGTGTATGACCCTTGCTGAGATTTTTTTCCACCAAACATTCCATCCCATCCCATTTCATGGTTGTTGCTTTCGAACACCAAATTTCCCCATCGGTCGTAGATGAATTGCCGAAAATTACTGATTTCGCACCCAGCAAAACTGCGGAATTCATCATTGATGCCATCCCCATTGGGCGAAAATGCATTTGGAACATACAGGCATTGCTCGCATGGCCGAAGTTCCAATTCATCTTCAAAAATACAACCGCCAATTTCAACTTGTACTCCGTAAACTCCAGGCTCTACTGCCTTGAAATTGTGCTCTGTTGAGCCATCTTGCCAGTAATAGGTTGCACCTTCATTTTGCACGTTTAGCCAAACGCCCTCGCTTTCGCAAATAAACCCAAACTCGGGAAATGGGTCAACTGGCCCATCCTGATAGGTGATTTCGAGTGAGTCCTTTCGGCTACAGCCACCCTGCGTCGCCTCTACCCAAACCAAACCTGCCGATACAACTGCGAATGTTGGCCCGGTTGAGCCATCGTGCCAGAGATAAGTGGCGTCAGGTAGCTGAACATCCAGCAGGGTGGTTTCGCCAATGCACAAATTTCGGTTTTCACCTAGCTCGATTGGGACAGTTGTAAAGTCAACCTCAATGGTGTCACGGTATTCGCAACCATCTTTGCTGACCTCAACCCAGTAGCTGCCAGGCAATTGCACAGATAGGGTAGGGTCGATACTGCCATTTTTCCAGAAAATGTTAGCTCCCGGAATACCCGGGTCTAGCACCAAGATTTCACCATCACAGAGAATCGTGTCGTTTCCAATGTTGACAGGTGTTTCTGAGACGTACTCTACTACTACTGTGTCTCTGCTCAAGCAGCCCTGTTTGTCAATCTCCACCCAATATTCTCCAGGGCTAGAAACCAACAAAACTGGCGTAATGGAACCATCTGCCCAGAGGTAGTTAACCCCCGACAATCCTGCATTGAGTATGATGCCTTGCCCGGCACAGAGGATGGTATCGTTGCCTAAATTGATATCAATAGAGTCTGGCGAAAGCTTCATGACCCACATGTCAAGCTGCCCAAAGTTGCCAGCAAGGTCTTGATTGGAAGATGCGGCATAACCAGCGCAGGCATAGCCGCCGTTTGGTAGCTCTAGAACTGAAAAAAAGCGGTCGTCTAAACTGCCTCCAAAGTTTTTCTCCCAGATGGTTTGTCCGTTTTCGTCAAGGTTGACAAGCCATGCATCTTTGCTACCATAATTTCCGCCAACGTCGAGGTTTGAGGAGGTTGAAAGGCCAGTGATGAGCACGCCACCATCTGATTTTGATGCAAGTCCCAATGCCCGGTCTTCGGTTGAGCCGCCCAGGTTTTTGCTCCACAACAAATTGCCATCCAGCTCAATTTTCATTACCCAAAAATCATAGCCACCATTGTTGCCGGGAACATCGCCATTCCCAGAATTGGACGTTCCAGCAATGATGGCACCGCTGGCATTCAGCACAATGCCATAAGCCCGTTCTTCGCCAACCCCACCGTAACTTTTTTCCCAAACCAGATTACCGGTGGCGTCCAGTTTGACCAACCAGTAATCATAAAAGCCTTGGTTTTGTGAAACATCACCGTCATCAGAAAAAGAGGAACCTGCAACTAGGTATCCACCATCTG
>CAYTZS010000199.1:0-9714 GCA_964442355.1 uncultured Saprospiraceae bacterium | reverse complement strand
GCAAATGTATAAAACAGTTGGGGAATTACGTAGGGGCGACCTGTCTGGGCGTATTCGATACGCCAACCTCAATAGACCTCCCCGAGGAATTGCCAGAGTTCCTTCATTTCGTTGGCCGAACGTCCGTTGGGCTGGTGTATGCTGAACTGAAACCCTGGAAGTGTGTCGGGCAGGCCAGCGGCACTACTACCCAAGCGGGAAGAGGAATCGGCTAGTGCCTCGATTGGCGACACCGCCAGCTGGCTTTTGTTGGCAAAACTTGGCCTCACGTTCACCCGGCGCTGTGGCCGCTTCGAGGAGGTGTCCGCTACGGGGATGGCCACTTCTTTGTAGATGGTGTCTGTGGTGTTCACGTAAACCGTCTCGGTGCGCAGGGTCTCGGCGGGTGTTTTTTGCAGGGCAAAATGGGCGACCAGCAGCAATGCCAGCCCCGCAGCAGCCTGCCACGCCGGGAGTCGGTACTGTGCCATGCGCACGAGCAGCCCAGTAGGGCGGGGCTGCTGCTTCGGTTGTTTGCGCAGCGCTTCCAGCAATTGCTGCCGGATGTCTGGGTTGGGCTTGGGGCTTTGACGCAGTGCTGCTTTGCTCCGCAAAACGAGTTGGTGCAGCCGCTGGTATTCCCACTCCGGCATTTGCGCCAGCACAGCCTGTTTTTCGGCGGCGTTGAGCAGATCGAAAGGCCGCTCGGCCAGAAGATGCTCGATGTCTATCATTATTGTGCTTTTCATAATCGTACTCTTTTTTAAGGGTTTTTGGATTTATGCTACGTAAATCCAAAAACCAAAAACCATCATTGCTCCTGCAAACGCCCGCAGCTTGTTTCCCAATTTTTTCAACGTGTAAAACATCCTCGACTTCACCGTGCCTTCTGGGCAGTCGAGGATTTCGGCGATTTCTTTCACGCTCAGTTCTTCTTGGTAGCGCAGCACGAAGCACTGTCGCTGCGTTTCGTCCAGTTCGCCGAGGGCATGGTGCAGGTGCTGTTCAAACACCTGATTGTCAAAGTCTTCTGAAAAATCTTCCCCAACATAATCATCCACGAGCGGCGGTGCCGACTGCCTGGAGAGGCGGCGGTACTCGTTTTTCACCATGTTGCCAGCCACGGCGTAAAGCCAAGTGGAGAAGCGCCGCTCCGGGTCGAAAAGCGCCGTTTTCTCCACCACCTTCATGAAAAGCTCCTGCGTGAAGTCGTCGGCCCGATGAGCGTCATTGCCCAGCAGCCGATAGAAATAGCGATGCATCCGCTCGCTGTAGCGGTCGTACAATTCCCCGAAAGACGCCTCGCACCCGCTGCTGGCGATGTGCCGCATGAGTTGCTCGTCAGAGAAGGTTTGGTATGTTTTGTTAAAGGTCAATGATTAATTCTCAATTCTTAATTCTCAATTACTCCAACACCTCCATGAACACCCGAAAACCGATGTGCGGAGCGGGTTTGGTGTAGGTGCTGCGGCTGGTGATTTGACCGTAAAATGGGATTTCAGCCCAGCTTCCGCCCTTGGTGACACCTGGCTGGTCAATCATCTCGGCGACGTTGCCACTGGTGTTGTACAATCCAAAATCGTTGGGAAAATAGCTGTCTGCCTTCACCGGGAAAAAACCGCCATCATCGGGCCTACTGTTGTCGTTGGTGGGGCAATCCTTGCAAGGCTTTTCATCACTGACGTCGTAATTGGCGAGGTAGCAGCCCTTTGAATTTCGGATAAAATAGCCGCCCCATGGGTATGGAGGGTCGGGTCGGCCACCATGCGCAGCCAGTTCCCACTCAGCCTCGCTCGGAAGCCGGAATCGCACTTTGCGGTAAGCCTTTTTCTTGTCGTTGCTGGCGTTGTAAACGTTGGTAATCCAGTCGCAGTAAAGCTGGGCGGCCCGATGGTTGATGTTGACAACCGGGGCTGCGGGGTCGTCGGGGTGGGCGTTTTTGAAAACCTCGCTGTCGGGCAGGTTTTTATATTGCTCCGGCAGTAGGCTGCGCCAATCGGTGCGGGGGGCTTGGCAGATGCCGAGTTGGTCAAAAGCCTTGTTTTTTACCAAATCCATCAAAAAAGCTTCGTACTGGCCATTGGTCACTTCGGTGTCGAAGGCGTAGAGTTTACCGCTGATTTTCTTCATGCCTTTATCAAGATTGCGTACCGAGATGCTCGACTCAACGGGGGCTGGTGCTGGATTTTGAGAATCGAGGTAGGCTTGAAGCTCACTCTCACGACCCCCATCTTTGGCCACATGCGTCATCAACGGTTCCAAACTGGCGGCCTTCTTCGCTTCGCCACTGACCTTGTAGTGCTGGTGCAGCAAGATGAAAGCGGGCAAGTACTGAAGGTTCATGCCTGCCATGATGGAAGAGATGGAGTCCGGGCTGAAGTCCACCCGCAGGTAGTCGAGCAGGAATTTGTTTTCAAAATTGTTTTTCAAAAAAGCAAGGTTGTCGAAGGTGCTTGCGGAATAACGAAAGGCCAGTCCGGTGAGGTAGAGGCTGTCGCCAAACGCCAGCCGCACGACCTCGGGCATGGAGTTGGCAACGAAAACAGGCTGCCGAGCGCCCGACATGATTTGCTGCATCACCTTGAGGTACATCTGCTCGGAGCTTTGGCATTGGCTCAGGTCAACCGCAGGCAGTCCCAGTTTTTCAAACTCCTGTGCCCGATAGTTTTCCATCAGCAACAGGTTGATGTTCAGTACTTTAACATCCTTGCGGATGCCCCGTGCCGATTGCAGCACCCACAGCGGGTAGGTGTCGTTGTCGCCGTAAGTGAGCAGGATGGCATCGGGTTCTACGGAGGCCATCAGGTTGTAGTTCCAGGCCAGCAGCTCGGCTGGGAACTCGCCCGCCTCGAACAGTTTTTCGATGTAAAAAAGCGCCCGTGGCTGGTCGCCTCGCGTCACGTAGTAAGCTACGAGGTCGTGGTAGGCTTCCATGCGGTGGGGTGCGGTTTCGTGGGCTTTGAGCAGGTACTGGTAGCGGCTTTCGTTCCAGTCGGCGGCCATGAATTGAATGAACTGGTACTCAAAACTGTCGTGCAGCGACACGGGTATTTGCTCAACAATGGCTGCAAGGTCGTAGGCTGGTTGGCTGCTGCGGTTAAGCATGTTGGCGTATCGGGCTGCCCGAAAGTAGTTGAACCAAGCATCTGGATTGGCGCTGTTTTTCGTGGTTTCCAATTTCCAGAGGTCGGCTTGCTCGATGTAATAAGTTTGCGTGTAGGCCACTTTTGAGAGGGGCTTGATGCGCTCGGGTAGGGTAGCGCTGGTTGGGTTCGCCCAAACCCCCAAGCTCGAAAACAGCATAACAACGATGGCCAGTATTGTCTTTTTCATGGTGCTTCCTTTTAAAAATTTGGTGGTTGGTACACGGTGTTGGGGGTCGAGGTTCAATTTTCCTCAACTTTTTTTTCAGCGTCAACAACAGATTAACCAATAATCCTATGGCTTAGTATTTGATTCCAGTGTAACGATCTGCAAGCAAACCCTCCCTGTACAGCACTTCTCGACGACAAGTTTTCACTCCCGACTAGCACCTGATGGAGAACAAAAACTGCAAAATGACCTGGTCATGCGCTATTGGTACACCGTTTTAACAATGTTGATGTTGAGCTCTAATCTGGTCTTCGGGCAGTATTTGGAGAATTATGAAAAGAAGGCGCTTGCGGCGTTCCATTCCAAAGACTATTCCTCTGCCCTGCTTTTCAGCGAAAAAGTACTGGAAATTGATACGACCAACATTGCTTCGATGTTCATTGCAGGTGAGGCTGCCCGGCTTTCCGGTGATTTTCAAAAGGCGGAAACCTACCTGGAAAGCATTCCAGAGGCTGCCAAGGTCGGTTACTATGCCGTCTCCGATTTTCAGTTGGCAACAGTGAAATTGGACCTGGACAAAAGAGCAGAAGCAAAGCACTACTACCAGAAATACCTCGAAAAGCACAACGAATCCAACAACCTATTTGCCTACCTAGCAATTGAAGCCCTCAAAACACTGGAGGATGACAAGGGCAAAAATATAGCTTCAAACATGCGCAGGATGCCGGAAAACGTCAACACTGCTGGGCCCGAGTATGCACCGCTCCGCTATGCCGACAAAATGTATTTTACCTCCATGGTAAAAGTAGAAGTGGGGGACAATAAGCGCAAAAAAACGACAAGGCAGGTAAGCCGCATTTTTGAGGCAAGGGGCAATTATCCGGCACTGGAATTTGCAGGTAACCCAGAAAAAGAATTGCTCAATTCGGGCAATATTGCACTGACACCAGATGCCAGCACGATTTACTATACCCTATGCAAAGGTGATTTTTCGGATGCCGACGGCTGTGAAATATGGTGTCGTGAACGAGAATATGAGGGGAACTGGGGGCCACCCAAACGGCTTCCAGCGCAAGTGAATCTAAAGGGCTACAACGCTACACAGCCCTCCATTGCCTGGGACAAAATCAGAAAACAGTACGTGATTTACTTTGTCAGCGATAGGCCGGATGGTTACGGCGGTTTGGATATTTGGTGCAGCGCAATTGGCCGTGACGGTTCGTTCAGCGAGCCAGTCTGCCTGCCCTTCAATACCCCCGACGACGACATCACGCCGTTTTTTCACCAAGCTACGCAGACGCTATTCTTCAGCTCAAACGGTTGGCCGGGCAAGGGCGGCTTCGACATTTTTCGGGAGAAAAGGACCGAAACTGGCGAGTGGAACGTGCCCGAAAACCTCGGTGACTTGCTCAACAGCTCTTACGACGATACCTACTACAGCTTCCACTCACAAAGCCAAAATGCCTACTTGGTTTCCAACCGACCAAGCCCGTACTGCAACGAGCAGTTGGGCGACACAGCTTGTCTCGACATCTACGAGGCCAGGGTTTTTGTGGAGCTGGAGATGAAAATGTTCCGTTCATTGGACAACGCTCCGGTGTATGCCCCACAGGTGGACATCCGGGAGGTCAACAGCTACGAGACTGGCTCCTTCGCTGCTCGCAAAGACGACAACATGGTTTCCATTCGATTGGAAACGGGCAAGCGCTACCAACTCACGGTAATTGCCAACGGGTTCGAGCCATATTCTTTTGAATTCAGTACCGAAGAAATCAGCTATTTCATCAAGCTGAATCGGCAGATATACCTGAAGCGCCCACTCGACCCGTAGTTGGTGCCGCAGGACTGGCGTTTTGCGACAGTTTGTGGCAAGCAGTAGGCACAAAAACTAGATTTTTTCATCTCATCCTATTTCAAGGCTGTTCGGAGTTAATGGCCTAAAATCCAACTGGATATTCGTTGAACTATTTTAAAATATAAGGGAAGAATGCCCACTGGTTTTGTGTTGGACAGGGTCGTGTACTTGCCTAGTGGCGGGTTTGCGCTTATCTTTGCCGCACAATTCCTGCAATTTTCCCTTCTCAATATTTCGGTTCAGCATACCATTCTGGTTTCACTCAACATCCATTTGGCATTCAAATTCTCTAATACCATGCCCGGCACTCCGACAAGCCGGGCTTGACAGTTCATTACCAAAACTTACAAAAGATGTTAACCAGAATCCTACTCTTGGCCTGCGGGTTGTTTGCTTTCACCCATTTGACCGCCCAATCCAGCAAACCCAAACCTTCGCACATCACTTCCCATAATTTCGTGGCTAAAAGGCTCGACACGCCTTTCAATGCACCCGTTGCTGACTTTGCCCCGGTCAGGTACGGCGAGCGCATTTACTTCTCCAGCATGCGGCAAGACTCGGCGGGAGCAGCGGCCATCAGCCGGATATTGTCGTTCAAGCCGGGCGAGACGCCAAGGGTGGACGCCGAGTTCAACAACAAAAAGACCACCAAGCACATGGCTTGCCCCACGCTCATGCCCGATGCCAGCCGCATGTTTTTCACCATTTGCAGCGACGAGAACATGCAGGAATGCGAGCTTTGGTACCGTGACCGCCAGTACGAAGGCACTTGGGGCCCTCCCGTGAAGCTGCCGGAAAGCATCAACCAGCGGGGCAGCAACAACACCCAGCCTGCCATTGGCTTCGATGCGGCACAAAAAAAGTACGTGCTCTACTTCGCCTCCGACCGCAGTGGCGGAAAGGGGAGCATGGACATCTGGGCCTCGTCCATCACCTGGGACGGTAAGTTTGAGGAGCCTACCTGCCTGCCCTTCAACACGCCAAAAGACGAAGTGACGCCTAGTTTCAACCAAACCGCCCAGACACTTTACTTCAGCACCAACGGCTTGAAGGGCAATGGCCGCTTCGATGTTTTTTCCATCAAAAAAGACAAACTGGGCAACTGGGAAGCCCCCGCCAACATGGGCAAGCCCTTCAACACCGCCTACGACGACCTCTTTTTTACCTACCACGAAGCCTCGCAGACGGGCTACCTCGCCAGCGACCGCCCCGGCTCGCAGTGCAACGGCAGCGCCGAGGGGTTCAACTGCTTTGATATTTATGAACTGAAAAAGAACCCGACCACGGTTCAGCTTGCCACACAACTAAGCCCCAAGCAGTAAACCAGCCTGTCGGTTTTTCGGACAAATAAAAAAGTTGGGTAACTTGCCCGCAGTTCTCAAACAACTCAACTTTTTTATGAAAAAATTGGCGCTTCATTGGCAAATCATGCTCGGCATCTTGGCGGGCGTAATCTTCGGGCTTTTCGCTGCGAAAATGGGCTGGGCCGACTTCGTCAAGGATTGGATTAAGCCCTTCGGCACCATCTTCATCAACCTGTTGAAGATGATAGCCGTGCCGCTCATCGTCACTTCGCTCGTCAAGGGCGTGGCTGACCTGAAGGACATCTCCAAGCTCGGTAAAATGGGGGGGCGCACCTTCGCCATTTACATCGCCACCACGGCATTTGCCATTGCGGTCGGCCTCATTATCGTCAACATCGTTCGGCCCGGCTATTTCATTAAAGAAGAATCGAGGCAGGTGATGATGGAGAAGTTCGCCGACAGCGCCTCTTCCAAAATCGCCGCAGCCGAAACCGCCAAGCAGAGCGGCCCGCTCCAGGCCCTCGTGGACATCGTGCCTGAAAACCTGTTCAGCGCCGCTACCGACAACACCAGCATGTTGCAGGTGATTTTCTTCGTCGTTTTCTTTGGCGTTGGCCTGATACTCATCCCCGCCAACAAGGCCAAACCTGTGGTGGACTTCTTCGAAGGCGCCAACGAGGTCATCATGAAACTCATTGACATCATCATGCTCACAGCGCCCATTGGCGTGTTCTCGCTGCTGTCTTCGCTGGTCGTGGAGTTGCCCTCCTTCGACCTGTTGGCGGCCCTGCTTGGCTATGCCTTTTGTGTGCTGTTGGGCCTCGCCATTTTGATAGGTCTTTTTTACCCAATCTTGGTCAAAGTTTTCGCCAAGAAAAGCCCTGCATTTTTCTTCAAGGGCATTGCCCCGGCGCAGTTGCTGGCGTTCAGCACCAGTTCAAGTGCCGCCACATTGCCCGTCACGATGGAGCGTGCCGAAGAACACCTCGGCGTGGACGAAGAGGTGGCCAGTTTTGTGCTGCCCATCGGTGCCACCGTCAACATGGACGGCACGGCGCTTTACCAGGGCGTGGCAGCCGTGTTCATTGCGCAAGCCTTCGGGATGCACCTCGACCTTGGAGCGCAACTCGGCATTTTGCTCACTGCCACCTTGGCCAGCATCGGCTCAGCGGCGGTGCCGGGGGCGGGCATGGTCATGCTCGTCATCGTACTGGCAAAGGCGGGCATCCCAGAGGCTGGCTTGGCGCTCATCTTCGCCATTGACCGCCCGCTGGACATGTGCCGCACCGTGGCCAACGTCACCAGCGACCTCTGCGTGTCCATGATTATCGCCAGTGGCTTGGGCAAGCTACATGACCCGAAACCGAAGGAGCTTTGAGGCGGATTGGCTGTTGGTCATTGGTCATTGAGGGTCACTGGAGTGTACTTTTTTTGTAAACCAATTTTAGAACGAGGCAGCGGCAAGCTGGTAGTGACGGAATGACGCCGCCGCCCAATCATAAATCGTAATTCCCTAATTCGCATAACTTCAAAACAAATTTATGGCTTATCGCAACCAGACCCACCTGAGCAAAAATTTAGATGCAATTGAAGGTTTTAGAAAGTTGACCGCTACCACCGGAGCCAGTTGTCATAAGTCTCCCAAACTTGAATGAAGAACCCAAATTTTTTCCTTCATGATTAATGTTCAAGTTCAAGCAAGCATTGAGCGAAGCGACACTTGCTCACATCCTATCCCCAAAAAAATCCTACCTTCGAACCACCAAAACAACACAAAAGCCAGTCACCATCATACAACCCATGCTGATGATTTCAAGGAAATACCTACACAGGCTTTTTGCCTTTGCGTTCTCTCTTTGCTGTACATCGGGTACAATAGCCCAAGGTGATTTCCAGCTTACCGTCGAGGGCTTCGACAGCCACGTTGAACTGGAATGGCCCGTCCCCCCCAACACCAACCCCTTTTCCTATAAAATTTGGCGCTCGGAGAATGGGCAGACTTTCAGCCAGGTGAAAATCATCTTCCCCACCAACTACCTCGACTTCACGGGATTCAACAACGGCACTCCCAAAACTTATCATTATTTCGTGGAAGCGCTGGGTGGCTCTGGGGTAGTTGCCACTTCCGACACTGTGGCGGTAAACGTGGGCCCGCTCTCCGACGATGCACTGCTCGAAATGGTGCAGCGCTACACCTTTCGCTATTTCTGGGAGTTTGGTCACCCGATAAGCGGCATGGCACGTGAGCGCAACAACAGTGGCGACATCGTTACCTCTGGCGGCACGGGCTTCGGCATCATGGCCATGCTGGTAGCCGTCGAGCGGGGCTTCATCACCCGGCAAGAAGGACTGGAGCGGCTGTTGAAAATCACTTCCTTTTTACAAACCGCCGACCGTTTTCACGGCGTCTTCCCGCATTGGATGAACGGCGCAACTGGCACTGTCGTGCCATTCAGCCAGTACGACAACGGCGGCGACCTTGTCGAAACGGCGTTCCTGATTCAGGGGCTACTCTGCGCACGCCAGTATTTCGACCAAAACGACACCGACGAGCAATCACTCCGAGACAAAATCACGGAAATTTGGGAGGCCGTCGAATGGGACTGGTACCGAAAGAACAACTCCAACGTGCTTTACTGGCACTGGTCGCCGAACTACGGCTGGCAGATGAACTTCCAGATTCGGGGGTACAATGAGGCGCTTATCATCTACCTGCTGGCCATTGCATCGCCTACGCACCCCGTTCCCGCCAGTCTCTGGAACGCTGGTTGGGCTGGCTTTGGCTACACCAACGGCCAGACCTACTACGGTTACAAACTCGACGTTGGTCCAGCTCGTGGCGGGCCGCTGTTTTTTGCCCACTACTCCTACCTGGGCTTCGACCCACGGGGCCTCAAGGACAACTATACCAACTACTACATCCACAACAAACACCATTCGCTAATCAACCGGGCCTATTGCATCGCCAATCCGCTCAACCATGAGGGCTATTCCGCCGAGTGTTGGGGGCTCACGGCTAGCGACGACCCTTGGGGCTACCTTGCCCATGAACCCACCAGTGGTCGTGACAACGGTACCATCACGCCCACGGCTGCCCTTTCGTCGATGCCCTACACCCCTGCTGAAAGCTTGTCGGCGCTCAAGCATTTTTACCGGGTACACGGCCAGCGGCTTTGGGGAAACATGGGCTTTTTCGACGCCTTCAACCTCAACGAAGACTGGTTTGCCACGAGCACCCTCGCCATTGACCAAGGGCCTATCATC
>CAYTZS010000198.1:0-9802 GCA_964442355.1 uncultured Saprospiraceae bacterium | reverse complement strand
CCACTTTGCACCACCGGGCGGGACAAAAATTGGGTTTGGCGGGGGTTGGGCCCCCCAAAACCCCCGAAAACCCACAAATAATAACGGCAGCGGCATCTTCGATGCCGCTGCCGTTATTATTTGTGGGTGCAACCGGGTCATTAAAGCTTGTCCAAAAATCGCAGCAAATCGAACGATAGCTTGTTCTTTTGAGGATAAAGAATCAAGGGGCTTTCGATACCCATCATTTCAGTGTTTGACAACTCATGGTACCTGGAAATCAATTGCCGGGCTTCGTTCTTGAGGTCATTCGAAAACTTTCCTTGAATGAGTTCGAGGCTCTTGGTGGCCGCTTCCATTTTTCCTTGGACAATGGCATCCCGGATGATTTCAACAGATTCGCCCAAGTCGAAGGACGCCGCCAACTGCCTTTGTGATTCGAGGAGTTGTTCGATGCTGCTCGTGATGGCCTCGACGGACTGACCCTCCACGGTTACTTCCTGGATTTTCAGGCTAATGGCATCCTTTAGTTCCAGTACCGTCATCGGTAGTTGGCCATCGCCTTTGCGGAGCAGCCTACTGTCTTTAATGAGGTAGAATAATTCCAACAATTTCCCAATCATCGTCTGTAGCTGCGGGAAATCGCTGCGGTCCTTTAAACGAACAGCTTTGGAGAAATCCATGTTGCCGTCCGCATCCGGTTTGGGCGGGATGAGGTAATGGCCGTACAATCCCAGCAACTCCTCCAGGAAAACTTCCTGGCGGGGGAATGGCATCTCATGGGCATAGATGACGCCATCATGGTTTTGGGGCAATTGATACCCTTGTTCGGCAGTCAGGAGGATGATGGGGAACCTGTACTTTTTTCGGGCCAACTGGAAGTCCGTCTCTGGGATATGAACCACTCTATTCAAGAGCAGAAAATCCATCATATCGGCAATAAAACCTTCCGACGCTTGGTGCACATTGCAGATTTCAAGGATGGGGGGTGGCCAATCATTCGAAGCTTCTTGCAACTGAAGAACCGCCAATACAGCGCCGGTGCGCAGGTAAAAATCGGCAGGCTTTAGCGGATGGTTTTGGGGGTCGAGCTGGTGGTATTCAAGGTCCCGTTTCTTGGCCGCATGGTCATAGGTATAGACGCCAGCCTGAAAGGTTTCGTTTTTCATGACCGACCACCGGATAGCATGGTCTGGGAACGCCTCCCCGAACAATTCATAAGCAATGGATTTGACGACCATGTCCCTTCTGAATTTCTCACCCGTCACCAACAGTGGCCATCCCAGCTTTATCGACATTTGAATGGCCTTGACCAATTGTGGGTCAGGGATAAAGGTGGGCAGTTCAAAAGCATCCCGGGTTTCATTTCCGTGAAAAGTATAAGGTGCCGCTTTTAAGGCGTCTCCGGTGTATTGTCCGTTCATCGTCAAATTTTATGTACAAGAGCAGCGAAGATAAAATAAGGGGAGGTATCTAGGTGGAAGCCTGGATAGAATTAGTTCCAAGACTTTGCTCGACGGTTATCCCCGACTTCTCGTGGGTTCGCCTTTCCAGATTTTAAAAAACTTGGAAGGGCCTCGCAGGTGTCTGGTCTGGAGGCCGGCCTCAGCAGTGTTAATTCACACACAGTACTAAGGTTGCGTTAATATTCGGCCAAGAAAAATAAAGCCGAATAACTTTGCTCCTTTGTTCATTCTTAATAACTGACAATGAAATCCGTACTCATGTTTTTTGCCATGCTGATGCTGGCTACTCAATTCTCCTGCACGGCCCAGACAGAAACCGCTCCTGCCAACGGCTTGGAATGGCACACTGATTTGGCCAAGGCAAGGGCCGTTTCCGAAGCAACCAAAAAGCCCATCTTCGGCTTCTTCACAGGCAGCGACTGGTGTGGCTGGTGCCACCGCCTGCAAGCCAACGTATTTGCCAAGCCCGCTTTCGTGGAATGGGCAAAGAAAAACGTGGTCTTGTTGGAGCTTGACTTCCCTCGCCGTAAGCAATTGCCGCAGGAACTGGCGCAGCAAAACGCCAGCCTCCAACAGGCGTTTCAAGTAAGCGGCTATCCGACCATCTGGTTGTTCTATGCCGTGCCCGATGCGACCGGCCAGCGTTTCAACCTCAATGCATTGGGTTCCCTGGGCTATCCTGGTGGCACCGAACCGGGAAAGGAAGAGGTGAAGTTCATTGCTGACGCAAATGCCATTCTCCAAAAAGGAGCAGCAGGTGGCAAATAGCCAACATGAACATGAAGCAGGAACAAGTCGCCCGGCTTGTTCCTGCTTCATGTTCGTCCCCCCAGGCGATTCATCCCTTCGGGAGCAAAGTGGTTGTGCTCCTTGCGCTTGTCAATGACAGGCTGATACTCATTTCATAAGTCGGAGAACATGAACCAGCGTGACAGGGCTGGACTACTATCGGCACGTCGGAGGCGTTGGGATAGTAGTGTGCGGTCGGGAGACCCGATGCTAATACTGCCGGACACCGACCTTTCCCCGGACGGGGTGCAGGCTTGACGGTACTTGCCGATACTTTGAATCAAAAATCCCTAGCCATGCAAGTGGTCGGGGATTTGTTATTTGCGGGGGCTAGCTGGTAGTGGCAGGACTACTATCGTATGTGTGGGCGATGGGATAGTGGTGTCTGGTCTGGAGACTGGAACCAGCGGAAACAGCTGAAGCAGCGGTTTTTTTTAGCTTTGCAGTGCAGTCGTTAGCTGCGACAGAAGCTCGGGTACCGCCGCATGGTGCTGGGTCTGCGCTGAACCTGTTTTACCGATTGCGACCATAAAATCTACCTTGTATGAAGCGTTACACGACCTATTTGTTGTTGCTGGTGTCGAGCTTGGCCTTTGCGCAAGCCGATTTGCCCCTTTTCTTGGAGGGTACTTGGAAAATGGAAAACGAGGACAGCTACGAGCACTGGGACCTGCTGAATGGCCAAGCCCTGAAAGGCGTCGGCTATCGGCTGAGTGATGGGCAAATGGCAGTGAGCGAGTACATGGACATCGTGGTGACGAAGAAGCGCAAGGTAGTGTATGCCGCTACGGTCGTTAAGCAGAACGGTGGCAAACGAGTTGAGTTCCTGCTGCGGAAATCGGGGGAGGCATACGTGTTCGAGAACTTCCAGCACGATTTTCCCAAGCGCATTGCCTACCAACAGCTGAACAATGCGCTGGTGCAGGTGACGCTGTCGGGCGATGGCGAGCAATCCATTGGCTACAAGCTCGTGAAGCAGGCCGCTGCTTCCCCAGCCGAGCCCGACACGACGGTCGCCAACCCAAACTATGACCCCGCCCTAGCCAAGCAGTATGGTGGCGACGACTATGGCATGAAGGGCTTCGTACTGGTATTGCTGAAAACGGGGCCAAACACCTCCACGGACAAGGCATTTATCAACGAGCAGTTCAGGGGGCACATGGAGAACATCCACCGACTGGTGGCCGAGGAAAAGCTGGTGGTGGCAGGGCCGCTAGGCAAGAACGACCACAAGTATCGGGGCATTTTCATACTCAACAACGTCGGTGACTTGGATGCCGCAAGGGAGCTGCTACTGACCGACCCCGCCATTGCGTCAGGCTTGTTGGAGGCCGATGTCTTTAACTGGTATGGCTCTGCTGCACTGCCCGCCTACCTGCCGTTTTCTGACAAGATTTGGAAGCTGCAACCATAAAACATCGCCGTGATTTTGGGATTTGTGTGTGCTTTTGCGGAAACCAACAAAAAAGGACTCACGAATACGATTCGTAAGTCCTTGATTATCAAGCGAGCGGAAAATGGGATTCGAACCCACGGCCCTCAGCTTGGGAAGCTGATGCTCTACCAACTGAGCTACTTCCGCCTGATTTGCAATGGTAAAATTAACGCTGGGCAGCGAATCCCCAACTTGAATCGGTAATTTTTTGAGAAAAAAATCCCCGACCTGCGTTTATACTTACTCCACAACTACTTTTCGCACTAGCACTTCTTTTTCCGAGGAAATCTTGAGGAAATAAACCCCAGCAGGCAGGCCGTCCACCGCCAGCGAGAACAGTTTTCCACCAACTGGGAAAGTCTGTGTCAGCACGGTTTGCCCAGTTGGATTGGCCAACGTCATGTTGAGCGATGCAGGCATGTGTTCCGTGCTGCTCAAAAATAGGAGGTCGTTGACAGGGTTTGGATAGATGTCTAGCGAAATGCCTTCCAAGCTATTGGCGCCACTGGTGCCCACCGTGGTGAAACTGCGAATGGCCGAAGCCTCGCTACCGCAATCGTTTTTCGAGCTTACCCGCCAGAAATAGGTTGTGCCAGGGTTCAGTCCATTGGAGAGAGTGAATGCTGTCGCAGCCAAGCTGGAGCTGTAAACGATGTTGGCATCGAATGCTGCCAAATCATCGGCTACTTGCAGTTTGTAGCTGTCGCTGCCGGGCACAGCCGTCCACTCAAAATGCGCTTGGAGCGCCACGCTCGTTGCGTTTGCTACTGGAACGGTTTGTTCGGGAGCCGATGGCACCTCGTTCGACGCAATGGAAACTTCGACGGAACGCTCCACCAAGCCGTCATTGGCAAGTATTATCAGGTCGTTCGCCACGCCCTGGGTAAATGGGATGCCAGACACCGTCACCTGCACGGTGCTGCCGGGCATGGCGGGGTTTTGGCTGAACTGCACGTTTGCCTGCATCCCATCGGGCGACAGGCTCAACATTGCGCCATTGGGTGAAAAATCGCTGCCGAGCGTCAACTCAAAGCTGACGGTTTGCCCCAGGCAAATATCAAACTCGTTCTGGCTCGCCACCAACGAGGTGTTCACGAAACTGCCGTCCAAGCTTTCAAACACAAAAAGCCCGCCCTGCATGTCGGAAATCAGGATGTTGCCGGAAGGCAAGTTCGGATTCACGCCCCAGGCACCAGCGTAAGAAGGAACATTGTTCCCGGGGTAAGTGTCGTAGAAGTAAGCTCGCTCAGGGTTCTCAGGGTCACTGATGTCCCATACCTCCAAGCCATCGTAGTAGTACGAAAGGTAGAGGTAGTTGCCCCGCACGATGCAGTTGTGAGGTATCTCGCTGTTCCAGAGCCCTGGTTCGATGGTGGCTACCACCACTGGTTCCGAGAGGTCGGTCACGTCCACCACTTTCACCCTTGCACCGTGGGTTTCGTCGCAGAGGAAATAATAATTGCCATCTTCGGAGAGCCAGCCGGAGTGGTTGTACCCGGCATCGGTGTAGGTAGTCATGGTGCTTAGCGTGACCGGGGCCAGCGGGTTGGTGAAGTCGATGACCCAAAGCCCGGCACCGCCGCAGTTGAAAAAGCCGATGTTGTCCTTCACGAACCCATCGTGGGTGTAGGGCATATAGTAGCTGGCGTTTGGGTAGCTGGCCAGCAGTACGGGCTGTGTTGGGTTGGAGATGTCGAGCACTTTGGTGGAACTGCCAGCGCCAAGCAGGTAGAGCCGCTGCTGCGATGTGTCGATGTAGAGGTCGTGTGCCGTTGTGACGAACTCGTTGGAGTTGTACACCTGCGTCACGCTGTTCGGAAGGTCTTGAATGTCAATGATTTGCAACCTGCTCGGCCCCTCGTCTGCTACGCAGTAGAGGTAGCCGTTGTAGTCCTTCATGTCGCGGTGGATGAGGTAGCTGCCAGCCGATGCGCCCGGCACTTTGAAGGCTTCAAAAGCATTGGTCGGGTCTGTAACGTCAATGAAGTGAAGCCCGTAGGTGGAGCCGATGACGCCGTATTCGTGGCCGTTGACGGCGAAGCCCCAACATTCGTTGTAGCGGTTGTTGTAGGAAGTCGTGGGCACGATGCTGTTGTCGTACCAGTTGTCGAGGAGCGTGGCTTGTGTGGCTTGGCCAATGACGCCAGCGAGCGGCATTATTGCGAAGTAAAGAGCGATTAATGCATTTTTCATGAACTGTATTTTTATCTGTTGGTCAAAAACAGGCGGGAAGTTCGGCATTATTCAGCCAAAACAGTGTCACGAAGTGGCAAAACCGGGGAAATGGCAATTGCGGGGACAAATCGTTAGCCCAAATAGCGCATCAGGTAAGAAATGATGCTGCCCACGTTCTCACGGGCGTAGGTGGCAGTGGCTTTGTCGGCGAAGTAGTCGTCTTCCGAATAAACGCTCATGGTGGTCAGGAAAATCACGTTGCTCACCAGCGTGATGAACATCAGTCGGCGCTCGTTGTATGGGATTTCGCACTTGCGGAAGTGCGCCATGAGGTGACGGCAAACATAAATGGCCATCATGCGAACATTGTCGGCTTTGGCTTGCTCTGTGGGGATGTTGTGGGTAGAAATGTACGTGCTGTAGCACTGCTTCAGGCTACGGTGCGCCAGCTTCAGCGCAAGGTTATAACGACCCGCCAAGATGGCACCATCAATGCGGCCCAATTCCTTGTTTAATTTTTCTGTATTCCAGTTCATCGCTTTGCGAAGCAGTTGCCGTTTGATTTTTTTGGTAAAAATTGCGCCAAAAGCACTTTCACCTAACGTTTGAAAGACACAAAACGCCGCATGGGGGTTACAGTTTTTTTAACTTTTTTGAAAAAAAACTTAAACTTTAGTGCAGCGAGGGTAGCCAATGCCTGAAAAAACCAAATGAAATGCGGCTGGCTGTTAAAACCAGCGTCCAGTTTTCTGCATGTAATCCAGGTAGAAACTCCCGTGTGTTTTGGTCAAATACTCCTCCTCCATCCGCACTTGAATCTGGAGTATCACCCAAGTCAACGCAGCGGCCAGTAGTGTGAGGGCATTCGGCAGCACGAGGAACAAGCCAAGCATCGTGAGCAGCATCCCCACAAATACGGGGTTGCGGGAGTAGCGGAAAAGTCCGCCCGTCACCAGTTCCGTCCGCTGCTTTTCATCGAAACCAACCCGCCACGAGCGGGACATCTGCGCTTGCGCAACGAGCACCAGCGCCAACGAGCCGTGCAGCAGCACCTGCCCCACCCACTCCACGGCTGGCTGCATCAAAAAGTCGGCGGGCAACAGGAAGCGCTCCCACTGCGGGGCAAAGGCATGTACTGCCAAAACCACAAATGCCAGCCCGAACAGCAGCTTGAACATGCGCCCGATGAAGCCCTGTGCCGAATCGTCACGGGGTACCACGAACACCTCTTGTCCGGTGGCCCGCTTCATGCGCCAGCGTGGCAGCAGCATGGTGAGCACGACGTAGGCGAAGAAGAATGCAAGAAGGTAGTATTTCATTGAAAAACAGTTGAGCAGGTGGCGTACTTACCGGACTTCGGACATCTCACGATTTTGAAAATTTGAAAATTCTCAGTTTAAACCCTCACCAACTATCTTTGTTACTTGTTTGAAAAAACATCGCCCCAATATCCAAAACATAATTTCTAATACCAGCTTCATGCATACCGACGACCTACTCCACCGTGCCCTCCGCCTCGAACACCTCACTGCCGAAGAGGGCGTGTTCTTGTTTGAAAATGCGGCCACCGCCGAGCTGATGTACGTGGGCAATGCCCTGCGCCAGCACCATGTGCCCGGCAATGTGGTCACGTGGATCATTGACCGCAACTCGAATACCACCAACGTCTGCATTGCCAACTGCAAGTTCTGCAACTTCTTCCGCAGGCCGGGGCACGAGGAGAGCTATATCACCAGCATCGAGGAGTACAAGGTGAAAATCGAGGAGACCTTTGCCTACGGCGGCGAGCAACTACTACTGCAAGGCGGCCACCACCCCGACTTGGGCCTGGATTTTTACACCAATCTCTTCCGTCAGCTCAAGGAACTTTACCCCAACCTCAAGCTCCACGCACTCGGCCCACCAGAGATTGCACACATCACCAAGCTGGAAAAATCAACGCATCACGAGGTGCTGAAAGCCCTCAAGGAATCTGGCCTCGACAGCCTGCCAGGTGCTGGTGCCGAGATTCTCGACGACCGGGTACGCCGCCTCATCTCCGCTGGGAAATGTGGGGCGCAGGAATGGCTCGATGTGATGCGGGCCGCTCACCAGCTGCACTTGACTACCTCCGGCACGATGATGTTCGGCCATATCGAAACGAACTTGGAGCGGATGCAGCACCTCGTGAAGCTGCGGGAAGTGCAGTCCGAAAAACCCGCCGATGCCAAGGGCTTCCTTGCCTTCATCCCGTGGCCGTTCCAAGACGAGGACACAATTTTGAAGAAACTGAAACGTGCTCGCAACACCGTCACCGGCGACGAGTACGTGCGCATGATTGCCATGAGCCGCATCATGCTGCCCAACGTGTTGAACATCCAAGCCTCTTGGCTGACGGTGGGCAAGCCCGTTGCGCAGCTTTGCCTCCACGCCGGAGCCAACGACTTCGGTAGCATCATGATTGAAGAAAACGTGGTGTCCGCCGCAGGTGCCCGCTTCCGCTTCACTGCCGACGGCATCCAGCAGGCCATCCGTGACGCTGGTTTTGTGCCGCAACTGCGCAACCAGCAGTACGAGCCACGGGAACTGCCGAAGATGATGAAACAGCAGGAGTTGGATAAGAAAGCAATGATGGTGGATTGAGTTTTACCGTAAAACATTACAACCAAAGCAAATACCGCAGGCACCAGCTATGCGGTATTTGTTTTTTGGCAATTACCATTACCTTTGTTTCGCTTCTACCAATTGTTTCAAGACATCTTTAGGTCATCCTTTTTCCAAACCAAAATTTTTCACACATGCTGAAAACACCTACTTCTCAATCCGCAACCCACCTGTTTGCGCTACCCTTCCTATTTGCCATTTGCCTTCCTTTTTTTGCGAAGACACAGAATGATTTGGGCATCTCCGTCGTCACCACGCAGAATGGTGACCAAGTGACAGCCAACTTTCATGTCCACAATTTTGAAGAGATTGTTTCCGTGCAATACACCATCCAATGGGATCCTGCCATGATGCAATTTGAGTCAGTTGACAATTTTGGATTGCCAGATATTTCCGAATTATCAAATTTTGGCTGGACTCCAAACAATGTTGACATCGGCAAACTGCCACATTCATGGTCTAGCTCGACATTGTCTGGGATTACAATCCCAGACTGCGGCATCGTTTTTAGTGTCAATTTCACCAGCCTGAATGGGCAAGTGTCTACAATTACCATAGGTGAAGACCCAACGCCATTTGAGGTAATGAACAGTGACTGGGAGTTATTTTCCGTTGTGCAACTCCAAGGCTGCAACGACCTTGGCCGCATTGGTGGCAAGATTTTCAACGACGACAACGGCAACTGCCAAAAGGACGAGGACGAGGCGGGCATACCTGGCTGCCAGGTGAAATTCGCCTGGGGCAACGAAATATTCCTCCTTGACGCCAATGATGAGGGCGAGTTCACTTTCCCATGTTTACCGGGCAGCTACGAAGTCACTGCCATCCTGCCTGAAAACATCAACTGGGAGGCTTGCCAGCCGACCTACGACGTGCTAGTGGAAGCGGGCCAAGAGGTAGCGCAAAACTTTGGCATCAATCCGCCAGACAATCCATCCAGCACAGATGAGGCTTTTGTTGGAAATTTCTACGCTAAAATCACTCCCAATGCCGTGCGCATTGGCCAGCCCATCCTACTTGAAACGACGGCTGAAACGTCCACAGCGTTGACCCTCCAAGTCTTCGACTCAACGGGCAAAATGCTCGGCAACTGGCAGCGGAATGCACCCGCTGGCACATCAAACCATGTTCTGGAGATACCATTAGCACAAGGTGCTTACTTCATAAAGGTGGTTGGCGAAGATGGTGCAGCCAAGACATTGCGGTTCGTGGCTTTCTGAAACCTGCTTCTTGAGAAACATGCGTCATCCCGGATTTTTCAGGGTGCACCAAGTAAAAGGGTGTAACCGGGTGATTTTCTGAGGAAAATCACCCG